>NZ_JALPRH010000041.1:0-45789 GCF_030464795.1 Paraburkholderia sp. SECH2
GGCAACGCTAATAGACCACTAACAATTCAAGGAAAGGCCAAAGCCCCAGGAACACTGACAATAAGCGCCGAGCAGGCAATCCCCCGCCCGAACGGGCTTAAGCAAACGTATCGACCAACCCAACAGTCCGCCGAACGGCAACATTAGCAACACTAGAGTCAGAATCCGAACCACCGGCGTCGCCTGCATAACCCCCAGCACCGCGCGCCCCAGAGCGCCCCGAATCTGCGCTCTGCTGCTGCCCGCCCTGCCGGGCAAACCCATCGCTAACACTAGCGCTCCCCAACCCGATACCGTTGGACTCCATCGCCTCGCGAAGCTTCGGCAACGCCGCCTCGACGGCCTCACGAACCTGCTGGTGTTGCGAAACAAACAACGCATGTGCATGGTTATCGGCAACCTGCAACACAACCTGTAGCGGCCCCAGATCCTTCGGATTCAAAGTCAGCTCGGCACTCTGCGAATGTGCATTCGACAAAAACACCACCTTCTGACTCAATGCATCTTCCCAATCCGTCGTGCCCACCTGCGGTGACAACGTATTCGCCGCTTCGGCCGCACCGGCATTACCCGTCGTCTGCACAGCCGCCGTCGTGTTCGCGGCGCTCGCCGCTGCCTGGCCAGCCGCCAGCGCCGCCGTCGCGGCATCGGACGCACTCTTGAAGGACGCCAGATCGTCAGCTTGCGCACCGCCGGCCGCAGCCGTCGCGCTCAGCGCGTCAGCCGCTGCCTTTGCTGCCGTCGAGGGATCCGCCATCGTTGTGGCCGCCGTCGTCAATGCAGTCTTGCTCGCGTTCGATCCCTTGCCGTCGCCGAACAAACCGGCCGCCAGTGTCTTGCCATCCGCCGTTCCGTTGAGTCCGTTGCTCGCGTCAGCACCCAAACCGTTCGCCGCCGTCGCCGCATTCGCCGCCGCGCCGCTCGCCAGTGCCTGCTGCGGAACCACGCCCTGGCCGCTCGCCAGCGCGGCAAGCGCCGCCTGCAAGGCGTCCTGCGCCGACTTTGAATCGGTCGCGCCCGTCTTTTTGCCCGTGGTGGTGCCCGTCGTCGGGTCCGTGCCTGTGCCGGGCAGCGTAGTCGCGGCGTCAGTCAGCGCCGTGGCGGGATCTGCCGTCGTCGGGTCGGTCGCGCTATTCGCGTTGGCCTGCGCTTGAGCCTGTGCTTGGGCAGCCGCAGCCGCTGCTGCCGTGGCGGCGTCGGTCTGCGTGGTCGTGTTGCCGGATTTCGCCGGCGTCGTGTTGGTCTGGTCGGTCGAGCTCTGCTGCGTATTGGCAGACGAAGTGGACGATGAACCCGACGATGAGCTGGATGAGGAAGCGCTCGTCGAGCTGCTGTTGTCCGTATTGCTGCTCGCGGCATCCTGGCTCTTCGTCGACGGATCGGGCGGCGGCGGTGCATCATGCACGCTCGACGAATCTGCCGAAGACGACGAATCGGACGCCGACGAAGAGGGCGGCGGAGAGAACGACGGAGTCGGCGGCGTGCTTGCGATCTGCGCGGCCGCGCTGTTTTGCAGGTCGATGCTCTGCTGCAAGGTTTGCGAGAACGGCTTGGCGTTCGCCGCAGCGGCCATCGCCGCATTGGTGGATGTGCTGCTGGCCGAGCCGAGCAGTGAGCCGATCTGTGAAAGAAGCGACATAGGGAATCCTGTCAATCCGTCAAACGGGGTGTTCGGTCAATCGAGGCGGTGCCCGGGCGCATCAGGCGCCTTCGACACGCATCCTCAGAATGCGGGCGGCGTGTTCGTCTGCATCGCGCTGGTCGCGCCGCGCCATGGTTTTTGCTTCGGCGGCTTCGCCGCGCGCCTGCAGCACTTCATACGAGCCGAGCTTCTGCTTCTGGCGTTGCCAGTCGGGCTTGGCAGCCTCGACGCGCGCATTGGCCGTCACCAGCAGATTGCGCTGCTGTTCGATGGCGGCGTCGAGTGTGTCAATAAATGCCTGGAAATTGCGCATGTTGCCGGCGGGCATGCCAGTCTGAGCGGTCGCCGTGAAACGCGCGTGATATTCGTCGCGGTACTGCACGAGCGAGTCGAGCTGCGACTGCACGTCGTTGCGTTCGCGCTGCGCGCGGCCCAGGCGTTGTGCGGCGGCGTCCACATCGTCCTGGGCGAGGCCGATGAGCGTTTTGATCGGAAAGTGTTTCGCCATCGTCAGCCTCCTTGGGCAAACAGAGCGTCCAGCATTTCGAGACTTGGTTCAAAGTTCGCGCATTCGCGAAAACCCTGCTGCAAAAACGCTTCCATCCGCGGATACAGCGCAATCGCCCGGTCCAGCAGCGCGTCGCGCCCGCTCGAATAGGCGCCGACGTTGATCAGATCGCGGTTGCGCTGATAGCGCGACAGCATCTGCTTGAACATACGCGTCTTCTCGAGATGGTTATCGTCGATCAGCGCGGTCATTGCCCGGCTAATCGAGGCTTCGATGTCGATCGCCGGATAGTGGCCGGCCTCGGCGAGCGAGCGCGACAGCACGATGTGGCCGTCGAGAATCGCGCGTGCGGAGTCGGCGATCGGGTCCTGCTGGTCGTCGCCTTCGGTCAGCACGGTGTAGAACGCGGTGATCGAACCGCCGCCCGCCGGGCCGTTGCCGGTCCGTTCGACGAGCGCCGGCAGCTTGGCGAACACCGAAGGCGGATACCCCTTGGTGGCGGGCGGCTCGCCCACGGCGAGTGCGATCTCGCGCTGCGCCATCGCGTAGCGGGTCAGCGAATCCATCAGCAGCAGCACGTGCTTGCCCTGATCGCGGAAATATTCGGCGAGCGAGGTCGAGTACGACGCGGCCTGCATCCGCAGGAGCGGCGAGACGTCGGCGGGCGCGGCGATCACCACCGAGCGCGCGAGACCTTCCTCGCCGAGAATCTGTTCGATGAATTCCTTCACTTCGCGGCCGCGTTCGCCGATCAGGCCGATCACGATCACCTCGGCGCTGGTGTAGCGCGCCATCGTGCCGAGCAGCACCGATTTACCGACGCCCGAACCGGCGAACAGGCCCATGCGCTGGCCGCGGCCCACGGTCAGGAGTGCGTTGATCGCGCGCACGCCGACGTCGAGCACCTTGTGAATCGGCTCGCGGTTCAGCGGGTTGATGACCGGTGAGGAGAGCGGCGCATCGGCGTGCGCGCCGAGCGGGCCGAGGCCGTCGAGTGGGCGGCCCGATGCATCCAGCACGCGGCCGAGCAATTCCCAGCCGACCGGCAGGCGCTTCGCGCCCGCCATCGGATCGGCGATCGGCGCGCTTTCGAGCGGATACACGCGTGCGCCGGGCAAGAGGCCGATCACTTCGGTGGTCGGCATCAGAAACAGTTTGTCGCCGGAGAAGCCGACCACTTCGGCTTCGGCCATCGCCAGCGAACTGCCGAATGGCAGCTCGATCATCACTTCGGCGCCCACCGACAGGCGCAGACCGACCGCTTCGAGCACCAGGCCGGCGGCGCGCGTCAAACGTCCGCAGGCGCGCATCGGCTTGGCGATTGCGTTGCGGGCGCGCAGCGCGTCGAGCCGGCCGCGCCAGGCTTGCATGTGCGGATTGCTGTCGAGGGCAGGATCGTACGGGGCAGGGGCGGGAGGGGGTGAAGCGGGATTCGAAGAAACGGCGGATTCGCGGCTCGCCGCAACGCCCTTCGCCGGGTGCCCATGAGCGGGATCGCGCAGCGCGGCGTCGATCGCGGCGACGGCAGCCGCCGCGGGCGTCACCGCGGCCGGCACATCCGCCAACGCCTCGGCGCCGAACGACGCCAGTGCCAGCTCGCGTTCGAGCGGCGTCAGATCGCTGGCGCGGATCTCTTCGAGTGTCGGCTTCACCATGTGCTCACCTTGCCGAGTGCGGCGGCGACGCGCTCCCAGCGCGTGTCGATGCCGGCGTCGACTTCACCGGTGCCGGCTTGCGCGCGGCAGCCGCCGCGTTCGACCGACGGATCGGTACGCACGGTCCAGCCGCGCGTTTGCAGCTCTTCCATCAGATAGGCTTCGACGACCGGCAGGTCGGCAGGGCTGACGATCAGCGCCGGCGCGCCGACCAGCGCCGGTTCGGTGGCCAGCACCTCGCGGGCGGCGGCAATCAGCGCGGTCGGATCGTGCTGCACGTGCTGGCGCACCACCTGTTGGGCGATGTCGAGCGCCAATGCGACCAGCGTTTCCGAGATCGCGCCTTGCGTGCCGTCGAGCGCTGCCTTGAAGGTTTCGGCGAGCGCGGCGAGGCGCGCCGCTTCTTCACGTGCTTCGCTTTGACCCTGCTCGAAACCCTGTGCGTGGCCTTGCTCGTAACCGGCCTGATAACCGAGCGCCTGCCCGGCCACGTGACCCGTCGCGATGCCCTGTGCATGCGCGGCGTCGCGCAGACGTTCGAGTTCGGCTTCGAACGCACCGTCGTCGACTTCGGGTGCGGGCGGCGCCGGCGGCACCGGATCGAACGAGGCCATCTCCCAGCGCTGGTAGGCCGAGAGGCGCTCCTTCGCTGCGGAGTTCTGATCAGACATACGCATCTTCCGCCTTGCCGCCTAGAACGATCTGGCCGCTTTCCGCCAGATTGCGCACGATCTGCAGGATGCGGCGTTGCTGCGTCTCGACTTCGGAGACGCGGACCGGGCCGCGCGCATCGAGGTCTTCGGCGAGCAGTTCGGCAGCACGCTGCGACATGTTCGACAGGAACTTCTGGCGCAGCGCGGGCGGCGCGCCCTTCAGCGAGATGATCAACGCCTCGGACTCGACTTCCTTCAGCAACAGCTGGATCGCGCGGTCTTCCAGATCGAGCAGGTTCTCGAACACAAACATCTGATCAATGATCTTCTGCGCGAGTTCCGCGTCGTATTGACGAACATTCTCGATGACGCCTTCTTCATGGTTGCTCGACATGAAATTGAGAATTTCGGCCGCCGTGCGGATGCCGCCCATCGGGCTGCGCTTGAGGTTGTCGCTGCCGGACAGGAGGCCCGTCAGCACGTCGTCGAGTTCGCGCAGCGCGGCCGGCTGGATGCCGTCGAGCGTGGCGATCCGCAGCAGCACGTCGTTACGCAGCCGCTCGGTGAAGCAGGCGACGATTTCCGAAGCCTGATCGCGGTCCAGGTGAACGAGAATGGTCGCGATGATCTGCGGGTGCTCGTTCTTGATGAGCTCGGCCACCGCCGCGGAGTCCATCCACTTGAGGCCTTCGATCCCGCTGGTATCGCTGCCCTGCAGAATCCGGTCGATGATCGCACCGGCCTTGTCGTCGCCGAGCGCCTTGGTCAGCACCGAGCGGATGTAGTCGCTCGAATCGAGCGAGAGAGCGGTGTGCTTCTCGGCCTCACGCACGAACTCCTGCAGGACCTCGTCGATCTGCTCGCGCGTGATGTTCTTCAGCGCGGCCATTGTCACGCCAATCTTCTGGACCTCACGCGGCCCGAGGAATTTGAACACCTGCGCGGCTTCTTCCTCGCCGATCGACATCAGCAGGAGCGCGCTCTTCATTACGCCTTCAGCGCTCATCGGACACCCAGTTTTTCACGACGGTTGCAACAATCTTCGGATCCTGGCGCGCGATGTTGCGCGCGAATTCCAGATTCCGTTCGTATTTGTGTTTCGAGTTTTCCAGCGCGAGCAATTCGTTGTCGCTTTCCAGTTCGGCGACGGTCGGCGCACCCGCACGCTCGGCGGCGGGGATGCCGTCCAGCAGCACCGGCTCGTCCGGCGACGGCAGCGCCGCGGCGGCAACCGGCTCCGGCGGCGGGAAAGCGCGGCGCAGCGCCGGCTTCACCATCACGAAGTAGAGGAACAGGGCGACTGCGGCGATGCCGAGGTAGGTCGCGATCTGCTTGGCAAGCGCGATCATGTCCGGCGTGCGCCACCACGGCAGATCGGCGTCCGGGTCGACGTCGGCGGTGAACGGGCTGTTGACCAGGTTGACGGAGTCGCCGCGCGCCTGATCGAAGCCCATCGCGTCTTTCACCAGCTGAGTGACCTGCGCGAGCTTGTCGGCAGTGACCGGTTGCATCGTCGCGTGGCCCTTGGCGTCCACCACCCGCAGATAGTTGACCACCACCGCCACCGACAGACGCTTGATGCCGCCCATCGGCTGCTCCAGATGCTGCACGGTCTTGTTCAGTTCGTAGTTGGTGGTCGAATCCTTGCGGTCGCTGACCGGCGTCGTGGTCACGCCGCTCGCGCCGTTGCTCGCCGTGATCGGCGCGGAGGCCGGTTGCGGCGGCTGGTTCGACAGCGCGCCCGGCACGCCGGAGGCCCCGGCTTGCGACATTTCGGTCGCGGTGCTCGTTTGCTGGCTGCGGATCGCCGACTGCTGCGGGTTGCCGTTCGGGCCGTAGTTTTCCGAGGTCTGCTCGGTGTGCGAGAAGTCGATGTCGGCGCTGACCTGCGAGTGCGCGTTGCCGGAACCGAACAGGGGCGACAGGATCGCGTCGATGCGTTGCTGCGTGTTGCGCTCGATCTGCTGGCGGTACTTGAGTTGCGAGGCGTCCAGACCGCTGCCGGTGGACGGCTGCGTGAGCAGGTTGCCGTCCTGGTCGAGGATGGTCACGCCCTTCACCGGCATATCCGGCACCGCCGAGGACACCATATGGGTGATCGCCAGCACCTGGCCTTCGTCGAGTGCGCGGCCCGGGTAGAGGTTGACCAGCACGGAAGCCGACGGCGCTTCCTTGTCGCGCACGAACACGGAAGGCTTCGGAATGGCCAGATGCACACGCGCCGACTTCACCGAGGAAATCGACTCGACCGTGCGTTCCAGTTCACCTTCGAGCGAACGCTGGTAATTGATCTGCTCGGCGAACTGGCTGATGCCGAACTTCTGGTTGTCCATCAGTTCGAAGCCGACCGAGCCGCTCTTGGGCAGGCCCTGCGAAGCCAGACGCAGACGCATTTCATGCACCTGCTCGGCCGGCACGAGGATCGCACCGCCGGCGTCGGAGAACTTATAGGGGATGTTGGCCGCCTGCAGCGCGGTGATGATGGCGCCGCCGTCGCGGTCCGACAGGTTGCTGTAGAGCACCTTGTAGTCCGGTGCGCGCGACCACAGGAACAGACCCGCGACGATGGCGACCAGCAGCGCGACCGCGAAAATCAGCGGCGCGCGCGGGTTGCCGCGCATTTGCGCGAGGCCTGACAGACGCTGGCCGAAGTTGCCGCCCAGGTTGCCCCCAAGGCCGCCGAGGTCCGCGGCACCGCCGGCCTGGCCGGTGCCGGCAGCACCGGCGCCGGGCTGCGCGCCGGCGAGGCCCATGCGGGCGTCGGGGTTGATCAAAGAGTTGGCTGACGAATCCATGCGTCGGGTATCTCCGGGATGCCTTTGCGTTCTGCCGCTTCTGCGCACCGAGGGTCGGCGGGCGTGCGGACAGAGACTTTCACCATTGAAATTATCCGCAGCGCGGCTCAACCCGATTGCTTGAATAGAGCCGGGTTTCCCCCCTAGTTTCGGGGCTTTCCCGGATGACCCACTGCTATGCTTTCGTTCAGATCGGTACGGTTTCTGGCATCCCGGTCGTCAATCCCTGGAGAGAACATGACTTTGCCCGTGAACGCGCTCTCGTCGGCGCTGCAACAGATGCAGTCGATGGCGGCGCAAGCGGCCGGCGGCAACACCCCGGTGGCCGAGCAGTCCGGCGCGGCGACGGCCGGCGGTTTCGCCTCGGCGCTGAAGGCCTCGTTGGACAAGATCAGCGGCGATCAGACCAAGGCGGCCGGCGAATCGCAGGCGTTCGAGCTCGGCGCGTCGAATGTCTCGCTGAACGACGTGATGGTCGACTCGCAGAAGGCCAACATCGGCTTCCAGTTCGGTCTGCAGGTGCGCAACAAACTGGTGTCGGCCTATAACGACATCATGCAGATGTCGGTGTAAGTGCCGCTCGGGCGGCAGGGCCGTTCCGCCCGCCCGAACGCATGCGCCCAGATGCAACGCTGTGTGGTTTCACGGCAGGACAGCCGGCCCGGCGCGCCCACGAGGCGCTTCGTGGCAGGCGGCCTTGCCACGCTCAGCGCGATATCGCCCCTTTCGGCCCCTTAATCCCCCTTACAACGGCCTAAAGCTTTCCCGCTGCCTATCCGATAACCAGATACAGGCAGAAATCCGGGTGCGGCAACGTGCACGGATGGGGTGCCGCGACCAACCGCAGTGCAAGAGAGGAGGAGCGCCGATGTTTTCCCCAGGACACTCTGGAGCCAATGCGTACGCGCGCGTCGGCGTCGAGACAGGGGTGATGGGCGCGAGTCCGCATCGTCTGATCGTGATGTTGTATCAGGGCGCCCGGCAGGCGATTGCGCAAGCGCGCATGCATGTGCAGCAAGGCAATGTGTCGGCGCGTGGTGAGGCGATCGGCAAGGCGATTCAGATCGTCGAAAGCGGGCTGCAACTATCGCTGAACCTTGAGGTGGGCGGCGAGATTGCAGAGCGGTTGGACGCGCTATATAGCTATATGTCGCGCCGGCTGCTCGAAGCCAATATAAAACAGAGCGAGGCGATGCTGGTCGAAGTCGACGGCCTGCTGGCGACACTCGAAGAGGCATGGATCGGGATCGCCCCGGAGATCGCGCGGATGGCAGCCCAGCCGGCCGCGGAAAGCATGAGATGACATCGAACGCAGAATATTTCGCCCGCTACGAGGCGATTGCAGCGATTTCCCGCCGCATGCTGACAGCTGCCCGGCGAGCCCTGTGGAATGATCTGGTCCACTTGCAGGAGGAATATCGGAATCTGGTGGACGCGTTGAAAGACGCGGAAGCCGGGGTCAGACTGGACGATGCGGAGCGCCTGCGCAAATACGCGCTGATCCGTCAGATTCTGGCCGACGACGCTGCGATCCGCGATCTGGCGAATCCGCGTATGGCCAATCTGTCGGCGCTGTTCGCCGGACGGCCGACTCGTGTGCTCAAGGAACTGTACGGGGCACGCTGAGTTTGCCCGCGAGCAAGGCGCTGGTTGAGTCCGCCTGACTGGATTTGAGCGCGTTGCTGCCAATGTGACCAAGGAATCGGTATGAACGGAATCGACGCGGTCGTCACTTCGCTGCTCGCGAACCGGGTCGACAGTCTGCTCAATCTCGCGCCGGGTAGTGCGACCGCCTCGCAGACCGGTGCGGCGGGCGTCGATACCGAGATTCTCAATACCACCCCCGTCGCGCCCCCCGCGCCAGCGCCGGCTTCCGCGCAAACCGCGCTGTCCGCCGTTGCGCTCACGCTTAATGCGATTGTGAATTCGGGCGGCGAGGCGACTCCGGCGGTGCTCGGGCAGTTGCCCATCTGGCCGGCCGCGCCGGCGCTCGACGTCGAAGGCGACGGCTTGTCGCTCTTCGATACGACAGCCACGCCTGCTGCTTCATCTGCCAATCCGAATACCGCCGCTACCACCGGTACCGCAGCCACCGCCAATGTGGCGGCGGCTCAGGTGCCGGTCGCCGCGCTCGCGGCCGCACTCCAACAGACGGTCGGCGATAGCGGCCTGTTCTACGAATCCCATCTCGCGCAATGGCTGGCCGGGCAGCGTCCGCCCGCAGCCCTCGCCAGCGAAGCGCAAAACAAGCTGGTGGCCGCCGCCGCGCAATTGCCGCTCGACTGGGCGAGCGACGCCGATCCGGCTTCTTCCTCGAACACGACAACCCGGCAGGGCACGGGCGCCGCGCCCAACGGTCCGGGCAACGGCGCGCCGGAAGGCAACGCGGCCGCCCGCGCGATGCCGTCGATCCAGACCGCGCAGGCCGCGCGCTTCGTGGCCGGCGAGGTGCTGGCAAGTTCTCTGTCCGAGCTGAACGGTCAGCCGGCGCACTCGAGCGTGCACAGTGCCGCGGCGCAACTGGCCGACGACGGGTCGTCGCAAAGCTCGCAATCGATGGCGGCCGCGGTTCATCCCGCGACCGTCCCTCTGGTGCGTCAGCAGCTCGATCTGCTTGCTACCGGGCAGTTTCGCTGGACCGGCGAAGCGTGGCCTGGCGCCAAGCTCGACTGGACCATCGAACAGGAAGGCGACGAATGGGACCGCAGCGGCGGCGGCACGGCGAGCGAGGACGGCCAGCCGTGGCGCACGCGGCTGACGCTGTCGCTGCCCACGCTCGGCACTGTGGATGCGGACCTGACGCTGACCGGCATGCGGCTGGTCGCGCGCGTGCAGGCGAGTCCTGCCGGCGCGGCGCGGCTGGCGGCGCAGGGTGAGAACTTTCGTCAGCGGCTCGCGGCAGCGGGTATCGAACTGAACGGATTGACGATTCGCGAGATCGGCGGCGGCATACCAGCGACCGCGGCGGGTGCTGCAGCTGCGGCGGCCGGGCAGGCGGCGGCGTCTGCTTATGCGCGTTCGGCGTCGGCGGCAGCGGCGGCCGCCGCGACCGATAAAGTGTCGGCGGGGCGCCGCACGGCGCGTGTCGCACGCCCGGGAGCCGCGCCGGTCGACGATTTCGATTGGGATATGTGATGAGCCGCAAACATCGCCGCAGCGCGGCCGCGCTCGTCTACGACGCACAAGGCAACGATCCCGCGCCACGCGTGATCGCCAAAGGCTACGGCATGCTGGCCGAGATGATCGTGCAGCGCGCCAAGGAAGCCGGCCTGTATGTGCACGAGGCGCCGGAAATGGTCTCGTTACTGATGCAGGTCGATCTCGATACGCGGATTCCGCCGCAGCTTTATCAGGCGGTGGCCGAGTTGCTCGCGTGGCTGCATCGGCTGGAAAGCGGGGCCGAGCATGCGCCTGAGGGCGGCGTCGCCGCCGCCGCGCAGGATGTCACGGATGTGGTCGCTACGGATATTGCGGATGCTTCGGGTGGGACGTCCAGGCGCTGAGTGCCCCGTCAAAACCTCATCATCAGCTTCAGCAGCGCATTCACCCGCTTGCCGTACGGCGGCGAGATCCATCCGCGCGCGTTCAGCCGCGCCTGCGTCAGCACCGGCTTCATCTTCGAGAAGGTCACGAAGCCTTCGTAACCGTGATACGCACCCATGCCGCTCGCACCGACGCCGCCGAACGGCAGGCTTTCGCACGCCAGATGCATCAGCGTTTCGTTGATCGCCATGCCGCCCGCGATGGTGTCGCGCGTGACGCGGTCGATGGTCGCACTGTCGTCGGCGTAGAGGTACAGCGCGAGCGGGCGGGGACGCGTGTTGATCCACGTGATCGCATCGTCGAGCGTGTCATAGGGGACGATCGGCAACAGCGGGCCGAAAATCTCCTCCTGCATCAGCGCGCTTTCATCCGGCGCATTCGTCACGGCGATCAGCGGAAAGCGGCGGCTTGCCTCATCGGGCGTGCTGTCGGTGAGCGTGTGCAGTTGCGCGCCGGCGGCCTGCGCTTCGTCGGCGAGACGTTGCAGCCGAGCGAAATGCCGCTCCGAGATGATCGATGTGTAGTCGAGGTTGCGCGCAAAGTCGGGGTACATCGTCGCCATCCGCGCGCGTGCCCGTTCGATGAACGCCTGCTCCTTGCCGCGCGGCACCAGCACATAGTCCGGCGCGACGCAGGTCTGGCCTGCGTTGAGCGTCTTGCCGGCGACGAGGTTATCCACGGCGTTGTCGAAGCGTGCGTGCTGACCGATGATCGCCGGCGACTTGCCGCCGAGTTCGAGCGTGACCGGTGTGAGATGTTCGGCGGCGGCGCGCATCACTTCATGGCCGACCTTGGTCGAGCCGGTGAATAGCAGATGGTCGAACGGTTGCGCGCTAAACGCGGCGGCCAATGCAGCATCGCCGTTCACTACGGCGACGTGGTCGCGCGAGAAGGTCTGACCGATCAGCTGTTCGAATAGCGCCGAGGTGCGCGGCGTCAACTCGGACATCTTGATGATGGCGCGGTTGCCGGCCGTCAGTGCGCTGATCAGCGGGCCGACTGCGAGCAGCACCGGATAATTCCACGGCACGATGATGCCGACCACGCCGAGCGGTTGCGGCACCACTTTCGCGCGCGCCGGCATCAGCCATTTGTTGGTGCTGCGGCGTTGCGCTTTCATCCACCGTTTGCCGTGTCTGAGCGCGGCGTCGATCTCACCCTTGATCAGCAGGAATTCGGCGAGCAGCACTTCCTGTTTCGCGCGATTGCCGAAGTCGGCGTTCATCGCGGCGGCGAGTGCGTCGCGGTTGTCGAGCATGACTTTGCGCAGCGCTTTCAGATGGCCGGCGCGCGCATCCCATGACGGATACGGCGCGCGCAAATACGCATGGCGTTGATCGCGCAGCAGCGCTTCGAGCGCGACGACTTCTGGCAAATCGTTCTTCATGTGTGTCCACTCCCTGATGGATAACGTGCGCGTTGGGTCGCGCTTATTGGTGTGTTGTGCTGTTCAAGCGGGAAATGCCCGCTCGATGATCGCGGCGTGATCGAACGTCGCCGGCAGCGTGCCGTACACCCGGCCGCTCTCGCCGCAGCCGTCGGCGAGACGCGTTGCGATGAAGGCGTCGGCGACTTCCGGCGGCGCGTGCTTCACCAGCAAGGTGGCCTGCGCGATCAGCACGATCTGCTGCGCGATCCGTCGCGCGGAGGCTTCGCGATGTTCGGCGGGCCCGTTGAGCGTGGCGGCGAGCTTGCCGAGCGCGGCGCTCAGAGCCGGGTGCCCTTGCGCATCCGCTTGCCACGCTGCGAACAGGGCCTGCGCCGCTTCGGGCTCGCGTTCCATGGCGCGCAGCACGTCGAGGCACATCACGTTGCCCGAGCCTTCCCAGATCGAATTCACGGGCGCTTCACGATAGAAGCGCGCCATCGGACCGGTTTCGACATAACCGTTGCCGCCCCACACTTCCATCGCCTCGCCGGTGAATTCCAGCGCGCGCTTGCAGACCCAGTACTTCGCCGCCGGCGTGACGATCCGGCGCCACGCGCGCTCGGCGGGCGCGGTCGACGATGCATCCGTCGACGCTTCGAAAGCGCGTGCTAGTCGCATGAACAGCACCGTCGCGGCTTCCGATTCCAGCGCCAGGTCGGCGAGCACATTGCGCATCAGCGGCTGATCGGCCAGTTGCCGGCCGAAGGCGCTGCGATGCCGTGCATGGTGGATCGCCTGCACCAGCGCCGCACGCATCAGGGCCGCGCTGCCGATCACGCAATCGAGCCGCGTGTAGTTCGCCATTTCGATGATGGTCGGCACGCCGCGGCCTTCGTCGCCGATCATGATGCCGAACGCGTCGAAGAATTCGACTTCGCTGCTGGCGTTCGAGCGGTTGCCGAGCTTGTCTTTCAGGCGCTGGATCTGCACGGCGTTCTTACTGCCGTCCGGCGCGAAACGCGGCACGTAGAAACACGACAGGCCTTCGTGATCGTCGGTGCGGGCGAGTACCAGATGCGCGTCGCATTGCGGCGCGGAGAAAAACCATTTGTGGCCGACAAGGCGATATTCGGCGCCACGGCCGCTGCCGCGCGTGGCATAGGCACGGGTCTGGTTGCTGCGCACGTCCGAGCCGCCTTGTTTCTCGGTCATGCCCATGCCGATCATCGCCGAGGTTTTTTGCGTGAGCGGAAGGTCGCGTGGATCGTGTTCGCGGGCGTAGAGCTTGTCGCGCAGTGTCTCGAACAAAGCCGGTTCGCGTTGCAATACCGGAATGCTCGCGAAGGTCATCGTCAGCGGGCAGAGGGAGCCGGATTCGAGTTGCGCGTGCAGGAAGTAGCCGGCGCAACGCGCGACCATGGCGCCGCTCTGCGGGTCCGAAAACGGCAACGCGTGCAGGCCTTCGCCGCGCAACAGCGACAGCAGCGTGTGCCACGAAGGGTGAAATTCGAGCGCGTCGATGCGTTCGCCGCGCGGGCTGTGCGTGACAAGTTCGGGCGCGTGGCGGTTCGCCAGTTCGGCAAGCGCGAGTGTCTCCGGCGTGGTGAGCGCTGCACCGTGCCGTAGCAGCGCCTCGCGATGCCACGCGGCGCCGTCGCGTTCGAGGGCGGCGGACAACGCCACGTCGCTCGCAAACAGGTTGTAATCCGCGAGCGGAGGCGCCTGATTTGTCACGTCGTGAGTGTGGCCGAAGCTGTGCCGTTCCATCTGCTGTCTCCGTTCGCCGGATGTACGCCGATCGTTAATCGACGCTGTGCTGTTTTATCGTGGCGTGTCGTACCGCACGCTTTGAGGACGGCGCACCGGGCGCCGTGTTTGAATGCCCTGCGCGGCGGCCTGACGGGCGCACGCGCGTCTTTCATCATAGGGTCGCGGGAGGGCTTTCGTTTAGAGGGATCGCTCTGACACGAACCCGCCGTCGCAACCGAACGCTCCCTACAATGCCGTTAAAACACACGTAGACAAGTGTGTACTAGACAGGGTCCGCGAGCAACGCGGCCCCAATTGGAGGAGCGGATGCAATACGACTACATCATCGTCGGTGCGGGCTCAGGCGGCTGCTCGCTCGCGAGCCGTCTCGCGGATAGCTGTCCGGACGCCACGATTGCCCTGATCGAAGCCGGTCCGCATACGGACCGAAATCTGTTCGTGAACATGCCGGTGGGGGTGGCGGCCGTCGTGCCGCACAAACTCAAAACCAACTACGGCTATCTGACGACGCCTCAGCCGGGGCTCGCCGGCCGCCAGGGCTATCAGCCGCGTGGGCGCGGCTTCGGCGGATCGAGCGCGATCAACGCGATGATCTACACGCGCGGCCATCCGCTCGATTACGACGAATGGGCGCAGCTCGGCTGCGAAGGCTGGTCGTGGGCCGACGTGCTGCCGTATTTTCGGCGCGCGGAGGGCAACGAGCGCGGCGCCGACGCATGGCATGGCGCGGACGGCCCGCTGACGGTGTCCGATCTGCGCTATCGCAATCCGTTTTCGAAGCGTTTCGTGCAGGCCGCGATCGAAGCCGGTTACAAATCGAACAGCGACTTCAACGGCGCGGACCAGGAAGGCATCGGCTTCTACCAGGTGACGCAGCGCGACGGACGGCGCTGCAGTGTTGCGCGCGCCTATATCTATGACCGCGCGCGCCCCAATCTGCATACGATCGCCGATGCGACGGTGCTGCGCGTGACCTTCGACGGCAAGCGCGCGAGCGGCGTCGAGATTGTGCGCGGCGGCCGTACCGAAACGCTGGAAGCGCGTGCCGAAGTGGTGCTGGCCGCGGGTGCGTTCAATTCACCGCAACTGCTGATGTGCTCGGGCATCGGGCCGGCCGCGCATCTGCAGTCGCTCGGCATTGCCGTGCTGCACGATGCACCCGAGGTCGGCCAGAACCTGATCGACCACGTCGACTTCACGATCAACAAACGGGTGTCGTCGATCGAGCCGACCGGCTTTTCGATTCGCGGCATTGCGCGGATGCTGCCGCAGTTCGTGACCTTCATGCGGCATGGGAAGGGCATGCTGTCGAGCAATGTCGCCGAAGCGGGCGGCTTTCTTAGGAGCCGGCCGACACTCGATCGACCGGACCTGCAACTGCATTTCTGCGCGGCGATCGTCGACGACCACAACCGCCATATGCACTGGGGCCACGGTTATTCGCTGCACGTCTGCGTGCTGCGGCCGCATAGCCGCGGCGCGGTGACGCTCGCGAGCGCCGACGCGCGCACCGCGCCCGTGATCGATCCGCGGTTTTTCAGCGACTCGCGCGATCTCGACCTGCTGGTGGAGGGCGCGCAGATGGCGCGGCGCATTCTCGACGCGCCGTCGCTCGCGCTGCATGGCGGCAAGGAGCTGTACACGCATGTCGGCCAGACCGAGGAGGAATTGCGCCGGACCATCGCCGAGCATGCCGACACGATCTACCACCCGGTGGCAACGTGCCGGATGGGTGGCGATGCGCAATCGGTGGTCGATCCGCAATTGCGCGTGCGCGGCGTGACGGGGCTGCGGATCGTCGATGCCTCCGTGATGCCGACGCTGATCGGCGGAAACACGAATTCGCCCACGGTGATGATCGGTGAGCGCGCGGCCGAACTGATCGCGGCGAGCCGGCGTGAAGGGCAAACGGCGTCGGCGATGAAGTCGACCGGCGTCACCGGCGTGGCGGCTTGATCGGACATCAATTTTCTTAATCTGGGTCGCAAATATAAGAATATTTAGGCGAACGTCGGCTAATTCGTCATAAATTGTGTCGTTTCGTTTATGAGATTTCCCCAAACCTATAATCGCGCCGCGAAAAAGGACGCGTCAGGTGATGCGTTCGGGAAATCAAGGAAGCGAAGCGATGAGTATCAATGTGATTCAGCTGATTCAGTCCGCGTTGACGGACGGTGTCGTGCGACAGATGGCGGCCCGCTTCGGGCTGCCGCCGGACGCGACCCAGAAGGTGCTTGCAACAACCGGCCCGGCGCTGGTGGCCGGTCTGATGCAGAAGGGCGCGACGCTCGATGGCGCGCGTTCGCTGTTCGCAACGATTCTCTTGCCTGAGGTGAACGGCCACATCGCCGAGCAGTTGCCGCAACTGCTCGGTACCACTACCGGCGTGAGCCAGCTGGAAGGCGTGGGGCGGCAATTGCTCGAGCGCGCATTCGATCGCCGCGTCGACACGCTCAGCGACGAGGTGGCCACCCAAACCGGCGTCCCGGCGCATGCAACGCACGCCATGACGGGCATCGTCGGCGCTACGTTGCTGGGTTTGCTGAAGCGGCATTTTCTCGAAGGTCGGGGCAATGTCGGCCAGTTGCCGACGCTGCTCGGCCATCAACTGCCGGCCATTGCGCCGTACCTGAATGATCGTCTGATGGCAGGCCTTGGGCTGAGCGGACTCGGCGCGTTCACCGGCAATATTCTGTCGCAGCTGAAAGCGGTCTCGGCGCACATCGATCATCCGACGCCTGCTGCCAAACCCGTGGCCGAAGCCATGTCGAGCATCCGCGTGCCGGCCGACGCGGTGGTGCGCGAAGAGCGCCGTCCGCGCAAGTGGGTGTGGTGGCTGCTCGCGGCGATTGCTGCGGTGCTGGCTTTCCTGTTCCTGCGTGGTTGCCATAGCGAGCAACGAGGCGAACAAAGCGGTGAGCGCAGTAGTGCGGAAGCCGCGGCAACGGTGCAGCCCGCTTCCGCATCGGCTGGGGCTTCGGCCGTCGCGCCCGCGGCCGCTGATGTCGCTGCTTCGACGCCTGCCGCCAGTGCCGTCGCAGCAAGCGCCGCCAGCGACACGCAGCAACCTGCCGCCGCGCCCGCGCCGACCAAAGACAGCCAACTCAGCTTCACAGTCGACCCCGCCGGTAAGCCGACGCTCACCGCCACGGTTGGCAGCGAAGCCGAAAAGACCCAACTAATCGACGCGCTGACAAAGCACTTCGGCGCTGACCGTTTCGTCGCGAACGTCACCGTCGATCAGGACACCAAGCAAGCCGACTGGCTCGTTCATCTGAATGGCCTGCTGCCGCTGATGGCATTGCCGGGCGCCGAGGTGAAAGTGGGTGGCGCGCACATCGAACTGAGCGGCAGCGCGGCAAACGCGAAGCTCGGCTGGCTCGACAAACTCAAATCTCTGTTCGGCGCCTCGTATCAGATCGGTTCGTTCAACGTCGAACAGGCGGTCGCCAACGCAACGGAAAACTTCCGCAGCGCGATCAAGGGCCTCCTCGCGCCGGATAGTTCGTGCGTGACAGCAGACGTGGTCAAGGTGCTGAACCTGCAGGTGATCAACTTCGCAAGCGCCGGTGCTCGCGTGCCGGCCTCGGCGCTGGAAGATCTGAATCAGTCGGCGCAAGTGTTGAATGCCTGCGCGCGTAACGGCAAGACGGCCAAGCTCGAAGTAGCCGGCTATTCGGACAATGTCGGCGGTGCACAAGGCAATCTGCAACTGTCGAAGAAGCGCGCCGAAGCGGTTCGCGCGTATCTCGTGAAGACGGGTGTGCCGGCGGATTCGCTGGTCGCGCAAGGTTATGGCGATGCGAATCCGGTCGCGAGCAACGACACGGCAAGCGGCCGTTTTGCCAATCGCCGCATCGAGTTTGTCGCGCAGCAGTAATGATGGAGCTTGGTAAGCCGTGAAGGTAAGTAAGTCTCTGAGATGCGCCTTGGCGCAGGCTCTCGAGGCGGACTTTTGAGCCAAGCCGTCAAGGTCGGCTTAGCTAGGAAGGCATGCCGTCCGGTCTGCACCGGGCGGCATGTCGTCACTTAGCCGGCCGCGTTTCCGGCGGCGGTGTTTGAACGGGCGCCGTGATGCCGGTCATGCCGATGCCCGGCCCCAGCATGAAATCGTCGCCGGCCTGACCCGGCAGCGTCTCGCGCGCTACCTCCAGCCACGCGCGCGCTGCGTGCGATAGATACCCATTGCGGCGCCAGCCGATTGCCATTTCCCACGGAATCTCCGGTTCCACCACGGGTCGGCAGGTGAACTGCGCCGCGTCGAGCCGCCGGCAGTACGGCGCCGGCAACAGCGCGATACCGACGCCGGCCAGCACCAGCGCCGCCATGAAATCCCAGTGTCCGCTTCGCCCGACGATGGTCGGCGCAAAGCCGGCGGTGCGGCACGCGTTCAGCACGACGTCGTTGAGCGCGAGGCTCTCGCCGTAAAACACGAATGGCTCGTTGGCGAGTTCGACGAGCGGCACTTCGTGCAGATCGTCCCAGCGCGAGCCGGTGCGGGCGACCAGCCACAGCAATTGCCGGGTCATTGGCAGCACCTCGATGTTTTCCGGATCGACCGGCTGTAACACGCCACCTAACTCCAGCTCGCCGTGGATCAGCGCGGTCTCAATCGCGCGCGAACCCTGCTCGAACAACTTCAGCTCGATTTTTGGGTAGCGCTGGCGGAAGGCGGCGATGGCCGGCGTGAACAGCGAGCCGCCCATCGGCGGAATGCCGATGGTCAGCTCGCCGCGGCCGAGCGTGTCGAGGTCATTCAACTCGGCCTGCAACTGCGCGTGCGCGGCCAGCACATCCTGACCGCGCTGATAGACGATCCGGCCGGCGTCGGTCAGCACCATCTGGCGCCCGTCGCGTAGCAGCAGCGGCGAGCCGATTTCGTCTTCCAGCGACTTGACCATCTTGCTGATGGTCGGCTGCGTGACGAACATCTGCTCGGCGGCGACAGTGAAGCTCTGTTGACGGACCACTTCGACGAAATATCGCAGCGCTCGTAGTTCCACGATCTCAGGCTCCAGAATTCCAATTTGGAATGACCCGAGCGATTGTAAGTCATCGTATTTATGTTGAGGGGCAAGCGAATGGCGCGCTTCGTGTCGGCGCCGTTTGCGCGCAGTGCGTTGGTCGGCACGGCCGCGCACGCCGCTTTTCCAGGATGGACCCGACGGGAAGCGGGCTACCATCGACGGTTCTCTACCGTTTGGCCCGCAGCGCCCGTTTCAATTCATGACGTCCATCTCGATCATCATTCCCTGCTACAACGGCGCGGCGACGCTCGGCCGTGCGCTCCAAAGTTGCCTGATTCAGCCGGAAGCCGCGCAGATCATCGTGGTGGACGACGGCTCGACCGATGCATCCGCCGATCTGGTCGCACACTACGGGCGTCTCGACGCACGCGTGTGCTTGCTGCAGATGCCGTACAACGGCGGCCCGGCTCGGGCGCGCAACTGGGGCGCGATGCGTGCGGCTCACGGTCTGCTTGCCTTCCTTGACGCCGACGATGAATACCTGCCCGGCGCGTTAGCCGCCGCGAGCGCGTTTCTCACGCAGAACCCGAATGAAGTGTCTGTACGGCTCGACGTCGAGTACACGGATTTTCCGGCAGAGCTCACGGGGCATGATGACTTCGCCCAGCACGCCGCGACGCTTAGCAATACGGTACCGAGCAGCCTGATCATCCGCCGCGCGGTATATGCCGCGCTCGGCGGCTTTCCGATGGACGACGCGTTCCGCCGCATCGGTGGCGAAGACGGCGCGTTTTCATGGGCTCTGCGCGACATTTTCGGCAACCGGCGTCTGGACGACGCGAAGCGCGTGCGTATGCATTACCACGCGGGCATTCACGCCGAACGCTATTTCCGTATCGCTCTTGGTTTGCAGACACCGGATCCCGCCGACGTGGCCGACGCATTTCGCTTTTCGAGGCAGTTTCTCGAAACCGCCCGCGCGGGCATCGAGCAGTTGCGCACGGCAAGCGTCGCTGCCGTGCCAGCCGCCTCTGCTCCCCAGAATCGCGCCGCGTAATCACCAGCCCGGCACCACCCCGAAGCCATCTCGATTTGCTACAATCGCCGTTCGTCTTCGAGGAGCGTTGCGACGGGTACCGCGAATCAGCATATTCGCCGGCCGCCCGCCAGGCTCGGAGGCTTCAATCGGAGGGCCAGGATGCGCATTGCGCTCCCATCCACCGCATCGAACCGCGCTCACGTCAAATTTCTAGTCAATTTTTTAGAAAGGAGGGCGTGATGAACGCCGCAGTTCTCGATTCAAAGCAAGATTTCCTCGTCGCCGATATGTCGCTTGCAGCCTGGGGCCGCAAGGAACTGAATATCGCTGAAACCGAAATGCCCGGCCTCATGCAGACGCGCGAGGAATACAAGAGCTCGCAGCCGCTGAAGGGTGCGCGTATTGCGGGTTCGCTGCACATGACGATTCAAACCGGCGTGCTGATCGAAACCCTGACGGCACTCGGCGCGGACGTGCGCTGGGCATCGTGCAACATCTTCTCGACGCAGGATCATGCAGCCGCCGCGATTGCGCAAGGCGGCGTGCCGGTGTTCGCGTTCAAGGGCGAATCGCTCGACGAATACTGGGAATTCTCGCACCGCATTTTCGAATGGCCGAATGGCGAGTTCGCCAACATGATCCTCGACGACGGCGGCGACGCCACGTTGCTGCTGATCCTCGGCTCGAAGGCTGAGAAAGACCGTTCGGTGATCTCGAAGCCGGAAAACGAAGAAGAAGTCGCGCTGTACAAGTCGATCGCCAAGCATCTCGACGCCGATCCGGTGTGGTACTCCACGCGTCTCGCGCACATCAAGGGCGTGACCGAAGAAACCACGACCGGCGTGCACCGTCTGTATCAGATGGAAAAGGAAGGGCGCCTGCCGTTCCCGGCCATCAACGTGAACGATTCGGTCACGAAGTCGAAATTCGACAACCTGTATGGCTGCCGCGAGTCGCTGGTCGACGGTATCAAGCGCGCAACCGACGTGATGATCGCGGGCAAGATCGCGGTTGTGGCGGGTTACGGCGACGTGGGCAAGGGTTGCGCGCAATCGTTGCGCGGTCTGGGCGCGACGGTGTGGGTCACGGAAATCGATCCGATCTGCGCGTTGCAGGCAGCGATGGAAGGCTATCGCGTCGTGACGATGGAATACGCGGCAGATAAGGCTGACATCTTCGTGACGGCAACGGGCAACTTCCACGTGATCGGCCACGATCATATGGCTGCCATGCGCAACAACGCGATTGTCTGCAACATCGGTCACTTCGATTCGGAAATCGACGTTGCGTCGACGCGTAAGTACCAGTGGGAAAACATTAAGCCGCAAGTCGACCACATCATTTTCCCGGACGGCAAGCGCGTCATCCTGCTGGCTGAAGGGCGTCTGGTGAATCTGGGTTGCGCAACGGGCCATCCGTCGTTCGTGATGTCGGCATCGTTTACGAACCAGACGATCGCGCAGATCGAACTGTTCGTGCACGGCGACAAGTATGAAAACAAGGTCTACGTGTTGCCGAAGCACCTTGATGAAAAGGTGGCGCGTCTGCATCTGGGCCGTATCGGCGCAGAACTGACGGTGCTGTCGGACTATCAGGCGAGCTATATCAGCGTCGACAAGAACGGTCCGTTCAAGCCGAACCACTACCGCTACTAAGTAGCATCAAGCGCGCGGGCGGTTTTAAAGCATGACAGTTTGACGGCGAGGCGGCGCGTAAGGCGCCGCTTTGTTCGCCATGCCCGCCCGTTTCCGTTCAAACGGACACCCTGCCAAAGGAGCTCTACATGACCGTGCTGCTGACCTGGCTGATCAACGCGCTTGCGCTCCTGATCATCACCTACCTCGTACCGTCGATTCATATCCGTAGTTTCGGCACCGCCTTGATCGTCGCGGTGGTGCTCGGATTGATCAATACGATCCTGCGTCCGGTGCTGATCCTGTTGACGCTGCCCGTCACGATCGTCACGCTCGGACTCTTCATTCTGGTGGTCAATGCGCTGTGCTTCTGGCTGTGCGCGTCGCTGCTGAAGGGATTCGAGGTGTCGGGTTTCTGGTCGGCCTTCTTCGGCTCGATTCTGTACAGCATCGTTTCCTGGCTGCTGTCCGCGCTTATTTTCGGCAACCGCAGTCTCGGTTGATCTACTGAATCATGAACCCGATCGAACTTTCATTCGAATTCTTCCCGCCGAAAACGCAGGAAGGCGTCGACAAGCTGCGCGCCACCCGCGGGCAGCTTGCGTCGCTCAAGCCCAAGTTCGTGTCTGTCACGTTCGGCGCCGGCGGCTCGACGCAACAGGGCACGCTCGACACCGTCGTCGAAATGGCGAAGGAAGGGCTCGAAGCGGCGCCCCACGTCTCGTGCATCGGCTCCTCGAAAGAGAGCCTGCGCGCGATCCTCAACGAGTACCGCGCGCATGGCATCCGCCATATCGTCGCGCTGCGCGGCGATCTGCCGTCCGGCATGGGCGAAGTCGGCGAATTGCGTTACGCGTCGGAACTGGTGAGCTTTATCCGCGCCGAATTCGGCGACTGGTTCTGGATCGAGGTGGCCGGCTATCCGGAGTACCACCCGCAGTCGCGCTCGCCGCGTCACGATCTGGAAAACTTCGCCCACAAGGTGAAGGCCGGCGCCAATTCGGCGATCACGCAGTACTTCTTCAACGCGGATGCGTACTTCCGCTTCGTCGACGACGCGCGGAAACTCGGCGTCGACGTGCCGATCGTGCCGGGCATCATGCCGATCACGAACTTCTCGCAGCTGATGCGTTTCTCGGAGATGTGCGGCGCGGAAGTGCCGCGTTGGGTCGCGCGCCGTCTGGAAAGCTTCGGCGATGACCGCGAGTCGATTCGCGCCTTTGGGCTGGACGTGGTGACCGACCTGTGCGGGCGTCTCATCGAGGCGAAGGTGCCGGGCCTGCACTTCTACACGCTCAATGGCGCCGCGGCGACCAAGGCGATCTGCGAACGGCTGGGCGCTTAAACTTTAGGCACCGTTGTCCAGAAACCGCGCGGCTTACCTGCCGCGCGGTTTTTTTATAGGTGAAATCCGACGCGGCCGCGCCTCGCGCCTGAAATGTGCCCGCGCATTCTGTGCCTTACGTTGCACCGGCGTGCAGTGCAGTGCACGCCAGCGGCGCGGGCAATCCGAGCTCCGCGTCAGGCATCACATCCTGCTGCGACGCAACAAACATGCCCATTTGGGCATTTCTTGCGAAGCGTAAGCCCGCATTGAACCCGATTTTTGCACTGTCTATGATCGAAGCGCAGCTGACTTGGCTGCTGTGCGGAGAACGTGATGACAGTATCCCGATTGCTGTTTGCAGTTCGCCATGCCTGTTTGCCAGTCTTGAGCGCCTGTGCGGTGCTGGCTGCCGGCCTCGCGCCCGCCGTAGCCGACGCGGCCACGCTGCCCGACAAAACCCTCGTGTTTTGCTCCGAAGGCAGTCCGGCGGGTTTCGACACCGCCCAGTTCACCACCAGCGTGGAATTCACCGCCGGGTCGTACACGGTCTATAACCGGCTGATCGAGTTCGCGCACGGCAGTACCGATATCGAGCCTGGCCTTGCCGAGAAATGGGACGTATCGCAGGACGGCCTGACTTACACGTTCCATCTGCGGCACGGCGTGAAGTTCCAGACCACCTCGTTCTTCAAACCCACTCGCGAATTCAACGCTGACGACGTCGTCTTTACTTATCAGCGGATGCTCGATCCGGAACAGCCGTTCCGCAAAGCCTACGCAGTGCCGTTTCCGTATTTCACCGACCTTGGCCTCGCGAAGAACATCACCAAGGTCGAGAAGCTCGATCCGTATACGGTGCGTTTCACGCTGAAGGAAGTCGATGCGCCGTTTTTGCAGCAGATCGCAATGCCGTTTGCGTCGATTTTGTCGGCTGAATACGCCGATCAGTTACTGAAAGCAGGTAAAGCGTCCGATATGAATCTATATCCGGTCGGTACCGGTCCATTCATTTTCCGCAGCTATACGAAGGACGATTCAATCCGGTTTGACGGCAATCCCGATTACTGGAAACCGGGTGTCGTCAGAATCAGCAAGCTGATATTCGCGATTACCGTCGACCCGGCCGTGCGGCTGCAAAAATTGAAGCGCGGTGAGTGCCAGGTGATGTCGTATCCGCGCCCCGGCGATATTCCAGCGGTTAAAGCCGATGCATCGCTCGCCATTCCGAGTCAGGTCGGTTTCAATCTCGGCTATATCGCGTACAACAACACCAAGAAGCCGCTCGACAATCTGATGGTGCGCCGCGCACTCGATATGTCGATCAACAAGAAAGCGATTATCGAATCGGTGTATCAGGGCGCCGGCCAGGCGGCGACCAATCCGATGCCGCCGACGCAATGGGGCTACGACAAGAATCTGAAGGACGCCCCGTACGACGTCGACAAAGCGAAAGCGCTCCTCAAGGAGGCGGGCTACCCCGACGGCTTCGATCTGACGCTGTGGGCCATGCCGGTTCAGCGGCCTTACAACCCGAACGCGCGTCTGATGGCGGAAATGCTGCAGGCGGATTGGGCGAAGATCGGCGTCAAGGTGAAGATCGCTACTTACGAATGGGGTGAATATATTCGCCGCGGTCATTCGGGCGAGCATGAGGCAATGCTGATCGGCTGGACCGGCGACTATGGCGATCCGGATAACTGGCTGGGCGTATTGCTCGGCTGCGACGCGGTGAACGGCAGTAATTTTTCCAAATGGTGCTACAAGCCTTACGACGATCTGATCCGGAAGGGTCGCGGCACGACCGATCTTGCCGAGCGCACCAAGGCTTATACGGAAGCCCAGGAAATCTTCAAGGACCAGGTGCCGTTCACGCCAATCGCCCATTCCACGGTGTATCAGCCCATCAGCAAAAACGTCACGGGCTTCAAGATCGACCCGTTCGGCCCGACGCAATTCATGAACGTCGGCCTGAAATAACAGCAGGCGGGCGGTTTTCCGGCCGAGGCCGCCTCGCCTCGTCTTCGTAACAGCCGTACGCTCCGGCCAGCGCCGGCGTACGGCCGCCCACATGCCCTAACTGTTTCCGATCGTCAACAGGGGTATTTTCCTCCGCTTGTTGCTGTGAGCCAAGCTCAAGTAAGATCGCGCTACGCCGGCGGAAGCCGGCCCCGAACCTGGAGGAAACATGAAGCAAAACAACCTGTTGCGCGCCGCGCGTGTTACGACGCTCGTCGCAGCTGCAGCGGCATCGATGCTGGGCGCTACGAGCGCGCATGCCGAGATTCCGAACAAAACACTCGTCTACTGCTCAGAAGGCAGCCCTGCGGGTTTCGATCCGGCCCAGTACACCACGGGCACCGATTTCACGGCTAACACGTTCACCGTCTACAACCGCCTCGTCGAATTCGAGCGCGGCGGCACCAAGGTCGAGCCGGGCCTCGCCGAAAAATGGGAAGTCTCCGCGGACGGCAAGACGTACACGTTCCACCTGCGTCATGGCGTGAAGTTCCAGACCACGTCGTTCTTCAAGCCGACGCGCGAATTCAATGCGGACGACGTCGTGTTCACGTTCCAGCGCATGCTGGATACGAACTCGGCCTTCCATAAGGCTTATCCGGTGCAGTTCCCGTACTTCACCGACATGGGCCTCGACAAGCTGATCACTAGCGTCGAAAAGGTCGATCCGTACACGGTCAAGTTCACGCTGAAGGAAGTCAACGCGCCGTTCATTCAGAATCTGGCGATGGAATACGCGTCGATTCTGTCGGGTGAATACGGCGACCAGTTGATGAAGGCCGGCAAGGCCGCCGACATCAACCAGTACCCGGTCGGCACGGGTCCGTTCATCTTCCGCAGCTACACGAAAGACGCGACGATCCGCTTCGACGGCAATCCGGATTACTGGAAGCCGAACGCGGTGAAGATCTCGAAGCTGATCTTCTCGATCACGCCGGACGCCGGCGTGCGCGTGCAAAAGATCAAGCGCGACGAATGCCAGGTGATGAGCTATCCGCGTCCGGCCGACATCGCACCGCTGAAGGCTGAAGCGAATATCGACATGCCGTCGCAACCGGGCTTCAACTTGGGCTATCTCGCGTACAACGTGACGCACAAGCCGGTCGACAAGCTCGAAGTGCGTCAGGCGCTCGACATGGCGATCAACAAGAAGGCGATCATCGAGTCGGTGTATCAAGGCGCAGGCCAGTCCGCGACGAACCCGATGCCGCCGACCCAATGGTCGTACGACAAGAACCTGAAGGGCGCATCCTTCGATTCGGACAAGGCCAAGGCGCTGCTGGCCAAGGCCGGTTATCCGAACGGTTTCGACATCACGCTGTGGGCGATGCCGGTGCAACGCGCTTATAACCCGAACGCCCGCCTGATGGCGGAAATGATCCAGGCCGACTGGGCCAAGATCGGCGTGAAGGCGAAGATTGTCACGTACGAATGGGGCGAGTACATCAAGCGCGCGCACGCAGGTGAAGACGACACGATGCTGATCGGCTGGACCGGCGACAACGGCGATCCGGACAACTGGCTCGGCACGCTGCTCGGCTGCGAAGCGGTGAACGGCAACAACTTCTCGAAGTGGTGCTATAAGCCGTTCGACGATCTGATCCAGAAGGGGCGCGTCACGTCCGATCAGGGCGCACGTACGACGGCTTACATGCAGGCGCAGCAGATCTTCGCGCAGCAACTGCCGTTCTCGCCGATCGCTCACTCGACCGTGTACCAGCCTGTCAGCAAGAAGGTGGTCGATATGCGTATCGAACCGCTGGGTTATGCGCGTTTCGACGGCGTCAGCGTCAAGTAACAGTCATACAGTCAAGCTTACGCAGTAGCTTTTCGCACGGTTAGAAAACTGGTCGAAATGGTCCGGCGACCGGGGTCACAAGCCCTCGTCGCCGGTTGCGTTTTTTCTTCATCAAGACCATAGGGACGAACCATGTTCCGCTTCGTTTTGCGCCGCATCGGCATGGTGATACCGACGTTCATCGGCATCACGATCCTCGCGTTTGCGCTGATTCACCTGATACCGGGCGACCCCATCGAAGTGATGATGGGCGAGCGCGGCGTCGATCCCGCCATGCACGCCGCCGCGATGCACCGCCTCGGGCTCGACGAGTCCTTGCCGATGCAATACGTTCATTACATCGGTCGCGCCATGCACGGCGACCTCGGCACCTCGATCATCACCAATACCAGCGTGATGGGCGAATTCCTCGCACGTTTTCCCGCTACCGTCGAACTGTCGATCTGCGCGATGCTGTTCGCGTTGATCGTCGGCTTGCCCTCGGGCGTGTTCGCGGCGCTCAGGCGCGGCACGGTGGTCGATCACGGCGTGATGGGCACGGCGCTCACGGGCTACTCGATGCCGATCTTCTGGTGGGGCTTGATCCTCATCATGTTTTTTTCCGTCGACCTGGGCTGGACGCCGGTGTCGGGACGCATTGCCGTCGAATATGACATTCCGCACGTGACCGGCTTCATGCTGATCGACGCGTTGATGTCCACCGATGAAGGCGCGTTCAAATCCGCGGTCAGCCATCTGATTTTGCCGGCCATTGTGCTCGGCACGATTCCGCTGGCGGTCGTCGCGCGCATGACGCGTTCGTCGATGCTCGAAGTGCTGCGCGAAGACTACATTCGCACTGCACGTGCGAAGGGTTTGTCGCCGGGCCGCGTGATCGTCGTGCATGCATTGCGTAATGCGCTGATTCCGGTCGTGACCGTGATCGGCTTGCAGGTCGGCACCTTGCTCGCAGGCGCCGTGCTGACGGAGACGCTGTTTTCGTGGCCGGGTATCGGCAAGTGGCTGATCGACGCGATCGGCCGGCGCGACTATCCGGTGGTGCAGGGCGGTATCCTGATGATCGCTACGCTGGTGATCGTTGTGAACCTCGTCGTCGATCTGTTGTACGGCGTGCTGAATCCGCGCATTCGCCATACGAGGTAACCTGATCATGGCAGACATACAAAATACAGTCCCCACAGCAGTAACGCCGCCCAGCGGCCGCGCCATCGCCGCCCGCGAATTCTGGGCGAATTTCTCGCGAAACCGTGGTGCGGTTGTTGCCGGCATCATCGTGCTGGTGTTGATCTTCATCGCGATCTTCGCGCCCTTGATCGCGCCGCATAGCCCGATCGAACAGTATCGCGACTCCGTGAAAATCCCGCCCGCCTGGCTCGACGGCGGTAACTGGAAGTTCGTTCTCGGCACCGACGAAGCAGGCCGCGATATCCTCTCGCGTCTGATGTACGGCGCGCGGCTGTCGTTCTGGATCGGCTTCGTCTCGGTGGTGCTCGCGCTGATTCCGGGCATCGTGCTTGGCTTGATCGCGGCGTTCTTCGAGAAATGGGCCGATACGCCGATCATGCGCATCATGGACGTGCTGCTCGCGTTGCCCTCGCTGCTGCTGGCAGTCGCGGTGGTCGCGATCATCGGCCCGGGTCTCGTCAACACGATGCTGGCGATTGCGATCGTCGCGCTGCCGGGTTATGTGCGTTTGACGCGAGCGTCGGCGCAAGGCGAATTGCAGAAGGAATATGTGACGGCTTCGCGCGTCGCCGGCGCGGGCACGCTGCGTCTGATGTTCTCGCAAGTGCTGCCGAACTGCACCGCACCGTTGATCGTGCAGGCTACGCTGGGTTTTTCGTCGGCGATTCTCGATGCTGCCGCGCTCGGCTTCCTCGGTCTCGGCGTGCAACCGCCTTCGGCAGAGTGGGGCGCGATGCTGGCCTCGGCGCGCGACTATATCGACAGCGCCTGGTGGATCGTCACGATGCCGGGTCTTTCCATCCTGATCTCGGTGCTCGCGATCAATCTGCTCGGCGACGGGCTGCGCGACGCACTCGATCCCAAACTGAAACGGATGGCATGACATGAGCAACTTATTGACCATCCGCAATCTGGCGGTGAATTTCAACGGACTGCCCGCAGTCGATCGGATCAATCTCGATGTCGCGCCCGGCGAAGTGGTCGGCGTAGTCGGCGAATCGGGTTCGGGCAAGAGCGTGACGATGATGGCGCTGATGGGCCTGATCGACGCGCCCGGCAAAGTCACCGCCGACGAAATCACCTTCAACGGCAAGAATCTGCTGAAGGCGTCGGCCAAAGAGCGCCGCAAGATCATCGGCAAAGACATCGCGATGGTGTTCCAGGACGCGCTCACCAGTCTGAATCCGAGCTACACGGTCGGCTATCAGATCAAGGAAGTGCTGAAGCTGCACGAAGGCCTGCGCGGCAGTGCGTTGGACAAACGCGCGCTGGAGTTGCTCGACCAGGTCGGTATTCCTGACCCGAAAGGCCGCATCGGTTCATTTCCGCATCAGATGTCGGGCGGCATGAACCAGCGCGTGATGATCGCGATGGCGATTGCCTGCAACCCGAAGCTGCTGATCGCCGACGAACCGACCACCGCGCTCGACGTGACGATCCAGGCGCAGATCATGGAACTGCTGATCAAGCTGCAGAAGGAACGCGGCATGGCGCTCGTGCTGATCTCGCACGATCTGGCGGTGGTGTCCGAGGTCGCGCAGCGAGTCGCGGTCATGTACGCTGGCGAAGTGATCGAAACGAACCGCGTGCCGGACATCTTCGCGGCGCCGCATCATCCGTACACGGAAGCGCTGCTGGCGGCGATTCCGGAACACAATGTCGGCGCGGTGCGGCTCGCCGCACTGCCGGGCATGGTGCCGGGGCGTGATGATCGTCCGAAAGGGTGTCTCTTCGCACCGCGCTGCAAGTACGTGGTCGACGACTGCATGAAGGCGCGACCGGCATTGACACCGATGCAAGGTCACGCAGAAGTGGCGCGCGTGCGCTGCATCAAACCCCTGAACCTGAGCGGCGACGCCAACGTTCACACCCATGGAGGCGCACGATGAACGCAGTACTCGAACCGCGGCGCCAGTCGGACCATGCGGGCGATCACGTCCTGGTTGCCGACAAACTGGCGCGCTACTACTCGGTGAAGCGCAGCATGTTCAGCCAGGGCACGGTCAAGGCTTTGAACGGCGTGTCGTTTGCGCTCGAACGCGGCAAGACTCTGGCGGTGGTGGGTGAATCCGGTTGCGGAAAATCCACCCTCGCACGTCAACTGACCATGATCGAAAAGCCCAGCGCGGGCCGTCTGTTGATCGACGGTGAAGACGTAGCGGGCGCCGATCATGCGAAGATCGCAGCGTTGCGGCGGCGCGTGCAAATGGTGTTCCAGAATCCGTTTGCCTCGCTGAATCCGCGCAAGACAGTCGAGCAGACGCTTAGCGAACCGCTCGCGATCAACACGCAACTGAGCACGACCGAACGCGCCGAACGGATCGCGCAGATGATGCGCACGGTCGGCCTGCGTCCGGAGCATGCCAAGCGCTATCCGCATATGTTCTCGGGCGGTCAGCGGCAGCGTGTGGCGATTGCGCGCGCGATGATCCTCGATCCGCAAATCGTGGTCGCCGATGAACCGGTGTCCGCGCTCGACGTGTCGATCCAGGCGCAGATTCTCAATCTGTTCATGGATCTGCAGGAGCAGTTCAAGACCAGCTACGTGTTCATCTCGCACAATCTTTCGGTGGTGGAACATATCGCCGACGATGTGATGGTGATGTACTTCGGTGGCGTGGCGGAGCTTGGCGACAAGAAGCGGATTTTCTCGAATCCGCGACATCCGTACACGCGTGCGTTGATGTCGGCCACGCCTTCGATCTTCGAAGCGGATCGCACGATCAAGATCAAGCTGCAAGGCGAAATGCCGTCGCCGCTGAATCCGCCGTCGGGCTGCACGTTCCATCAGCGCTGCCCGTACGCGATCGACCGTTGCCGCAGCGAAGAACCGAAGTTGCGTGAAGTGGATGGCCGTCAGGTGTCGTGTCACCGCGCCGAGGAGGTGGGGGACATGGATGCCTGATGCAGTGGCGGCGCGTCGTCTTGCGCGCCGCTCGCGTGATGGTGGCCGCCACACTGCTTTCGCGCGGCGCTGGGGAGCGTTTGCACTGACCGGTGCCACGCTCCTCGGCGTATGTTCTGCTTTTCACCTGAGCGCAGGGCCGATCGGCCTCGCGCATGCTGCTGGCGCGGCCGCCAATGCGCCCGCTCAGGCGGGGCGGCCGGCGGTGCCGGTGCCCAGTCTGCCGGCGCCGCCACGCAGCACCTTGCCCGGCTTCAATCCGCCGCCCGCTACGCCTGGTACCACGGCGAGCGGTCCGGTACGCGCGCAGCCGGCGCGCATGCCGTTCTATGTCGCGACGCGCGGCACCACGACCATTTACGTGCTTGGCACGTTGCATGTCGGCGACCCGGCCGACTATCCGCCCGGGCAACCGTTCCGCGCGCCGATCCTCGGCGCCCTGGCGGCCTCGCCGACGCTGGCGCTCGAACTTTCACCCGACGAACTGCTGGTCTCGCAAGACGATGTGTCGAAGTACGGCGTATGCCGGCGCGACTGTTTGCCAGGTCTGTTGCCGGAGCCTTTGTGGCGCAAGCTGGCCTTGCGCCTGCGCGGCAATCCCGCGGCGCAGGATGAAATCAAGAAGATGCGGCCGTGGCTCGCGTCACTGGTGGTCGAAACCTACGATTCGTTGAGTGCCGGCTTGCAGACCGAGTACGGCACGGAAGCGCAATTGCAGAACGTGTACATCAGGACGCGCGGCAAGATCGTCGGCCTCGAGACCTTGCCACAGCAAATGCGTGCGTTCACCGGACTCACGCTTGCGCAGCAACGCGAAATGCTCGCCCAGGACCTGGTGCAGACGCCCGCGGAAAACGTCGACGATGTGAAGACGTTGCATCGGCTGTGGCGAGTGGGCGATGCCGATGCGATTGCGGCGTGGCAAGCCGCCAAAACCGAAAAGCTGGCGCGCGACAAGCGGATTTCCGATTCGATCGACAACCGGATCGTGTACGAGCGCAACCGGCGCTTCGTATCGCGGATGCTGCTGATCGCCGGGCCGAACAAGCCGGTGTTCGTAGCGATCGGCGCGTTGCATCTGGGTGGCCGCAAGGGCGTGCTGCAGCTTTTGCGGCAGCACGGGTTCGTGGTGGATGCGGGGTGAGACCCACCTCAGCCTTACGCTGCGAAATCTGCGGCGTGGTTGGTCACAGTCCTAACCGGGGTAGGCCGTTCGGCCAGATCAGGAACCGGTAATTTCACAGCCAGTCCGATGCTGACGTGTGTCGCAAACTGCTCGCGGCTCACGCGGACATAGCTACGCGTGCGTGCTATGATGTATGTACAGATATCAATACAGGTGCTGTGTGCGGTTTGAATGGGACGAACTCAAGAATCAAATCAACATTCGTAAGCATGGCATCGATTTCCGGGATGCTGTCGACGTGTTCGATCATCCGGTGCTGACGGCGATAGACCAGCGGGAAGACTACGGCGAGGAACGCTGGATCGCGCTGGGTTGGATGGCCGCCATCGTAGGTGTGGTGGTGTACGTCGAACGCAATGCCGATGTGATCCGTATCATTTCGGTCCGCAAGGCGACGAAGCACGAGGTCAAACGCTACAAATACAGCGTCTGGAATTGACCGGCACGGTGGGTAGCGTGGGAATGGCTGAAAAGGAGCAGAGGCGAAATCATGGGTAAAACATCAGGAACCGACTGGAAGCGACTTGCAAAAGCAGGCGACGCGCAAATCGACACGAGCGACGTGCCCGAATTGGGTGACGACTTTTTTGACCGTGCCGAGCTGCACGTTCCGCCGAAACAGGCTGTGACCATGCGACTGGACGCGGATGTACTGAGCTGGTTCAAAGAGCAGGGGGCGGGCTATCAAACTCGCATCAACAAGTTGTTGCGCGCTTACATGCTGGCGCAGCAGCGTCGCCGTTCTTAAGGCGCGGCGACGCGGCATTCTGTCTGCGTACGAAGGTGTGTTCGAAGGGATTGAGAAAGCGCTGCGCAGAAACGTCTGAAATCTGCGCAGCGCAGGTTTTATAGGCCGCCGTCGCGTAGTTCTTCCGATACGCGTTCGACCACCGGCGCCCAATCGCCCAACCTGGTCTGCCGGAACAACTTCATCGCCGGATACCACGGCGAATCGCTGCGCTCTTCGAGCCAGCGCCAGTCCGAGTTGGCGGGCAGCAACACCCACACCGGCTTGCCTAGTGCGGCCGCCAGGTGCGCCACGCCGGTGTCCACGGCGATCACAAGGTCGAGATTCATGATGAGCGCGGCGGTGTCGTCGAAGCTCTTCAAATCTTCGGTGAAATCGTGGGCGCGGAAAGCTTCGGGCGCATCAGCCAACTGAGCGTGCGCGGCGCCCTTTTGCAGCGCGTACCACGCGATGTCCTTCAGCTCGGTTAGTGGGCTCAGGGCGGCCAAAGCCATCGAGCGATAACGATCGTTGCCGAACGTCGGGCTGCCGGACCACACCAGGCCCACTTTGCGTTTTGCTTTGCCGGCTGCGTCCACCCGCTTGCGCCATGTTTTGATCTTTGCCTTGTCGGCGAACATATACGGCACGTCCACGGGGATGGTCGACAGTTCGGTGCCGACGCACGACGGCACGCTCATCATCGGCACCCAGAAATCGTACGGACCTTCAGGCTTGCCGCTGAACGCGCGATGCAAGCCCGGGATGCGTTCGACCAGCGGCAGAAGCGGCTCGCGCACACAAAGATCGACCGCGGCGCCGAGTTGCTCGAGGACGCGCGCATAGCGCAGGAACTGGAAATGGTCGCCGAAACCCTGTTCGCCGACCAGCAACAGACGGCGCCCGTCGAGCGGCTCGCCATGCCACTCGGCAACGTCCGGCACAGCGATCGCCTCGTAGTCGCTCTTGCGCCAGCGCTTCGCAAACTCCGCCCAACCCTGCTTGTAGTCGCCGCGCTTGAGCAACAGCCACGCGAGGCCCTGATGCGCGTCTGCGTAGTTGGGATCGAGCGCCAGTGCGTGGCGGTAGAAGCCTTCTTCTTCATCGAGGCGATCCTGCGCGCCAAGCGAGCCGCCGAGGCAAACCAGATTCGTCGGGTTCGGCTTGAGTGCGACCGCACGCCGATACTGCGATTCGGCGCCGACGTAGTCGCCGAGCTTGCCGATCAGGCTGCCCAGGTTGATGTGAGCCTCGGCATAGTCGCCGCGCAGTGCCAGTGCCCGCTCGAAACTGGCGATGGCCGCCGCGTGATCGCCTTGCGCGTTGTACGCATTGCCAGCATTGAAATGCGCTTCCGCCGATTGTGGATCGAGCGACAGCGCGTTTTGATAGCAGGCCAGCGCTTCGTCGTAGCGGCCGAGCTTGTTCAGCGCCGTGCCGAGATTCAGATGTACGTCGGCCAGCGAGGGATTGACCGCCAACGCCAGCCGATACTGTTCGATCGCTACTTCGAATGAGCCTTGCGCTTGCAGCGCGACACCGAAGTTGTTGCGCGCGTCGGCGAAATCCGGTTGCAACTGCAGCGCCTGGTCATAGCAGATCATCGCTTCTTCGCGATGGCCGAGCGCAGCGGCGACGAGGCCACGGTTGCTCCAGCAGGCGGCATCAGTGCGATCGAGTTTGAGCGCTTCGCTCATCAACTCGGCGGCGAAACCATGATCGCCGCGCTGATGTTGCAGCACGCCGAAGTAATGCAGTGTTTTGGCATGCGTTGGGTCAAGTGCGAGGGCTTCGCGGTAAAGAGGTTCGGCGGTATCGAGACGGCCGGCCTGGTGTGCTTCGAGCGCGGCCTCGATCAGAGAGGTGAGGTAAGCGGAGGGCGGTGCGGTGTCGGGGTGGGATTGGTGTTCCATGAGGGACCTGCTGGAAAGCGCTGACGGCGCGCGTTGCGCGCGTCGCCAGCGCATGTGGATGGAAGATCATCCACCAGCTTATGTTCAGGCCCCTTGCCGGACGATCGGACGCCTCCGAATTCGGCGGCGTCCATTTGCCGCGGACTCACGCGCGTGCATGGACCAGAGCGAAAGTCCTACGCGATGTTGGCATTTGCCACGCGGCTCGGCCAACCGCCCTACAGGAACATCAGGAAATTCAACAGGAAGATGTTCACAACCAGCAAGCTCAGCGCAGTGGGCACCTGCACCTTGATCACCGCATTCTTATCTGGCAGTTCGAGCAGCGCGGCCGGCACCATGTTGAAGTTCGCGGCCATCGGCGTCATCAGCGTGCCGCAGTAGCCAGAGAACATGCCGATCGCGACCATCACTGCCGGATTGCCGTGGAACACGCCGACCAGGATCGGCACGCCGACGCCGCCTGTCATCACCGGGAACGCGGCGAAGCCGTTACCCATCACCATAGTGAAAAGCGCCATGCCGATGCAGTACACGGCCACCGCGATAAAGCGGTAATCGAGGCTGATGTAGGCCGTGGTCACGTGAGCGACCGCCTTGCCGACGCCGGCGTCCGAGAACACGAGGCCGAGCATGCCGAGCATCTGCGGCAGCACCGCGGCCCATGACAACGCATCGACGAGGCGGCGCGCCTCTTTCATCGACTGACCGACGGTATCGCGCGTCAGCACGCACGCGATCGCAAGTGCAATCACGCAGCCGATGCCGAAGCCGATCAGCGTGACGTTCGCTTTCTCGATCAGCGGCATGCCGCCGAAAATCAGATGGCTGGCCGACAACGTAATGATCACGGTGACGACCGGAATCGTCAGCGCGGGCACGAACAGCTTGTTGCCCAGACGCGCGGCGCTCGCCTTGCGCGCTTCGAGCGACAGCAGTTTCGGCTTGGCCGCGGTCACGCCGCCGAAGCCTGCGGCCAGCGCCATCACGATTACGAGCACGCCGACCACCGAGGGTGGCAGCTTGTCGCCGATCAGGAAAATCAGCGCGTAAAGAATCCAGAAACCGCCGGCGGTGAAACGGCGCGGGTGTTCCTTATCCGTGACGATCATGCCGCCGATCACCAGCAGCACGACGCCGAGCAGCCAGAACAAATAGGTAATCGTGAACGTCATGCTTTGTCTCCTGCGGCGGGTTGCGTCGGCGCAACGGAGGCGGTGTTCGCTGCGGCATTGCCGCGCAGTTCGCGTTCGAGCCTGCGGTCGAGCAGATAGAGGCGGAAACCGTGAATGATGAACGCGCAGATCGCGGTCGGGATGCCCCAGACGGCCACGTGAATCGGCTCGACGATGATGCCGGCTTCTTTCAGGAAGGTCGTCATCAGCACGATTGCGCCGAACGCGACGAAGATGTCCTCACCGAAGAACAGGCCGACGTTGTCGGTCGCCGCGGAGTAGGCGCGCAATTTGAAACGCACGGCGTCGCTGATCTTGCCGAAGCGCGTTTCAGTCGCGCCTTCGGCCATCGGTGCGATCAGCGGACGCACCATTTGCGGATGGCCGCCGAGACCGGTCAGGCCGACAGCGGCGGTCAGTTCGCGCACCAGCAGATAGACGATCAGCAAGCGCCCTGCGGTCGCGGCCTTGATGCCGCCGATCCACGCTTGCGCGCGCTCGCGCAGGCCATGCCGTTCCAGCAGGCCGATCACGGCCAGCGGCAGCAGGATGATCAACGGGATATTGCGGGTCTTGATGAAACCGGTGCCGATTTCAGCGAGGATCTTTTCAGGCGGGAAGTGCGCGGCCAGGCCTGTGATGATCGCGGCCACCGCCACGATCAGCATCGGATTGAACCGTAATAAAAAGCCGACGATGATGACGGCCACGCCAATGAGCGGCCATAGACTGACTGTTGTCTGCATCTGGATCTCCAAACAGGGTTTCAACCTCGCCGCTTATGGCGGCTAACGTGGGCCGGCGCCTGATGATCCACGCGCCGTCTTGCTGCTACGGCTCTTGATGGCCGCGTTGCTTCGACTACACCTGCACCTGCACCTGCATTTGCTGCTTGTTTGCTGTTCCACTGCGGGTACTGCAATGCGTCGTCGTGTACCTGGCAAACGCCCCGCACGGAGCGGGGCGTTCGGGGTTGGGCAACAGTTGAATCGCGCTGTCTGGCTCGCGCCGATTGACGCGCGGATCAGACGCTCGCGGCGCCGGCCGCGTGAACGTCAATGCCCGCGTCCTCCAGCGCGCTGCGGATGCGCCGCGCGAACGCCAATGCGTGCGGACCGTCGCCGTGCAGGCAGATGGTTTGGGCGTTGAGCGGCACCCAGTGTCCGTCGACGGCTTGCACGCGGCGCTCGCGCACCATCGCGAGCGTGCGCTCCAGCACCACGTCTTCGTCGTCGAGCAGCGCGCCCGGCTCCTTGCGCGGTACGAGCGAGCCGTCGGCGCGATAACCGCGGTCGGCGAATACTTCTTCGATGGCAGTCAGGCCGGCTGCCCGGGCAGCCGTCACGAGTCCGCTGTTGGCGAGCGCGAACACCGCCACCGACGGGTCGAAATCGTGAACCGCCGAGACGATCGCATCGGCGATCTTCGCGTCGCGCGCGGCCTGGTTGTACAGCGCACCGTGCGGCTTAACGTGCGCGATGCGCCCGCCCTCGGCCTGCGCGATCGCCGACAGGGCGCCGAGCTGATACAGCACGCCCGCGTAGATATCGTTGGCCGGCAGATCCATTTCCTTGCGGCCAAAATTCTCAGGATCGTTAAAGCTCGGATGCGCGCCGATCGACACACCCTTTTGCACCGCCCAGCGCACGCAGTCGCGCATAGCGTTGGCGCCGCCCGCGTGCCAGCCGCACGCGATGTTGGCCGAGCTGACGAGGTCGAGCAGCGCCTCGTCGGAACCGCAGCCTTCGCCGAGATCGGCGTTCAAATCGATTTCCATGGTGTTCCCCTACTTAGTGTTACAGCGCTGCGACCGCCGGCTGGCGCGCGCAACGTTCTTCGTGCATGGCAATCGCGGCGTCGATCTGCCGCAAGTACGTGCGTTCTTCCAGCAAAGCCTGGCGTGCCTCATAGGGCGTCGTCGGGATGAAACGGATGGCGGCGTTCAGGCGAACCTGCGCGAGCTTCCATAGATCGGCCTGGATCACAGCGCCGATCTTCGGATAGCCGCCCGTGGTCTGCGCATCGCTCATCAGCACGATCGGCTGGCCGTTCGGCGGGACCTGAATCGTGCCAGGCAGCACCGCGTGCGAGAGCAGATCGTTTTTCCGGGTGCGCTTCAGTTCCGTGCCGGCGAGGCGGTAGCCCATGCGGTTGCTGTTCGGTGTGACCAGCCATTCATCGGACCAGAACGATTCGTGCGCTTCTTCAGTGAAGCTATCGTATTCCGGGCCTTGCAGCACGCGGATCGGCACCGCCCATGGCACGCCTGACGGATGCCGGCCGCGCCGCAGCGGTTCGTGAACCAGCACGAACTTGCACCAGGCGGGCGCCTTCACGCCGAACTCCGGCGCTTCGGGGGTAAAGCCGAGGTGGCCGCGTTGCGGCGGCGCGCCGACCGGCAGACGGTCGCCGTCGCGCAACGCCCGGCCGCCGAGTCCGCCGAAATGGCCGGCGAGATCGGTGCTGCGCGAACCGAGCATCGGCAACACGTCGATGCCGCCCGCGATGCAGACATAGCCGCGCATGCCGCGCTTGGCCGCTTGCAGAACCAGCTCCTGGCCTGCCTGAACCGGCAGGCTCCACCATGAATAGACCGGCTTGCCGTCGAGCGTTGCGCCGAATTCGGTGCCGGTGATGGCCACGCGTGTGGCGCGCAGAAAGCGCAGCACGGTCGGTCCGAAGGTAATTTCCAGGCCGGCCGCATCGGGCCGGTTGCCTACCAGCCGGTTGCCGACTTCGAGCGACAGACGGTCGAGCGCGCCACCCATCGCGACACCGAGGTGCCGGTAGCCGTGACGGCCAAGATCCTGAATCGTGGTCAGCAGACCCGCGCGAATCACATCGATCATGCGTGTATCCCCGCGACGGTAAAGCGCACCCGGTCGCCCGGTTGCAGCAGCGTGGGCGGACGGCGAGATGGATCGAACAGCGGCAGTTCGGTGCGGCCGATCAACTGCCAGCCACCGGGGGAGGTCGCCGGATAAATGCCGGTCTGCTCACCGCCGATACCGACCGAACCGGCCGGCACTTCCAGCCGCGGCGATGAACGGCGCGGCGTGTGCAGCGCTGTGTCGAGCCCGCCCATATAGGCGAAGCCCGGCTGAAAACCGAGGAAGAACACCACGTACTCGCCATCCGCGTGACGTTGCACGACCTCGCGCACGCTCAGGCCGGTGTGATTGGCGACCACTTGCAGGTCGGGGCCGAACTCACCGCCGTATTGCACGGGGATTTCGACTTCACGGCCGGCCGCGGGCACGTCGCTCACCGCATTCCAGGCTGCCTGCAGAAGGCTCACCAGCGCTTCGCGATCGGCTTCGAGCGAATCGAATACGAGCGTCAGATTGTTCATACCCGGCACAACCTCGAGCACGTGCGGCCAGTCGCGCGCGGCCTCGGCGGCAGTCCACACGCGCCGCTGGCAGTCCAGCGTGGCAGGCGGCGGCGCCTCGCAGACAAGCGCGGCGTCGCCGAGCGGGAAGATTCTTGGTTGGCTCATCGCTTAATGGCCCAGGTTGAGTCCGGAATGTCGAACATATCGGACCCTATACCTGGTTATCGGCATCGGGTCCACGATGTATGAAGCGTACATTATCAATAAAATATCAACAATTTATCTATAAGCGTTTTCGCCAGGCTCCCCGGAATGGGTGGCTCGTCGTACACTCCTGACACTTTCCCATCCTGTTTCTCGAGAATTTTCACCATGTCGCGCCACCCCACCAAGATCGTTTCCTCGGAACATCTCGTGTCCGACACCAGCGCGGAGCTGTCCGAACTGGAGTACGCACTGATCATGGCGGGCAACGCATTCAACCGATGGATGGTGCGCTGCATGTCGGCGGCGGGCGAAAAGGACATGACCGCGATTGAAGTCTCGTTGCTGCATCACGTCAGTCATCGCGAGCGGCGCAAGAAGCTGGCGGACATCTGCTTCGTGCTGAACATCGAAGACACGCACGTTGCCACTTACGCGTTGAAGAAGCTCGTAGCTAGAGGGTATGTAAAAAGCGAAAAGACCGGCAAGGAAGTGTTCTTCTCGGCGACCGATGCGGGCCGCGCGCTTTGTCTGAAATACCGTGAAGTGCGCGAGAGTTGCCTGATTTCGACGCTGAAGGAAAGCGGCCTGACCAACGAACAGATTGGCGAGGCGGCGCAATTGATGCGCAATGCGTCCGGGCTGTACGACACGGCCGCACGGGCGGCGGCGTCTTTATAACAGGGTTCTGCCTCGGTAGTTATTGAAGGGGGCGCCTCGCAGGGCGCTCTTCAAACGCTTAATCCGCCGGCTGTGGATAGAGACCGGCTTCCGTCACGATCAGATCGAGCGGGATGTCGTGAGCCTCGCGCTGCAATGCGTCCGTGCGGCATGCTTCATAGGCAATGCCGACCGTGACCGGCTTCTTCGGTCCCGGCCATGCGGCCAGCGTGCGATCGTAGTAGCCACCGCCGTAACCGAGCCGGAAGCCGTCGGCGTCGAAGCCCACGCACGGCACGAACAGCAGATCGGGAACCACCACGCGCCCCGAAGTAGGCTCGGCAATCTTATGATGGCCGATCTTCATCGCCATATCCGGCGCCCATGCGTGAAATTCGAGCGGCGCGCCGCGTTCCTTGACGATCGGCAAACCCGCCTCGCGTTGCGAGTCGGCCGCGAGCCAGATCGCAATCGCGGCGCGCGCGTCGAATTCGCCCGCCAGCGGCCAATAGAACCCCACACTGCTCACGCCGTAGTGTTTCAACGCATCGAGAACGCGACGGTTGAGCGCGGCGTTGTGCGCCGGCTCGGAAGCCGCTTGTAGCCTTGCTTCCAATAGCATTCGACGCAGCGCCTTTTTCGATTCTGCGACAGGGTTGCATGCTATGCTTGGGTTCAATTCGCGCTCCAGAAACAACGATGTCAATACGCCTCTATCGAGTATATCGCGCGGCCGGTCTGGCGCTTGCCGCTGCGGCACTCGTCGCGTGCAGCACGGCCTCCGCCGTCAAGCCCATTCCCCTTTCGCAACTCACGAACGACGACCAGACCTTCGTCCAGCTTCGCGAAGCCGCCCGCAATAATGACGCGGCGCGCGCAGCGCAACTGGCGAGCATGATCCCGAACTATCCAGCGCCTTCGTATCTGGAGTACTTCCAGCTCAAGCCGCAATTGTTCGATTCCAGCGGTCACGCGCGCATTGACGCGCCGGATGCGCCGGTGCTGTCGTTCCTGCAGAAGTACGACGGCCAGGCCATCGCCGACCGCATGCGCAACGACTACCTCACGGTGCTCGGCGCACGTCACGACTGGCGTAACTTCGATCAGCAATACGCGCGTTTCGTGCTGAACGACGATACGCAGGTTAAGTGCTACGCGCTCGAGTCGCGTGCCGCGCGGGGTGAAAACGTCGCCGACGCGGCGCGTGCGCTGCTCGTCGACCCGAAGTCGTACGGCGACGGCTGCGTCGATCTGATCACCGCGCTCGCGGTCAATCAGCAATTCAGTTCCGACGACGTGTGGCAACAGATCCGCCTCGCGTACGAACAGAACTACACGAGCACGGGCAGCAAGCTCGTCGATGCGCTTAGCAACCAGCCGCCCGATCCGGTGCTGTTCGGCCAGGCCACGAGTACGCCGCCGTTGTTGCTGGCGCGCGGCGTCGGTCCGGATACGCAATCGCATCAACTCGCGTTGCTCGCGATCACGCGCATGGCGCGCAACGATCCGGCCATGGCCGCGGCCACTTTCGCCTCGGTCGCGCCGTCGTTGAGCTCGCCCGAGCGCGCAATCGGCTGGGGCACGATTGCCTATCAGGCCGCCGCCAAGCAGATGCCGAGCGCGGTCGACTGGTACCGGCTCTCGGCGAATGCGCCGCTGTCGAACCCGGCGTACGAATGGCGCACCCGCACCGCGCTGCTCGCCGGCGACTGGACCATGGTGCGCTGGTCGATCGAACAGATGCCGGCGGCGCTGCGCAATCAGCCGTCGTGGGTGTACTGGCATGCCCGTGCGCTCAAGCAGGCTGGCGACACAACCACGGCCAACCAGGAATTCGAGTCGATCTCGCAGGGCTTCAACTTCTACGGCCAACTGGCTGCGGAAGAGCTCGGCCAGAAGATCACCGTGCCGCCGAAAACCACCGTGACCGACGCCGAAATCCAACAGGCCGGCAACACGCCGGGTCTCGATCTGGCGCAGCGCTTCTACGCGCTGAATCTGCGGCTCGAGGGCAATCGCGAATGGAACTGGCCGCTGCGCAATATGAGCGACCGGCAGCTGATCGCTGTGGCCGAATACGCGCGCCGCATCGAGTTGTATGACCGGACCGTGAACACGGCGGACCGCACGAAGAGCGAGCACGATTTCTCGCTGCGTTATTTGTCGCCGTTCAAGGATATCGTTGAGCGCGATGCGCAGTCGAATGGACTCGACGTCGAATGGGCATACGGGCTGATTCGCCAGGAATCGCGTTTCATCATGAACGCTCGCTCGGAAGTTGGCGCGAGCGGTCTGATGCAACTGATGCCGGGCACCGCGCAACTGGTGGCGAAGAAAATCGGCCTCGGCCCGATTTCGCGCGAGCAGATGAACGATATCAACACCAACATCCTGCTCGGCACGAACTACCTGTCCATGATCTACAATCAGTTCGACGGGTCTGCTGTGCTGGCCACCGCCGGTTATAACGCCGGTCCCGGCCGTCCGCGCAACTGGCGGCAATCGTTGCAGCATCCGGTTGAAGGCGCGATCTTCGCCGAGGCGATTCCGTTCCAGGAAACGCGCGACTACGTCAAGAATGTGTTGTCCAACACGGTCTACTACGCGGCATTGTTCGAAGGCCGTCCGCAATCGCTGAAGGCGCGTCTGGGTTATATCGCACCGTAAGCGCCGTGCCGCCGCCGCGTCAGGTTTTCTGATGCGGCGGTGCGCCACGCCAGCCGTTGCCGCGGCTTCCACCAGGGAGTCGAAAATGCGACATCAAGCCGTTGCGGTCATCGGCGGTTCCGGTTTTATCGGCAGCCATCTCGTCAATGCTCTGGTTGAAATGGGCAAAGACGTGCGCATCGCCACCCGGCGGCGCTACAACGCCCGCCATCTCACCCTGCTCCCCATCGACGTGATCGAAGCTGACGTGTTCGATCCGGTTCAGCTTGCGCGTTTCGTCGAGGGCGCCGATTGCGTGATCAACCTCGTTGCCACGCTGCATGGCAAACGTGGCACGCCTTATGGCCCGGAGTTCGCCCGCGCGCATGTCGAATTGCCGACCAAAATCGTTGCGGCTTGCGAAGGCAAGGGCGTGCATCGGCTGATTCATATCAGCTCGCTCGGCGCCGACTCGAACGGGCCGAGCATGTATTCGCGCTCGAAGGGCGACGGGGAAAAGGCCGTGCATGCGGCGAATCTGGCGTGGACGATTTTCCGTCCGTCCGTGGTGTTCGGTCCTGAAGACCAACTGCTCAACAAGTTCGCGTTCCTGCAGCGGATGTTCCCGGTGATTCCGCTTGCGATGCCGGACGCAAAATTCCAGCCGGTGTACGTCGGCGACGTGGCAAAAGCGATCTGCAACGTGCTCGATCTCGACGCGGCGAGCGGCCATACCTACGAGCTGGGCGGGCCGACCGTCTATACGCTCGAAGACCTCGTCAAGTATTGCGGCGACGTGATCGGCCGGCATGCGCGAATCATTCGCCTGCCGGAGGCGCTGGCGCGCTTGCAGGCGTTGACGTTTGAAATGGCGCCGGGCGAACCGGTGATTTCGCGCGACAATCTCGATTCGATGAAAGTCGACAACGTGTTGACCGGACCGCTTGCGCCTGAACTCGGCATCGAACCCGCCAGCATCGAAACGATCGCGCCCGTGTATCTGACCGGCGCGTCGTCGCGTTCGCGCTTCGACACGTTTCGCGCGAGCGCGGGGCGTTGAACCTTTTCTAATCTCTACCTTTTATACCAGGCATGAAGCTGCTTATCGGTGACAAGAACTACTCGTCATGGTCGATGCGTCCGTGGTTGCTGGTCAAACATTTCGGCATTCCATTTGAAGAGGTGCTGATTCATCTGAATGAAGCCGGCACGAAGTCCGCGATTCTGGCGTATGCGCCGACCGGTCCGGGCAAGTTGCCGTGCCTGATCGGCGAAGATGGATTGGCCACCTGGGATTCGCTGGCGATCGCCGAGACACTGGCTGAGCGCTTCCCGCAGCATGCGCTGTGGCCGCGCGACCCGGCGGCGCGCAGTCACGCGCGCAGCATCAGCGCCGAGATGCATTCGGGCTTCGGCGAATTGCGCTCGAACATGTGGATGAACATTCGCGCGTCGTTTCCGGGTAAGAACGCCACACCGGGCGCACTGGCCGACATTGCGCGTATCGACGCGATCTGGAGCAGGTGTCTCGATACCTACGGCGGTCCTTTCCTGTTCGGCGAGTTCAGCATTGCTGACGCGATGTACGCACCCGTCGTGATGCGCTTCAACACGTGGCAACCGGCGCTCTCCGAGGCTGCCGCGGCTTATGTTCGTCGCGTGACGGCGTTGCCGGCGGTGAATTCGTGGATCGACGACGCGCTGCGCGAAACGCATGCCATTCCGTACCAAGACGTATGCCCATGAATATCTACGCAGTAGGCGGTGCGATCCGCGACGAGTTGCTGGGCGTACCCGTGCAGGACCGGGACTACGTGGTGGTGGGCGCGACGCCCGAGCAGATGGTGGCGCAGGGCTATCGTCCGGTGGGCAAGGATTTCCCGGTGTTTCTGCATCCGCAGACGCACGAGGAGTACGCGCTTGCGCGCACCGAACGCAAGACGGCCGCGGGCTATCACGGCTTCCAGTTCTTCTACGCGCCGGACGTCACACTCGAAGAGGACCTCGCGCGCCGCGACCTGACAATCAACGCGATGGCGCGCGAAATGCGCCCGGACGGCGAACTGACCGGCCCGGTGATCGACCCGTTCAACGGCCGGGGCGATTTGCAGGCGCGGCTGTTTCGTCACGTCAGCGATGCGTTTCTGGAAGACCCTGTGCGGATTTTGCGGATTGCGCGATTTGCGGCGCGTTTCGTCGATTTCACGGTGGCTCCGGAGACGATGGCGCTGATGCGCAAGATGGTGGCCGAGGGTGAGGTCGATGCACTGGTCGCCGAGCGCGTATGGCAGGAGGTGTCGCGCGGATTGATGGAGAAGAAGCCGTCGCGCATGTTCGAAGTGCTGCGGGAATGCGGCGCTTTGGCGCGGATTCTGCCGGAGATCGATGCATTGTTCGGCGTACCGCAGCGGGCTGACTATCATCCCGAAGTGGATACGGGCGTGCACGTAATGATGGTGGTCGACCATGCCGCGCAGCAGGGTTACGCGTTGCCGGTGCGGTTTGCGGCGCTCACGCATGATCTGGGCAAAGCGACGACGCCGGACGACGTATTGCCGCGGCATATCGGGCATGAGGGGCGCAGCGTGGATTTGCTGAAGCCTTTATGCGAGCGGCTGCGGGTGCCGAATGAATGCCGCGATCTGGCGCTGCTGGTCGCGCGGGAGCACGGGAATATTCATCGCGTGATGGAGATGGGGGCAGCCGCGTTGGTGAGGCTGCTCGAGCGCAGCGATGCGATTCGGAAACCTGGGCGGTTTGCTGAAGCCTTGCAGGCTTGCGAGGCGGATGCGCGTGGGCGGCTTGGGTTTGAGATGCGGGAGTATCCGCAGGCTGAGCGGCTGCGGGTTGCGCTTGTTGCTGCGCGGGGGGTGGATGCTGGTGCCGTGGCTAAGCGGCTCGTTGACTCGCCTGCGGGGATTAAGGATGCAGTGCATCAGGAGCGCGTTCGCGCTGTTGAAGGGGCTCTTGTTGTTTGAGGTTTTTTTGCCTGTGCGGCGCTTGTTCGTCAGTGTTCTTGGGGGGTTGGCCTTTCCTTGTTCTGGCTTTCGTGCCTTTCCTTGAATTGTTAGTGGTCTATTAGCGTTGCCCCTGTGCGGGGCGGCACTTACTTTCTTTGCCGCCGCAAAGAAAGATAAG
>NZ_JALPRH010000042.1:0-45152 GCF_030464795.1 Paraburkholderia sp. SECH2
ACAGGGGGAACGCTAATAGACCACTAACAAAGCAAGGAAAGGCACCAAGGCCAGAGCCACGAACAATAAGCGCCGCGCAGGCAAAACCCCAGCCCATTAAATAGGCCCCTCCTTCATCAACAACTTCAACAAAACCGGCAACAAAACCAACACCAACGGCAACTGCACAATCAACCCAGAAATAATAGCAACCGCCAAAGGCTGCTGCATAGCAGCCCCCTGCCCAAGGGCAAAAGCAAGCGGCAGCAGCGCCAAAATAGCCGCAATAGTGGTCATGGCAATCGGCCGCAACCGATTCCTCCCCGCCGCGATTAGCGCCTCCTCAACCGCAATACCTTCATCCCGCACCAACCCCTGCAACTCCGATACATAAAAAATCGCCACCTCGGTCACGATACCGATAATCATCGTCATCCCCATCATCGCGGAGATGTTCAACTCGATACCGGTAATCCACAACCCAATAAACACAGCGCCCGCCGCGAGCAACGGCATCGCCATCACCGCCAGCGCAATCCGGAAACGCTCGTACAGAAACAGCAGCAATCCAAACACCAACGCAATCGCAGCACCGAACACGCTCAACAAACCCTTGAAAGCAATCTGCTGTTGCTGGTACAAACCGCCCAGTTCGTAATACACGCCGGTCGGCAACAAGCTCTTGTCACTTAACGCCTTCTGCACATCCGAGATCGTCGAGCCCAGATCGCGGCCGTCGATGCGCGCCGTCACCGCCACCATCCGCTTGAGATTGTCTCGGCTGATCTCCGGTTGGCCCGTCACCGGCACCTGATCGGCAACACGGTTCAACGCGAACAGATGGCCGTCCGGTGCGCGAATCTGCAGCAGTCCCAGTTGCGTATCGGTGAGCTTCAGTGCGCCCGCCACGCGCACCCGCACGCCCACCGTCTTCGGTCCGGTCTGGAATTGCGTCGCAACGTTGCCTTCCACCATGTCGGACACGGCCTGCGCAATCGACTGCGGGTCCATGCCCTCGGCGGCTGCCGCCTCAGGGCGGATGTGCAATTCGAGCGCGTCGCCCGCCGGATTGATGCCGTCGTTCACGTCCACCACGCCCTGAATCTTGCCGATCTGCGCGGCGACCTTGCGTGCGGTGGTGTCGAGTGTGTTCTGGTCGTCGGAATAGATTTTTATCTGCACCGGCTGGGGCACCGCGGTCAGGTCGCCGATCAGGTCTTCCATCAGTTGCGCGAGTTCGATGTTCACGCCGGGCACCTGCGTTTCGATCTTCGAGCGGATTTCTTCCATCACCGTTTCGATCGGCTCGCGGCCAGTCGATTTCAACCGCACGAAGAAGTCGCCCTTGTTGGGCTCGTTCAGGTCGCCGCCGAGTCCGGCGCCGGTGCGGCGCGAGTAAGTTGCAACGTTCGGATTCGCGCGGATGATGCCCTCGATCTGCTTCATCAAGCGGTCGGTTTCCGTGACGGACGTGCCCGGCTCGGTGTGATAGTCGAGCACGAAGCCGCCTTCGTCCATGCTCGGCATGAAGCCGCTGCCCACGCGCGTGAATGCGAACGCGGCCACCACGATCAGCGGCACCAGGCCGAGCAGTACGAGAACCGGGCGTGCCGTGACGTGCTCGATCACAAAGCCGTAGCGGCGGTTCATCCACGAAGCGAAGCGGGTTTCCTTGTGTTCCTCGGCGTCCTTCGGTTTCAGCCAGCGGTCGCACAGAATCGGTACCGCAAGCCACGTGACGAGAAACGAAATGAACAGGGCGCTTGCCATCGTCACCGAGAGCGCTTTGAAAAACGCACCCGTCACGCCCGACAAAAACGCGAGCGGCACGAAAATGATCAGCGTCGCCGCCGACGAGCCGGCAAGCGGCCGCGTGAATTCAAGCGCCGCCGCCATCACGCGGCCATGGAACTTGTGCGCACCGCCTTCACGCATGCGTCGCACGATGTGTTCGATCATCACGATGGCGTCGTCGATCACGAGGCCGACCGCGGCCGCCATGCCGCCGAGCGTCATGATGTTGAAGCCCATGCCGAACACGTCGAGCAGCAGGATCGTCGCGGCCATCACGACCGGCACGAGCGCGACCGCGATCGCGGTGATCTTCCAGTTGCGCAGAAAGGCAAACAGTGTGAAGGCAGCCAGCACGACGCCGATCATGATCGCGTCGCGCACGCTGGTCGCCGAGGCGATCACCAGTTCGCTCTGGTCGTACCAGTTCGAGAGATGCACGCCCGCCGGCATCTGATGCTGGAAGTCAGCGAGCTTGGCGCGGATCGCCTTGGCCATCGCCACGCTGTTCGCGCCCGGCTGCTGATAGACGTTGAGCAGCACGGCGTCCTGGCCGTCGGCAGTGACGCGCATCCATTGCGGCACGACACCCTGGCGAACCGTTGCGATGTCGCCGAGGCGGATCTGTGTCGCGCCGTTGGCCGACACCACCACGTTGCGCAGTTCGTCGAGTTGCGTGATCGTGGTGTTGGCAATCACGAGGTACAGCTTGTAATGATCCTCGATGCGGCCCGTGGCCATCAGTACGTTGCTCGCACCGATCGCTTTCGATACATCCGGGAGCGAGATCTTGTAGGCGGCAAGGCGCGCCGGATCGATCGCGACTTCGAATTCGTCCTGCGCGCCACCCGTCACTTCGACGCGCGCCACGCCCTCTACTGACGACAGCAACGGGCGCATCTGAAACTGCGCGAGATCACGCAGCGCCGACAGCGATTGCTGTTTCGACGTCAAGCTATACGCGAGCACCGGGAACACGGTCGGGTCCATGCGCCGGACCTGCATCGAGGTCCCTTGCGGCAGCGTCGCGAGGATCTCGCTGATGGCCGACTGCGCCTGTAACGTGGCCTGAGCCATGTCGGTGCCCCAGTCGAAATTGATCGAGATTTCCGCGGCGCCGCGGCTCGTGGTCGATTCGACATCGCGAACGTTCGGCACGCGTCGCAGCGCCTCTTCGACGGGCATCGTGACGAGTGTGGCCATCTGTTCAGCAGGGCGGTCGCCCGCGTCGAGCGAGACGACGGCGCGTGGAAACGCGACGTTCGGGAACAGCGAGATCGGCAGGCGGAACGCGGTGAGTGCGCCCGCGATCGCCAGCAGCGCGATCACGAACAGCAGCGAGCGCCGGTGCTTCTGCATCCATTGACCGAAATTCATCGCGGCGCGCCTCCGCCAGCCCGCACCGCCATGCCGTCCTTCAATTCATAGTTGCCGCTGACGACGAGCCCTTCAGCCGCGTCGATCGGACCGTCCACGCCGTAGCGGTCGCCGTTCTCGACCTGCGTGACCACGGCCACGCGGCGCGCCTTGTTTTGCGGCGTGATCTGGAATACGTACGCGCCTTTGTCGTCTTTCAGCACGGCGGCACGCGGCACAACCCAATGCGTGCCGCTGCGCGTCGCGATATCGGCGCTGACACGCGTACCTGGAATGAATGCGCTCTGTCCGAGCGGGACGTTCGCGCCGACGTTGACGAGCTGGCTTTGCTGATCGATCGATGCCCCGACCAGCACAACGTGGCCGTCCGCCGCGGCCTTGGCGAGCGAGGTGGACAGGCCGTGCAGCGTGACCATGTCGCCGGCATGGATAGCAGGGACGTCCGATGGTTCGACGCCAAGCATCACATTCGCGCGCGCATCCTTGCCGTTACCGCCTGCCAGCTGCAGGATCGCCGCGCCGGGCTGCATCTGATCGCCCTGTGCCGCCGTTATCTGCAAAACCACGCCGTCGATCGGCGCCGTGACGATCTTGTTGCCGCTCGCGACGCCCGTCTGGCTTTGCGCCGCGAGCGCCTGCTGCGCGTCCTCGGCGGCCTTGCGGGCCGTGGCGACTTGCGATTGCGTGGCGAGCCCTTTGTCGTACAGCGATTGCGTGCGCGCCAGTTCGCCTTGCGCCAGTGTCACCGCGCTCTTCGCCTGAGTGGCGGCCAGTACTGCGGCAGGGTCGGCCTGCACGACGAAAAGCGGCGCGCCGCGCGTCACGCTCTGTCCGGCTTGCACGCGCATCTGCACGATACGCGCGAGGTAAGGCAGGTTAACCGTGGTCAGATTCGACGCGGACGCGGCCACGATGCCATACGCGCGGACCGGTTGCGCGATGACGGCGCGCTGCACCCGTACGGTTTGCACGGATACGACGGCCTGGTCGGCCGCATCGTCGCCAGCGGACGCGCTAGCCGCATCGGCCGCATGCACGCCGATGCTCATCAGTGCAGCGCAGGCGAGAGAAATCGCATACGCGGCGATGCGCGGCCGCCGCGCTGCTAGTGGGCTATTTCGCATGAGTTTCGGTGAAGGTCTGAGCGGAGGTAAAGGCGTCGGGGATCGCGCTGCCGAGCAACGCCTGCAAGCCGACGCGTTGTTCGGCGAGCGATTCGCGCAGCGTGGCGACGTCGACACGTTTGGTGAGCGCGGCGCTTTCTGCATCGGTGTAGGCACCGAGCACGAGTTCGTGCTGCGCGTAGGCAGCGGCCGCATGCTGCGCGGTGAGATCGACGTCGGGCAGCGCGGCTTCGGTCTGCTGCAACTGTCGCGTGAGAATTACGCTGTCCGCGCGTAGATGGGCCACATCGGCATACGCCTGGTTCAGGCGCGACTGATACTCGTCGCGCAGGCGCTGACGCGTCGCTTTTTCGATCGCGACGTTGCCTTGATTGCGGTTGAAGATCGGCAAACTCAGATTGATCTGGAAGCCGCTGGTGTAGATGTTCGAGGTGTCGCGCGCGCGCACGAAACCCACGGAAAGGCTCGGAAACTGGCTGAGAATTGCCGCGCGGTATTTCTGCTCCTGCGCTTCATAGCCTGCCTGCAGCGCGATCAGATCGGGGCGGCGTTGCGCGAGTTTGGCCAGCGCTGCGTCGAGCGTCGCGTCGGAAAGTTCGGTCGCGTCTTCGCTGCTGGTGAGTGACAACTGCACCTCCGGCGAAAGGCCGAGTAGCGCGTTCAGATCATGATGCGTCTGTTCCGCGGCGCGTTCGGCGTCTGTGTATTGCTTGCGTGCGTCGCTGTAGGCGGTGAGTGCGGCTGTCAGCGTGTCGTCGGTGAGATTGCCGTCGCGGTGCGCTTCGGCCATGCGCTCATAGCGCGTGCGCGCGAGGTCGCGCTGCTGTTGCAGCAGCGGCAACGTGTCCTGCTGGAAGCGCGTCTTGATGAACAATTGCCGCGCCTGGGCGACGATCTGCCATTCCTGCCACAGCAGCCCGAGGTCTGTTTTGGCGACCGTCGCGTCGGCGGATTGTTTGTTCGCGCTGCGTAGCACGATCGCCATCACGTCGATGCTCAAACCATAATTGAACGCGCGCGTGGCGCCGGCCGCGCCCGGGTAATCGCTCGATACGCTCAGTTGCGGGTCGGGCAGCAATCCGGCTGAATAGGCCTGCGCTCGGGCAATGCCGAGATCGTCGCGGGCCAGCTTCAGGTCGGGATTGTTCGCCACTGCGAGCATCGCGACTTCGTCGATGTCGAGCCCATCGGACGGATCGAAGCGATGCGCGGCCAGTTCAGGCAGCGGCATGGTGGACGGATCGATCTGGATGCGTTCGAGCGAACGGGCCGAGGTCGACGTATCCTGCGCTGCGAGCGGCTCGCGGTGATACCACGTGCAGCCGCCGAGCAGCATCGCGCAGATCGGCACGAGCACGCGCAACCGCGCCGCTGTGGCGGTGTTGAAAACGGGCAAAATCCGGCTCCTGAACAAAAGGTGAGACGGCCGCGAACGGCTGTCGCCAAACAGGTGCCGATTCTGCTGACGGGGTGCTTAAGGAACGCTTAACGGACATTAAGCCTCGCCTAAGCGTCCCCTAAGCGTTTCCTAAGGGACGCATAAGGAAGCGTTAAGCTAACGGGCCGGACAATGCGGGCAAACTGGAGAGAGGAGAGGCCATGCGTCTGCTACTGGTCGAAGACGACGACATGATTGCGGAGACGGTGCTGGGCGCGATGCGCCGCTCGGGCTACGCAATCGACTGGGCTGAAGACGGCCGCGCGGCGGAACTGTCGCTGGGTAACGGCGTGTATGACCTCGTGCTGCTCGATCTCGGCCTGCCGAAGAAGGACGGCATCGACGTGCTCAATGCGTACCGCAAGAACGGAGGCGCCGCGCCGGTGATCATCCTGACCGCGCGCGACGCGGTCGATGAGCGGATTCGCGGCCTCGATGCGGGCGCCGACGATTACCTGATCAAACCATTCGACCTCGACGAGCTGGCCGCGCGCGTGCGCGCGCTCTTGCGGCGGCGCACTGGCCAGAAGCAACCCGTCTATGCGCACGGCGATCTCACACTCGATCCCGCGGCGCACGAAGTCACCAAAGGCGGCGAATTGCTACCGCTCGTGCCGCGCGAGTTCGCCTTGCTGCAGGCATTGATCGAAGAGCCTACGCGCGTGTTCACCAAACCTGAGCTGGAAGAGAAGCTCTACGGCTGGGGCGAGGAGGTGGGCAGCAACACCATCGAAGTGCACGTGCACAGCTTGCGGCGCAAGATCGGCGCGGAGCAGGTGGTGACCGTGCGCGGCGTGGGCTACCGTCTGAAGAGGTGCTGATGACGTCGATTCGCCGCTGGCTGCTGGGCTGGCTGATTTTCGGTCTGGCCGCGGCCTCGGGCGCGGCCGGCTTCGGCATTTTTCACACTGCACGCGAAGAAGCGGGCGAACTGTTCGACTACGAACTGCGTACCGTGGCGCTGTCGTTGCCGTCGAATCTGGCCGGCGCTGGCGACGGCGAGCATCGCAATCCCGACCTGGGCGACCTGGCTGACGACCGCGTCGTGATCGAAATCTGGGACCGCTCCGGCAATCTCATCTATCACTCGAGGCAGGCGCCGGTATTCTCGCGTTTGCCTGCCGGTTTCAGCACGGTCGAGCGCGGCGAGAATCACTGGCGCACGTTCGGGGTGGAACAGCGCGACCGTTATGTCCAGGTTGCGCAGCCGATCTCCGTGCGCGAAGACCTCGCGTTGAAACTGGCGCTGCATACGCTCTGGCCGCTCGGCGTGCTCGTGCCGGTGACGATCGTGCTGGTGTTGCTGGTGGTGGCAAGGGGGCTGGCGCCGATCGGCGGCCTGACGCGCGCGCTGACGACCCGTTCGCTCGATTCGCTGGAGCCATTGCATTTGGACGGCAGCGTGCCGGTCGAAATCAAGCCGCTGGTACAAGCGCTCAACGATCTTCTGCAACGTCTGAACGTTGCATCGCAGGCGCAGCGCACGTTTATCGCCGACGCCGCACATGAGCTGCGCTCGCCGCTTGCGGCGCTGAAGCTGCAATTGCAGGCGGCTTCCCGTGACGGCTCGCTAAAGGGCGAGGGGCAAACGCTGGAGCGCGTCGAGGGACGGGTCAACCGGATCATTCACCTGGTGCAGCAGTTGTTGACGCTGGCGCGTGAGGATGCGCATCCGGTGACGTCGATGGTGCCGGTGAGTCTGCGCCGGATCGGCGAGCAGGTCGTCGGCGATTTTTCGCTGCTCGCGGAGACGAGGGAGATCGATCTCGGGCTTGAGTGTGAAGACGCGCGCGCGAACTACGATGTCTACACGGTGCTGGCTGAACCGCACGGGATGAGTGTCCTGTTGGGGAACCTGATCAACAATGCGATCCGGCATACGCCGCGGGGTGGGCGTGTCGACGTGATTCTGAAACGGTCGGGCGAGCGCGTGGGGTTCAATGTCGTGGACAGCGGGTCCGGGATCCCGGAGGCTGAGATCGAGCGGGTTTTCGACCGCTTCTATCGCGGGGAGGAAGCCCAGGGCGACGGCAGCGGACTTGGGCTGGCGATTGTGGCCCGGATCGCCGCACGGCATCAACTGCAGCTTTCCCTGCGCAACAACGCCGGCCGGCCCGGCTTGTGCGTGTCGGTTTTTGGCCTGACGGCGGTTGAGGTGACGGTGCCTGTGGCGGTCAAAAGCTAATTTTTCCCTCTGTTTTTACCTTGGTGGCAAAAAACAAGATCTTCAACTCCATCCTTCGAAAAGCGCAATGAAATACGGGCTTTATTCGCGCTCGATGAAATGCGAACGCGGCAAGCGGGGCGGAAAGTATCGAGTTTAATCGTGCCATAGCAGAACGTTAGCCACCGCTGGCGCACGGCGTCCCACCGCCTCTCACGAGCATGTTTCAACACGCTGCTACAATCCTGTCTTTCTCGATTGATTGTGCGCTATGGGTTTCGAACAACTTGCTGAATTAAAGAAGCAACTGGCCGCGGCACGCGCCGAAGCTGCGCCTGCGGCCAAGCCGGTCGCCAAGCCCGGTGCGAAGCCCGCGCGCAAGCCGTCGCCGCCGCGTCGTGCCGCGCCTGGTCACAAGCCAGCGACAGACGCCAAGCCGGCGGCTGACGCCAGGCCTGCGGCCGACGCGAAGCCGGTGGACCCGGTGGTGAAATCGATCGGGAGACTGCAAAAGCGCTTCCCGAATGTTTTCCCGAAGAATCCGGCGCCCAAGCTGCCGCTGAAGGTTGGCATCTTCGAGGACCTCGTGGTTCATGCGAAGGAGCTGTCGCTGAGCGAAGCCGAGTTGCGCGACGCGATCAAAACCTGGTGCCGTGGCAGCCGCTACTGGAAATGCCTGGTTGAAGGCGCCGCGCGCGTCGATCTGACGGGTGGCGAAGCAGGCAAGGTGACGGCGCAGGAAGCGGCCGGCGCGCAGCGTCTGCAGGCGCATCGTGCGGGCAGGGGCGCGGCGAAAGCAGCGGCTTCGTCGGCTGATTCGTCCGCCAATGCTTCTGCTGCGTCGGCCACTCCGCAAGCCGAGGCAGGGAGCCAGCCGCAAGTCGCTTCGACGGACACCCCCGACGCTGAATCGGCTACACCGCCGGCAGCACCGTCGGCCACCGCCGAAGCGTAAAGCGTAAAGAAAAGGCCCGCCGCCCGGTTAAAGGCGGCTGCCTTGCGCCGCCAGCCGGACCCTCACGAAGCCGACGTGCTCGCGCAGCACATAGAACGCGTCGGCGTATGCGAGCGGCATACGCAAGCGGCTCAGCGAGGCCTCGATATGATCGAGCTCCGCGAACAGCTGCTTGCGTTCCTCCTCGGTCGAATCGGCCAGTGCGCCACGTTCGATCGCAATCAGCGCCCCGTAATAGCGATAGATACGCGAGCGCACGCGCCACCGGTACAGCGCCGGGATCAGGCGCATCGCCGGAAACAACAACACCGCCATCGGCAGCAGCAGAACGAGCGTGCGATCGCCGATGCTCGCGAGCCAGAACGGCAGCGTGCGGTATAGAAAACTCTTGCCGGTCTTGTAGTAGCGCTGCGCGTCTTCGCTGATCTGATATTCATGGGCGACCGGACTCGGAAACTCCCCCGCGCGCTGCAACAGCCCCGGCATGCCGTGCACCTCCTGGGCGGCCTCGATCAATAAGTCGGAAATCGCCGGATGCAGACCGGTCCGGGCCACGAGCTCGACCGTCGGGCTGATCAGATGGATGGTGTCGGGCGGAATTCTGCGCCTGAGATCCAGCACGCCGGGCGGCAGGTCGATCTCGTCGAGGTAGGGAAAGAGACGCGTATAGGCGCTCGCTTCATCGAAATCCATCACCGAGATGCCGGGCACTTTCAGGAGCCGCAGCATCAGGCCGCGTGTCGCGGAGTCGCCGTTGAGGATCGCCGCGTCGACGTCGCCTGCCACGAGTTGCGTGGCGGCCTGCATGCCGTCGCTCGGCACCAGCACGGTGTTGCCGCCTGGTTGGATGCCGTTTGCTTCCAGCAGTTTGAGCGAGAGGAGGCGCGTGCCGCTGCCTTCGCGGCCGATTGCAATCCGTTTGCCCTCCAGTTCTGAAAGCTCGCTGATACCCGAGCCGCGATAGAACACCACCACCGGAATATAGAAAACGCTGCCGAGCGACATCAGCGACGAAGTATCGAGCCCATCGGCCACACCGCCTTGCACGAGCGCGAGATCGACGTGCTGCTTCGGGTCCAGCAGACGGCTCAGATTCTGCACCGAGCCATCGGACTCCAGCACCTTCAGCGTGATGCCGTTGCGGGCGAGGATCTTCTTGTACTGATTCGCGGTGACGAGGAACGAACTATCGTGCGGACCCGCGCTGATGGTGATGGTCTTCGGCGGCGCCGGATCGACCACCCAGACGATCAGCGTGATGATCAGCACGATCAGCGCGGCCACGACGATGTAAGGCAAGGTGTGATCCCGCCACTCGGCGTGCGACTGATCGCCGGGAAAATGCGGGGGACGCGGGCGATACGCTTTCATGGGCACTCCGTGCCGGTAGCCGGGATGAGGCATTGTCCACTGTCTGCTGCGTATCGGCCAAATGTTCGGCATAACCGGCGCCTTGGCGGCCAGGACACGCGTTAGGCCATGGCATAATCTGCGACAGCTTCTTATCGTGTCGCCGGGCGCATGTTGAGTCGTTTCCATCGGAAGATCGGCAGTTGGCTAGGATTGTTTGCGATCCTGATGGCTACGCTCGCGCCAACGATCTCCCATTCGCTCGCCGCACGCAATGGCGGTGAAGCCGGAATGGGAGGCGAGCATTGCTCGATGCCGTCGATGGCTTCCATGCCGGACATGGGCGCCATGTCGTCGATGCCCTCCATGTCCTCCATGCACGATCAGGCCTCGGACGACCCCGGCAGCAAACAAGCTCAACACGCTGCCATGTCCGATGGCGACGCCTGCGGCTATTGCAGTCTGCTCGCTCACATGCCGGCGGTGCCCAGCGTCGAGGCGCTGTTTTTCGTCACCGTCCGTGCTGTCCAGCACACCGTCGCGACCCGCTTCGAACGCGTTCGCCGCGTCGAGCCGCTCACCTTCGCGCAGCCCCGCGCCCCTCCGTCCGCATCCTGATTCGAGTCATACCGTTGCGATGCCATGAGCGCATCGCGATGCCGCCGCACGTCCGTTAGTTGACGCGCGCGCCGGCATTGTCACGACCCATGAACAGGATGAACCATGCAAACCCAGGCAACGCGCAGCGCGCTACCGCTGCGCGCGGCGTCGCTCGTTGCGGCGACCGCCAGCGTATTTCTCTTCGCTCCTTCCTTCGCCAGTGCTCACGCGATTGCAGGTAATCGCGTCTTTCCGTCGACAATGGCCGTCGACGATCCCGGTGTCGGCGACGAAGCCAACCTCGAGTACGGCCATCAGCGCGTACCCGGCGACGCCGGCGATCAAAGCATCAATACCTTCGACTTCGAGTACGACAAGCTGATCACACCGCGGCTGGCGGTCTCGGTGGACGGCACCTACGCGATGCAGAACAATCCCAAAGCGCGTGGCTTCGACAACTTCGGTGTCGGTCTGAAGTACCTGCTCTACGTCAACGATGAACACGAGTTCATGACCTCGGTCGGTGTGAACGCTGAACTCGGCGGCACGGGAAGCCGAGCGATTGCGGATAACTTTTCGACGATCTCGCCGACGATTTACGCCGGCAAGGGCATGGGCGATCTTCCCGCATCTCTGGCGTATTTGCGGCCGATCGCGATCACGGGTGAAGCCGGCCCGGCGCTGACAACCGGGGCAGGGCAGCCGAACGCGTTCAACTACGGCTTCACGGTGCAATACAGCTTGCCGTATCTGCAGCAGCACGTGCACGACATCGGCTTGCCGCAGCCGTTGGCGAACGTGATTCCGCTGGTGGAAGTTCCGCTCTCGAGAAGCCAGGGGCAGACAACCGGCACGGTCAATCCGGGCTTCATCTGGATCAACCGTTATGGCCAGTTCGGCGTTGAAGCGCAAATCCCGATCAATCACGCAAGCGGCTCGCATGTGGGCATTCTCGTTCAGGCGCATATCTTCTTCGACGATGTCGCGCCCACTACGATCGGCAAGCCTCTCTTCCAGTAACAGTAACGTATGAACACCGTAACGCAGGAGCAAGCGATGAACAACGATCGACATGACTGGCTGCGCGCCGCAGCGAAGGTGCCCTTGCTGATTGCCGGGCTCGCATTCGCGAGCGCCGCTTTCGCCCATGTATTTCCGCAGAAGCAGGAGCCGGGTGCGGGCGCGACGGTGGCGTCGCCCGCTCAGGTCCGCGTGATATTCGACGGGCCGCTCGAGCCGTCATTCAGTTCGCTGACGGTGACCGACGCAAGCGGCAAGCAAGTCAACACGGAGAAGTCCGCAGTCGACGCCCATCAAGCGGCGGCGATCGCCGTGCCGCTGCCGCCGCTCGCGGCGGGTCACTACACCGTGCATTGGGTGGCGGTGGCCTCAGATGGGCATCGCACGCATGGCGACTATGCATTCGACGTGAAGTAGCACTGAAACCGTGCCGCACTGCGTCATCGCAATGGTGGCGCGGCGTGTCCGAGTTCGCGCGGGATCGGATGCGCCTGAAAAGTACTATTATCGAATGCAGGCGTTAAGCGCCTGGCTGTGCAACGCAGCCGGCCTTGGCCTCCCGGGAGAGAACCCATGGTGGAGTTTGTGAAGGCGCTCCTCGGCGAGGAAAACGGCCATCAGCGCCGGCAGATCGCATGGCTGTACGCGTTACTACTGACTTTCAATATCGCGGCATGGGTCGCGGCCTTCGTGGCGTTCCGCGGCTATCCGCTGCTCATGGGCTCCTGCCTGCTGGCTTACTCATTTGGTCTGAGGCATGCGGTGGATGCGGATCATATCGCGGCCATCGACAACGTCACGCGCAAACTGATGCAGTCCGGCCAGCGTCCGGTGACGGTCGGACTGATGTTCTCGCTCGGCCACGCCACCATCGTCGTTCTCGCAACCATCGGCATTGCGGCGACCGCCATGGCGTTGCAAAGCCGTATAAGTGGCTTCAAGGAAACGGGTGCGATGATCGGCACGCTAGTGTCGACGTTCTTTCTGTTTGCCATTGCACTTCTGAATCTGATCGTGCTGCGTTCGGTGCTGCGCGCTTTTCGGCGCGTGCGCCGAGGTGAGCCTTATGTCGATGAAGATCTCGACATGCTGCTTGCGAATCGCGGCTTGCTCGCGCGTATTTTCCGGCCGTTGTTCCGTCTGATCAGCAGGAGCTGGCACATGTACCCGCTCGGCTTTCTGTTCGGGCTGGGTTTCGATACGGCAACCGAAGTCGGGCTGCTCGGCATATCCGCTGCCGGCGCCGCGCAAGGCATGTCGATCTGGTCGATCCTGGTGTTTCCGGTGCTGTTCATGGCCGGCATGACGCTGATCGATACGACCGACAGCATCCTGATGCTGGGCGCCTATGGATGGGCCTTCGTGAAGCCGGTCCGCAAGCTCTACTACAACGTCACCATCACGACGATCTCGGTGCTTGTCGCGCTTCTTGTCGGCGGCATAGAAGGCCTCGGATTACTGGCCGACAAGCTGCATCTGAATGGCGGATTCTGGCAGGTGGTGGGCAGTCTGAATGAGAACTTCGGCATGATCGGCTATGCGATCATCGGCGTATTTCTGGCGAGCTGGCTATTGTCGGTTGCGGTTTACAAATGGATGCGATTCGAAGAACTCGAGATCCACTCGTGAGCGTGGCGGCAGATCAACGGTCGCGATTGATGACGCTTACGCGGCATTGAGCTAAACCCTTAAGGGCTATCGTCAGAGAATTACAAAAGGCACGCCTGCCGAGTCCTTATCGGTCCAATACGCTGCGCGTAGTTTAGTGAGTTTGTTACGGAAATTGGGTTATTTCGTATCGCTGAACTATACTCAAAAAAGTTTTTCGGGCTCATCACGGTGGGCACCTATCCCCAACAATACATGCAGCAAATCCGATCCTTTTAACCGCATCGCGCGGAATACTTATCGATCGATTGCTGGACACGTGACTGCCGTGCGGCACTCGCCACGTATCTTTGCCTGACCTGAAAAGAACGTGGTTCGCAGTGGAGACACTCATCATGGCAGAAGCAGACAACGTCCCCTATGGGCGCAAGACTCAGCATGCGCCGGCTCTCAAGGAAGTGCACATCATCTGGATTACCGCGGGCCTCGGCTGCGACGGTGATTCGGTATCAATTACCGCGGCGACTCAGCCGAGCATCGAGGATGTAATTCTTGGTGCTATTCCCGGTCTACCAAAGGTGCATTTGCATAACCCCGTATTGGCGTATGAAAACGGCGACGAGTTTCTCAAGCCGTTTCATCAGGCCGCGCGTGGCGAGCTTGAGAACTTCGTGCTGGTAATGGAAGGGTCGATTCCAAACGAACGTATTAATCGCGAAGGATATTGGGCCGCGTTGGGCACCGACCCCGATACGCAGGAACCGATCACGATTCCGCAATGGCTCGACCGGCTTGCGCCGCGTGCTCTGGCGGTGGTGGGCGCGGGCACCTGTGCGACCTACGGCGGCATTCACGCGATGGAAGGTAATCCGACCGGCTGCATGGGCCTCGCCGACTATCTCGGCTGGGACTGGAAGTCGAAAGCGGGCTTGCCGATCGTCAACGTGCCGGGTTGTCCGGTGCAGCCGGACAACTTCATGGAGACGTTGCTCTATCTGCTCTATCAACTGGCAGGCCTCGCGCCGATGATTCCGCTCGACGAAGCGCTGCGGCCGAGGTGGTTGTTTACACGCACGGTTCACGACGGTTGCGATCGCGCGGGCTCCTACGAGCAGGCGATCTTCGCCACCGAATACGGCAGCCCGAATTGCATCGTCAAGCTCGGTTGCTGGGGGCCGGTCGTGCAATGCAACGTGCCCAAACGCGGCTGGATGGCCGGCATTGGCGGCTGTCCGAATGTAGGGGGGATTTGCATTGGCTGCACGATGCCAGGCTTTCCCGACAAGTTCATGCCGTTCATGGATGAGCCGCCGGGAGCGGTGCTGTCGTCGAATCTCATCAAGAGTTATGGGCCGCTGATTCGCAGTCTGCGCAAGCTGACCAGGAACACGCTCAACGACGAGCCGAAATGGCGTCACAACGGTTCGAAACTCACTACCGGCTATCGTCGCTGATCTGGCGGCTTAGTTGGCGGAATTCGACTTGTCAGCAGGGAGAAGGTCATGGCCGTTAGTACCGCACCTGAAGCGACCACCAGTACCCAGGCAGCGCCGGGCAAGCTGGTCGACATGAACTGGGATCCGATTACGCGGATCGTCGGCAGTCTGGGGATTTACACCAAGATCGATTTTGCGAACCGCCGCGTGGCGGAGTGCTACAGCACGTCGTCGATCTTTCGTGGCTACAGCATTTTCATGAAGGGCAAAGACCCGCGCGACGCGCACTTCATCACGAGCCGCATCTGCGGAATCTGCGGCGACAATCACGCGACCTGTTCGGTGTACGCGCAGAACATGGCCTACGGTGTGAAGCCGCCGGCAATTGCCGAATGGATCGTCAATCTGGGCGAAGCGGCCGAATACATGTTCGACCACAACATCTTCCAGGACAACCTCGTAGGCGTGGATTTCTGCGAGAGGATGGTCAAGGAGACCAATCCCGGCGTGTGGGACAAGGCACAGAAAACACCTGCGCCGCACGCGGACAAGCACGGCTATAAAACCATCGCGGACATCATGACCGCGCTCAATCCGTTCACCGGCGAGTTCTATCGCGAGACCTTGATGGTCAGCCGCTATACACGCGAGATGTTCTGCCTGATGGAAGGACGTCACGTGCATCCGTCGACGCTTTATCCCGGTGGTGTGGGTACGGTGCCGACCATTCAGTTGTTCACGGACTACATCACACGCTTGATGAAGTACGTCGAGTTCATGAAGAAAGTCGTGCCGTTGCATGACGATCTGTTCGACTTCTTCTATGAAGCGTTGCCGGGTTACGAAGAAGTCGGCCGCCGTCGCATTCTGCTCGGTTGCTGGGGGTCGTTCCAGGACCCGAACGTATGCGACTACAACTACAACACGATGACGCAATGGGGCCGTGGCATGTTCGTCACGCCGGGCGTGGTGGTGGACGGCGAACTGGTGACGACCGATCTCGTGGATATCAACCTGAACATCCGCATCCTGCTGGGCAGTTCCTATTACGACGACTGGGATCACGAAGAGACCTTCGTCAAGAACGATCCGCTCGGCAATCCGGTGGACCGTAAGCATCCGTGGAATCAGACCACGCTGCCGCACCCGCAGAAGCGCAAATTCGACGGCAACTACACGTGGGTGATGTCGCCGCGCTGGCTCGACAAGCGCACTGGCGATCACCTTGCGCTCGATACCGGCGGTGGACCGATCGCGCGCTTGTGGGCCACCGCGTTGGCGGGTCTGGTCGATATCGGCTATATCAAGGCGACGGGTCACAGCGTGAAGATCTATTTGCCGAAGACCGCGCTCAAGCCCGAAGTCGAATTCGAATGGAAGATTCCGAAGTGGAGCAATGCGATCGAACGCGATCGCGCCCGCACGTATTTTCAGGCGTATTCCGCGGCTGCGGCCTTGTACTTTGCCGAGCAGGCGCTGGCCGAATTGCACGCGGGACGCACTCGCACGTTCAGCGACTTCACGGTGCCGGAAGAGGGGATCGGTTGCGGTTTCCATGAAGCAGTGCGCGGCGTGCTCTCGCATCACCTCGTGATCCGCGACGGCAAGATCGCCAACTATCATCCGTATCCGCCCACACCGTGGAACGCCAATCCGCGCGATATCTACGGTACGCCTGGGCCCTATGAAGACGCGGTGCAGAACACGCCGATCTTCGAAGAGAACGGGCCGGACAAGTTCAAGGGCATCGACATCATGCGCGCGGTGCGCAGCTTCGACCCGTGCCTGCCGTGCGGCGTGCATATGTACGTCGGCAACGGCAAGACGATCGATACGTCGCATTCGCCGACCTTTGGCGTGATGCAGGGAGCGCACACGTGAGCAACGAGAGCGCGGTCGTCGCCCAGCAACGCCGCATCGACGAATTGATTGCGGCGCTGGAAGCGCTCGACGATCCGCGCGCAAGAGAGCCGGCCAAAGAACTGCTGCGGGTCGTTCTCGATCTGCATACGAATGGGCTCGCACGGTTGATGGAGATCGTGTCGGAGGCGGGCGTGATGGACGACGCCATGATCGAAGCGTTCGAGCGCGACGCTGGTGTGTCCGCGTTGCTGCTGTTGCACGGCTTGCATCCGCAGGATCTGCCGACGCGCGTGTCGCGTGCAGTCGAGAAGATGCGGCCGTTGCTTGGCGTACAGGGCATCCAGATCGAGTTGCTCGACGCCGCGGAGGAGGCCGTGCGTGTGCGCGTGGCCGGCCGTCTGCAGGGCAAGCACAACTCAGTGGGCGAATTGCAGCAGGAAATCGAACGTGCGATTTTCGAAGCAGCGCCGGAAGCGATGCGTGTCGAGATTGCAGGTCTGACGGACGTCAATGTGCACGAGCTGCGCTTTGTGCCGCATCACACCGATGCGGCGGATGACGTAGCAAAGGACGTGACAAATCAGGTAGCAAATGAGGTAGCAAGCCGGACCGAGGCCGGCGCGCAATGACGCCCGCCGCTCCGGCACGCGGCTGGATCGCGCGGCTGCGCCAATTCGTGCGCAACGCCGACGACATCCAGTGCGAGTTGTGCGGCCTGCCGCTACTGCCCGATCATCCGCATCTGTTCGAAACCGCCAAACGAAAGCTCTTTTGCTGTTGCCGCGCGTGCGCGCTACTGTTCGGCAGTCAGCAGAATGCGCGCTATCGTCCGGTGCCGCGCGACGCACACTATCTCAACGGTTTTCGCATGAGCGATGCGCAATGGGACGCGCTGGCGATTCCCATCGATATCGCGTTCTTCTTTCATGACAGCGCGGCACAACGCGTCGTGGCGTTGTATCCCGGACCGGCCGGCGGCACGCAATCGCTCCTGGAACTGCGGGCGTGGGACGAACTGGTCGCGGAAAACCCGTTGCTCGCGCAACTGCAACCCGACGTCGAAGCGCTGCTGGTCAATCGCAGCGAAGGCGCGCGCGATTACTACCGTGTGCCGATTGACCAGTGCTACGCGCTAACCGGCGTGATTCGCGCGCGCTGGCGCGGACTGTCCGGCGGCAGGGAGGCGTGGGATTCGATTCATCGTTTCTTCGCCGCGCTGAAGGCCCATGGCCGGGTGCCGGAGGGCCTGCTCCATGCCTGATCTCGGGTTCACTGTCGAGTCGGCGGAAGTCGTGCCGTTCGCCGCAGCGCCGCTGCTGACGTTCAGGCTGCGTATCGCCAATACCCCGGCGCTGGAAGAGATCGCCAGCATCACGTTGCAATGCCAGATCCAGATCGAAGCAACGCAGCGCCGCTACGCGCCCGCCGAGCAGTACGGACTCGAGGACCTGTTCGGGGCGCCGCCGCGTTGGGGCGAGACGCTGCGTACGCTGCTATGGGCGCATACGTCGATAGTCGCGCCACCGTTTACCGGCGAATGCACGCTCGATTTGCCGGTGCCATGCAGCTACGACTTCAATGTGGCCGCAACCAAATATTTTCACGGCCTTGAAGAAGGCGAGATTCCACTGATGCTGCAATTCAGCGGCACGGTGTTCTATCGCGAAGACGACGGCGCGTTGCAGGCCGCGCCGATTCCCTGGCACAAGGAAGCGGCGTACCGGCTACCCGTCGCGCTATGGCGCGACATGATGACCCGCTACTACCCGAACGGCGCCTGGCTGTGTTTGCATCGGGACGTCTTCGATCGCCTCTCGCATTACAAAAGCAGGCGGGGTCTCACGAGCTGGGAGCAGGCGGTGTCGAGCCTGCTCGACGGCGTCGAGGAGGACATATCGTGAATGCGATCGAGAGCGTGGTTCAGGCGGTGCTGTACGAAGGCTACATGCTGTATCCATACCGGCCGACTTCGGTAAAGAACCGGCAACGCTGGACCTTCGGCGGCGTGTATCCGCGCGCCTATGCCGAGGCGTCGGGTAGCGATCCGTGGGTGACGCAAACCGAGTGTCTGCTGCGCGGCGACGAGCACACCCGCGTGGCCGTGCGGCCCGGTTTTCTGCAGGTGATCGAGCGAACGGTGCTCGACGTGGACCAGGGTTCCGCCGCGCGGCCGGAGTCGGGCGAGCCGGCCTGGCGCACTGTGCCCGTGCTCGATATCGACGAGCGGCGCTACACCCCATGGCAGGAAGCGGCCGAGCGGCACATCGCCGTACCGGTTCTGGTGATGGACGAACTGCTTGACGTACCGCTGCAGATCGCCTTTTCGTTCGACGCCGCCAGCGATCTCGAACCGCTCGCTGACAGGCAAGGCACGCTGCGTGGCGCTCTGCGCCGTATCCGCGCTTCGCTGCAAGGCCATGTCGAATTGAGCGCCGCGAGTGTAGCCGCCGGCGTTTATCGTTTGACGGTGCGTATCGTCAACGAGACCCCGCTCGACAATGCCCACGAATTGAAGCGCGATGCGGCTTCCCTATACGCGCTGGTGTCCTGTCATACGGTGCTGACCGTCGAGGGCGGCACGTGGATTTCTTCCATCGATCCGCCCACGGAGCTGGCCGCGGCGGCTGCCGCGAGCCGCAATATCGGCGTGTGGCCCGTTCTCGTGGGTGACGAACAACAGCCCGACACGATGCTCGCCTCGCCGATCATTCTGTACGACTTCCCGCAGATTGCGCCTGAAAGCGCCGGCGATCTATTCGACTCCACGGAGATCGACGAAATCCTCACGCTGCGCATTCTCACCATGACCGACGACGAAAAGCGCGAAATGATCGCCACGGACGAGCGTGCGCGTGCCTTGCTTGCACGTACTGAAAGTCTCGGTGCCGAGCAGATGGAAAAGTTGCATGGCACGTTACGGCAGGTGCGCGTACTCGACGGCGCGAGTGTCGGCGGATTTTCACCGCTGGAAACACCCGCCATGCCGGTGTCGCCATGGGCGGAGCTCGACGCGCGGCCGCATCTGGCTTGCGTGCGGGTGGCGGGCGTCGAGATCCGGATCGGCGATCAGGTGCGTTTGCGTCCACGCGGTCGCGCGGACATCTTCGATATCGCACTGAGCGGCATGGTTGCCACGATCGAATCGATCGAGCGCGATTTCGACGATCACGTGCACGTTGCCGTGACGGTCGACGACGATCCCGGCAAAGACTTCGGCCTGCAGCGCATGCCCGGCCATCGCTTCTTCTTCGGCCCGGACGAGATCGAGCCCCTGGTCAGTGGCGCCGGCCCGTCCAGGCCATTCGGCTCGTTCAGTCAACCGAGTCGTAAAGGAGGGCACGCATGAGCGCGATTCTGGTGGCGGGCATCGGCAATGTGTTTCTCGGCGACGATGGTTTCGGCGTCGAAGTGGTGCGCCGTCTGCGGGAGAAACTGGCGGCCGGGGAATTACCGGCGTTCGCTGACGGCGTGAGCGTGGCGGACTTCGGTATTCGCGGCATCGATCTCTGCTATGCGCTGCTCGACGGTGTGGACAGCGCGATTCTGATCGACACGACGCAGCGCGGCGGTGCGCCGGGCACGCTGTATGTGATCGAGCCGTCCGTGGAAAATGCCGCCGGCGATGAGCCGGGCGATCTGTATGCGGCGCCGATTCTGATGTCGCCGCACGAAATGGATCCGGCCAAAGTGCTGCAAACGGTGCGGATGCTGGGCGGTGGCTGCGAGGACATTGTCGTGCTCGGTTGCGAGCCGCAAGACTTCGGGTTCGAGCATGGTGAGGAAGGAAGAATGGGGTTGAGCGGCACGGTGGCGGCGGTCGTCGAGCAGGCGGTCGAACTGGCTGTGACGCTTGTGATGGCAAGGATGGAGCGGTTGCCCGCACGAGCCGCCTGAGCGCTCGGGTTGCGAGGCGGCTAAGCGGTAGGCCGTCACGGATACGGTGTGAAATAACTGAAGTGGGAGGCGTCATGAAAGGCTTTCTGAAATACCTCTTGTTGCCGGCGTTGGTGCTCGGCGTGATGGCGAATATGAAGGACATCAAGCGCTATATCCGTATCCGCAACATGTAGGCGACAACAGTCGGGGAGGTGGCCATGAGCACGCATTCACAGCCTGCAGGACAGTCTTCACCTCCACACCCGATGGTTCACGGACCGGTCGGCGAGGAAATCCGTGTGCGCGGACTGGTGCAAGGCGTCGGCTTTCGCCCGACCGTATGGCGGCTTGCGCATGCGTGCGGTGTGGTCGGCGACGTGCGTAACGATAGCGACGGCGTGCTGATTCATGCGTGGGGCGATGCGTGGACACTGCAGCGCTTCATCGAAAGCCTGAGTGCGGAGTGTCCGCCGCTCGCACGCATCGACGCCATCGAGCGGCATCAACTGAGTGAAGCGGCCGAGGCCAGCGATTTCCGTATCGTGGCGAGCGAGGCCGGCCATGTGCAGACCGGCGTCACGCCTGACGCAGTGATCTGTGCGGACTGTGCAGCGGAGATCGCCGACCCGGCGAATCGCCGTTACCGTTATCCGTTTACGAACTGCACGCATTGCGGACCACGTCTTTCGATCGTTCAGGCCATTCCCTACGATCGCGCCAACACAACCATGGCCGACTTCTGCCTGTGCGATGCGTGCCGCGCCGAGTATGAGAATCCCGCCGACCGGCGCTTTCACGCGCAACCGGTTGCGTGTCCTGTGTGCGGCCCGCGTGTCTGGCTGGAAACCCGGCACGGCGCACGGGCTGATGGCGACGATCCCTGTCGTGCGGCAAGCCTGCTGTTGCGGCATGGTTCGATTGTCGCGATTAAAGGCCTAGGCGGCTTTCAGCTTGCCTGCGACGCGTGCGATGAAGCCGCGGTCGCCCGTTTGCGTCAATTGAAACGGCGCGAGCGCAAACCGTTTGCACTGATGGCGCGCGACCTGCAGGCCGTACGCCGCTATTGCAAACCCGACGAGACAGAGCTCGCCCTGCTGCAGAGCGCGGCAGGACCCATCGTCATCCTGCGCGCCGACGGCGCGGAGTGCGTCGCATCTGGCGTCGCGCCGGGTGTGGGCACGCTCGGTTTCATGCTGCCGTCCACGCCGTTGCATCGGTTGCTGATGGAGTCGATCGACACGGCACTCGTGGTGACAAGCGGCAACACGAGCGACGAGCCGCCGTGCATCGACAACGCGGATGCCCGAGCGCGCCTCGGTCGCATTGCCGATGTTTTCCTGATGCACGATCGCGATATCGCACGCCGGGTCGACGATTCGGTGGCCCGCGTGGTGCAGGGCGAACCGCGTGTGCTGCGTCGCGCGCGTGGCTATGCGCCCGCTCCGTTGCGGTTGCCGGCGGGCTTCGCCGAAACGCCGGCGGTGCTGGCAATGGGCGGCGAACTCAAGAACACCTTCTGCCTTGCGGGCAATGCGCAGGCAATCGTCTCGCACCATCTCGGCGATCTGGAAGACGCGCTGACCTATGCGGACTATCGTCGCTCGGTGGCGCAGTATCTGCGCCTGTTCGAACATGAACCGCAGGCAGTGGCGCTTGACTTTCATCCCGAGTACCTATCGCGCAAGATCGGCTATGACCTCGCACAAACATGGCAGGTCCCGGCGGTCGAAGTGCAGCACCATCACGCGCATCTCGCCGCGTGCATGGCGGAAAACGGCGTGGCGCTCGATGCGCTGCCGATGCTCGGCGTCGCACTCGACGGTCTCGGTTATGGCGACGACGGCACGCTGTGGGGCGGAGAGTTCATGCTGGCGGATTATCGCGGCTTCACGCGTCTCGGCAGATTCAAACCGGTTGCGATGCCCGGCGGCACACGTGCCGTAGACGAACCGTGGCGCAACGCTTACGCGCATCTGCTGGCGGCTTTCGATTGGCGCGGCTTCACGCGGCAATACGCGGGACTCGACATACAGCAGTTCCTCAGCAGCCGTCCGCGCGACGCGCTCGATACGATGATCGCGAAACGCGTCAATAGTCCGCTGGCAAGCTCTGTGGGGCGTCTGTTCGACGCCGTGGCGGCGACACTCGGCGTGTGCCGGGAGCGCGTGCTTTATGAAGGGCAGGCGGCTATCGAGCTCGAGGCGCTGGTCGATCTGCACGCGCTGCGAAACGACAGCGACGCCCACGCTTACCCATTTGAAATCATCAGCACCATGCCGGACGGTCTGCGGTGCATCGAGCCGCAGCCGATGTGGGAGACCTTGCTGGACGACCTGTTGCGCGGCACATCCGTGCCGGTGGTCGCAGCGCGGTTTCACAAGGGGTTGGCCATTGCGATCGTCCGAATGGTCGAATGCCTGGCCGACCTGCTGACAGGACCCGTCGATGCACGCAGTGTGGCGCTGTCCGGCGGTGTTTTCCAGAATCGCATCCTGTTCGAACAGGTAGCCGGGCGGCTCGGCGCAGCCGGTTTCCGAGTGTTGACCCATCGGCAGGTGCCGGCCAACGACGGCGGATTGTCGCTGGGGCAGGCGGTCGTGGCGGCGGCCAAGGGGCGCGACGGGTTTTGAGCTCGGTGCTGAGGCTGCGGTGTAGCGGTAGTGGCGCGGAAGTAGCAGTGCGGAAGTAGCGGCGCACAAGCGGGTTAAAGGGAGAACACCATGTGTTTGGGCATCCCGGGACAGATCGTCGAAGTGACCGACGCGGCGAGCGATCTCGCGCTCGTCAATGTCGGCGGTGTGCGGCGCGTGATCAACATTGCCTTCGTGATCGGTGAGGGACGGACGGCGAACTCGTGCGTCGGCGAATGGGTGCTGGTGCACGTGGGCTTCGCGATGAGCCGGCTCGACGAGCAGGAAGCGGCGCGCACGCTCGCGTTATTGCACGAACTGGGCGTCGCGCAGGGCGAGATGGACGACATGGCCAAGGTGGGCGAACTGCAGGACGAACTGCGCGAAGAATTGCGCAGCGCGCCTTAAGCGTCCGATCGGAAGCCAACGGAGACCGCCATGCCCGAACATGAATCCCTGCAGGCGTTGTATCCGTTCCTGCACGGCGCACGCCAGGACGCGGACAAGCTCGACGCGGCGTTGCTCGAGTCAGTGCGTCTGAAGGCGCAGGACAGCGTCGACACCAAACAACGCTTCTTCGACGAAAACGGCCCGGCAGTAGTGCGGATCGCTCGCGCGATTGCGGAGATGTACCGCCGCGACGGCAGGCTCTTCACCATGGGCAACGGCGGTTCGAGCTGCGACGCCTCGCATATTGCCGTCGAATTTCTGCATCCGGTGACCACGGGTCGCCCGGCACTCACCGCCATCAACCTCGTAGCTGACACGGCCATGATGACCGCTGTCGGCAACGATGTCGGTTTCAGCCATATTTTCGTGCGGCAACTGGTGGCGCAAGGCCGGCGTGGCGACGCGCTGATCGGCGTGTCGACCAGCGGAAATTCCGAAAACCTGCTGACTGCCTTTGCGAAAGCGAAGGAGATGGGCCTGCTGACCATCGGTCTGTCAGGCCACGACGGCGGACGCATGGCTGCCAGTGCGGCGGTCGATCACTGTCTCGTGGTGAAAAGCGACAGTATTCATCGCGTGCAGGAGACTCACGTCGCGATTTATCACATTCTGTGGGACCTCGTGCATACGCTGCTCGCCGACGACCGCGGCGGCCTCGCCGGTTCGGCTGGACTGGCCAGCTCGGCGGAGGGAGGTGCGCCATGAAATATGTCGATGAGTTTCGCGACCCACACAAGGCGAAAACGCTGGAGAAGGAGATCCGCGCGCTGGTGTCCCGCATTGAGCGCGCCAAACAACGGCCGCTGCAGATCATGGAAGTGTGTGGCGGCCATACCCATACGATTTTCCGCTACGGTATTCAGCAAATGCTGCCCGATGCGGTGGAGTTCGTGCATGGTCCCGGTTGCCCGGTGTGTGTGCTGCCGATGGGCCGCGTCGACGATTGCGTTGCGTTGGCCGAGCGCCCGGAAGTGATCTTTACGACCTTCGGCGATGCGATGCGTGTGCCGGGTTCGAAGAAGAGCCTGCTGAAAGCGAAAGCCGACGGCGCGGACGTGCGGATGGTCTATTCGCCGCTCGACGCTTTGAAGATCGCGCAACAAAACCCGGACCGGGAGGTGATTTTCTTCGGCCTGGGCTTCGAGACGACCATGCCCAGCACCGCGATGACGGTCCTGCAGGCTCACGCGCAAAAGGTCCACAATTTCTCGCTGTTCTGCAATCACATCACGATCATTCCGACCATCAAGGCGATTCTCGATTCGCCCGACTTGCATCTCGATGGCTTTCTTGGCCCGGGGCACGTCAGCATGGTGATCGGCACACGGCCCTATGATTTCATCGCGCGGCACTATCGCAAGCCGATCACGGTGGCGGGATTCGAACCGCTCGATATATTGCAATCGATGTGGATGGTGTTGCGGCAGATCGAAGCAGGGCGCTGCGAGGTGGAGAACCAGTATGGCCGGATCGTGACCGAGGGCGGCAATGCGCAGGCTTTGTCGGCGGTGATGCGCGTGTTCGAGACGCGCGAGTTCTTCGAATGGCGTGGACTGGGTTCGATCGATCACTCGGGCGTCAGGGTTCGTGAGACGTTTGCCCGTTTCGACGCGGAGCGCAAGTTCGACGTGCCGAACCTGAAGATCGCCGATCCGAAAGCATGTCAATGCGGCGAGGTGTTGAAGGGTGTCATCAAACCGCATCAATGCAAGGTGTTCGGCACCGCCTGCACACCGGAGTCGCCGCTCGGCTCGTTGATGGTGTCGAGCGAAGGTGCCTGCGCAGCTTACTACAACTATGGACGTATCGATACATCGCGGATCGATGAGCGGCGCGTTGCTCGGCAAAGCGCGAAATCAACCGATGCGACAGCCCAGGCGTGCCTTGGCGCAAGCGGCTTGGCCGTTGTGCCTGATGCGCCTGCGCTGATTGACGATACGATCACTACGGCGGCCACGCGAGGCCATTCATGAACGACCGCGTGCCCGACCCTCTACAGCCCACGGCGCCTCGCCGCGTCGCCCGCATACACGACGCTTCCGTCAATCTCGCACATGGCGGCGGTGGCCGCGCGATGCGGGATCTGATCGAAGACGTATTCGTCTCGACCTTCGACAATCCCACGCTCGCGGCGCTGGAAGATCAGGCCGTCTTCGCACTCGCCGATCTTGCTACGCATGGAGACCGTCTCGCGTTTACGACCGATAGCTACGTAGTCGATCCGCTGTTCTTTCCAGGTGGCGACATCGGTACGCTGGCTGTATCGGGAACGGTCAACGATCTTGCCGTGTGCGGAGCGACACCGTTATATCTCTCGTGCGCGGTGGTGATCGAAGAAGGTCTTGCCGTCGATATCTTGCGGCGTGTTGCCGCGAGCATGCAGCGAGTCGCGCTCGAAGCGGGCGTCGCGATCGTGACGGGTGATACGAAGGTGGTCGAACGTGGTTGCGCGGACAAGCTCTTTATCAACACCGCCGGCATCGGCGTGGTGCGCCACGACGTGTCGATTTCAGCCCGCAACGCACGCCCCGGCGACGTCGTGATCGTCAACGGTTATCTCGGCGATCATGGCGCGGCGATTCTGGTCGCACGTCAGCAGCTTGCCCTGGAAGCCGATGTGGAAAGCGATTGTTGCCCCCTCAACGGCCTGATTGCGGCAATGCTCGATGCGTGTCCGCAGATTCATTGTTTGCGCGATGCGACCCGCGGCGGCGTCGCGACGGTGTTGAACGAGTTCGCACAGAGTTCGAACGTGACGATACGGCTGCGCGAAGCGGACCTGCCGTTGCGGGAGGAGGTCAAAGGCGCGTGCGAGATTCTCGGCCTCGATCCGCTGTATCTGGCTAACGAAGGCAAGCTGGTGGCCGTCGTGCCCGCCGATGCAGCCGGGCGGGTGCTCGCGGCCATGCGCGCGCATCCGGCGGGGCGCGAGGCGGCGGCAATCGGTACGGTGGAGATGAGCGAGGCGGGCGCGGGTGGTCTTGTCGTCATGCAGACCGCGTTCGGTGGACAACGCATCGTCGACATGCTGGTGGGCGAGCAACTGCCGCGCATCTGCTGACCGCTGGAGGAGCGCGCCATGCATGAGTTGAGCATTGCCAACAGCGTCGTCGAGATTTGTGCGGAACAGGCCAACGGCGCGCGCGTGCGAAGGGTGACGCTGGAGATCGGGCGATTGTCGGCGGTGATGCCGGACGCGATCCGGTTTTGCTTCGACGTCTGCGCGAAAGATACAGCCGTGGAGGGCGCGACTCTGGAAATCATCGAGATGCCTGGGCAGGCACGTTGCCTCGCGTGCGGCGAGACGCTCGACGTCGATGTGCCGTTTGGGCAGTGCGAATGCGGGAGCGACAATCTCGAACTGATTTCGGGGCAGCAGTTGAAGATCCGGCAGATGGAGGTGGTGTGATGTGTACGACATGCGGATGCTCGAATACGCAGGGCGCGGCGGTGACCGATCTGGATGCGGAGGAGGCGGCGCAGACGCAGGTGGACGCGCAATCGCAATCGCAAGCTAAGCGAGAAGGCGCCGCAGCCGGCGCGCGTGAACCGTCGTATCGACGAGTGACTGACAATGAGCAGGGGCATGCGCACCTGCATCCGCAGAGCCATTCGCACGTGCGCGGCCAGCCACATTCACACGACTCGCAGTATCCGCACCATCACGAGCATGAGCATTCGCACGACGGTGTCCACGCGCATTCCCATCCCCATGAGCATTCACATGACGGCGACCACTCGCACGATCATAGCCATGCACATGATCACCCGCATAACCACGGGAGCGAGCACGTCACGTCAATCACCTTGGAGCAGGACATTCTGGCGAAGAACCAGTTGCTGGCCGAACGCAATCGCGGCTGGCTGGCGGGGCGATCGATTCTCGCGCTGAATCTGATGAGTTCACCGGGCGCGGGCAAGACTACTTTGCTCGAGCGCACGATCCGCGATCTTGGCGAGACGTTGCCGCTCACGGTGATTGAAGGCGACCAGGCGACGCTTAACGACGCCGAGCGCATTCGCGCCACGGGGGCACGTGTGGTTCAGATCAATACCGGCACGGGGTGTCATCTGGATGCGGAGATGGCGTCGCGGGCGCTGACGCAACTCGATCCGCCGATGCATTCGGTTGTGGTGATCGAGAATGTCGGCAACCTGGTGTGTCCCGCGTTGTTCGATCTTGGCGAAGGGGCCAAGGTGTTGATTCTTTCCGTCACGGAGGGTGAGGATAAGCCGATCAAGTATCCGCATATGTTTCGGGCTTGTTCGTTGTTGTTGTTGAACAAGATCGATCTGTTGCCGTATTTGCGGTTTGATGTCGAGAAGTGTATTGGCTATGCCCGGAAGGTCAATCCTGGGATTGAGATTCTGCAGGTGTCGGCGCAGAGCGGCGAAGGGATGGAGACTTGGTATGCGTGGCTTCGGGCGATGCGGTAGGGGTTTTTGTGCCTGCTCGGCGCTTTTGTCAGTGTTCTTGGGGCTTTGGCCTTTCCTTGTTTTGTTAGTGGTCTATTAGCGTTGCCCCTGTGCGGGGCGGCACCTACTTCTCTTTGCCGGCTGCAAAGAGAAGTAGGCAAGAGAAAGCAGCTCAAACCGCTAATGCTAAGTGGGCACCGTGGTCTGCTGCGGGTAGTGGTGCATCTGGAATCTGGGTTCGTGCCCCTGCATACGCCAGTGACAAGGGCGTCATACTTCCGGCGGCGCTGCGCGCGCCGAAGAGCAGTTCATAAAACCACCCGCTACGTTTTAACGTCTACGCCTCGCCACCGGGCCGTGGCTCGCCCTTGCACCGCCGCAGCTGTGACCGTGATTGAGGGGCACCGACGTCGGGGGTTCTCGGGCGAATGCAGGAGCGCGTCGCCGAGGCGAAGCCGACGGCCCCCTGCAGACTTGAACCGAAGCCTGTGGTTTCCCATGCAGACCCGTCCGCGACGCACGCAGTGCGGAGTGGGAGCTGATGAGCCCCTTGTCACTAACGCGGAATGTGCGAGAACACGGATTCCAGATGCACCACTACCCATGGCAGACCACGGGCCCCACTTAGAATTAGCGGTTTAAGCTGCTTTCTCTTGCCTACTTCTCTTTGCAGCCGGCAAAGAGAAGTAGGTGCCGCCCCGCACAGGGGCAACACTAATAGACCACTAACAATGCAAGGAAAGGCCAAAGCCCTAAGAACACTGACAATGAGCGCCACGCAGGCAAAAGAGGAATTCAGAACTTGTGCCGCAGGACCACCCGTGCTGCCAAAGAACAAAGTATTCGGATTGGCGACATCGAGACAACCCACACCCAGCGCCAACGGCCCATTCCCTTAATCTGATCGACTGTTTCGTTGAAGCCGTCGCGGCGGCGCCGCAGTTTCAGTTCGATACCGATAGCGCGGGCGTAATTTAAGCAGGCCACGCGCCGCGGCTGGTTTCAATCGTTCCCGTCGCACCTCAATGCGACGCCGAGCGCTTGATGCGGTGGAAATTGCGATCGAAATAGATCAAGCCATCGCCATCCGTGCGCACGCTGATGCAGGTGGTTTTGACGAACATGACCGAGTGCGAACCCACTTCCTTCAGATCGACGATCTCGCCCTGCAGACTCGCGAGTGCGTCGCGCAAAACCGGCACGCCGTGCGTGCCGTCGTCCCAGATCGGCCAGCCAAAGCGTTCCTCCATCGGCACCTGCGTCATGCCGGCGAAGTGACGCGCGAGCAGTTCATGCTCACCGGGCAGTACGTTGATGCAAACATGCCGGTTGCGTTCGAAGGTGGCGTGCATCGCGCTCGAGCGGTTCAGGCAAACGAGCAGCGTGGGCGGCGTATCGGTCACCGAGCACACGGCGCTCGCGGTGACGCCGCAGCGTCCATGCGGACCAGCAGTCGTGATGACGTTCACGGCCGCGGACAGATGCGCCATGGCCTGACGGAATTGCTGCCTGGCTGCCAGGTCAGGATCGGCGGCGGGAGTCGTTTGCGTTACTTGCGAGGTCGGTGTCATGTTCTGGGTTCCTGGGGCGCGGTAGGGATCTGGATTCAAGCGTAATCAATCCACGCGCGGAAAAAAATCAGCGCGAGCGGTGCGCGTAGAGGCCTCTTTCCCAGTCCGTCTAAAGGTTTCCCCAATGCCTGTCTGCATGGTGCAGCGTATGAGCGATTTTTATCGCCGCCACAGGGTAATTATCGCTTTGCAGCGCTTTTTCCACTGGTTATCATGAACCCGCAAGACGCTTCGAATTGCACCCATCCCGAACCGTTCCACAGACGCCATGTCCCAGCAGCCTCAGTCCGCTCCGTCCCTCGCACCGATCGTCTATATCGTCGACGACGATAACGGCATGCGTACCTCGCTCGCCTGGCTGCTCGAGTCGGTCGGCGTGAAGTCGGCGGGCTTTGCTAACGCTAGTGAATTTCTGAGCGCGTTTGATCCGAACGTGCCCGCGTGCCTCGTGCTCGATGTGCGCATGCCGGAGCAAAGCGGCTTCGACGTGCAAGCGGAGTTGAACCGTCGAGGTGCGACGCTGCCGATCATTTTCGTCAGCGGTCATGGCGACATTCCGATGTCGGTGCGGGCTTTGCAGAATGGCGCAATTGACTTCGTCGAGAAGCCGTATAACTCGCAGCAGATGCTCGATCGCGTGCAGCGTGCGTTGAAACTCGCGTCGCAACGTCATGCTGCCGATCAGAAGCAGCGCGAGTTACGCAAGCGCCTGGCGTCGCTCACGGCACGCGAGAAAGAAGTGCTGCGCGGCGTGATCGACGGTAAGGGCAGCAAGCGTATCGCCTCCGATCTGTCCATCAGTGTGAAGACCGTCGACGTGCATCGCGCAAGCATCAAAGACAAACTTGGCGCGGCGTCTATCGCGATGCTGGTGCGCGACGTAATGGCGGTGTGGGATCAGGAGGCGGCCGCGTCGAGCACTAACGCATGAACAGGCCGCCGTTCACATCCCAGCATGCGCCGTTTGCAAAGTAAGCGTTCTCAGCAGCCAGCATGACCGCGACATCGGCGACATAGTCCGCTGAGCCCAGACGTCCCGCCGGAATGTTGGCGATCACCGCCTTCAGTTTGTCGGCCGCGACGCTCTCGTGCACGATCGGCAGATCCATCGGCCCAGGCGAAATTGCATTGACGGTCACGCCCGCTGCGCCGAGGTCACGTGCGAACACCTTGGTCAATGTAATGACACCGCCTTTTGCTGCGGCATAGTGCGCGCCGGTGGCCGATCCGCCGTTCTGTCCCGCCAGCGAGGCGATATTGACGATGCGGCCCGCGCCGGCGTCGGCGAAATACTGGCCGAACACCTGGCAGCCGAACAGCACGCTACGCAGGTTCACGTTGATCACCTGATCGAATTGCTCGGCGGTGATCTCCATCACGGATACGACTTTGGATGCGCCCGCGTTGTTGATCAACGCGTCGATGCGGCCCCAGCGTTGCAGGATCGCATCGCGTGCGGATTCGAATGCGCTCTTCGAGGTGACGTCGAGATTCAGTGCGAAGGCGCTCGAGCCGTCCGCGCTCAGATCGCGGGCGAGGGCCTGTGCGGCATCGAACGCAATGTCGCCGATGGCGACCGCATAACCCGCTGCATGAAAGCGTGTGGCAATCGCGGCGCCAAGACCACGCGCGGCGCCGGTGACGAGTACGACTCTTTTCTGCATTGCTTTTTACTCCGAGATAAGAGCGGCTTCAAATCGCGCCGCAATCGCGCACACCTGCTCATCCGCCCCTTTGCGTCCGACGATCTGCAAGCCGGCCTTGAGCGGCGAGCCATCGATAGGCAAGGGCAAGCTCAGTGCCGGATGGCCACTCAGATTGAACGGCCGGATCAACGACGACATGGCGATGACGGAGGTGCCGCCGCGTGCCTCGTCGAGCGTGATCGGCAGCGCGGAAAGTGTGGGCAGAATCAATACGTCCACGCTTTCAAGCGCGTGATCGACAGCGGCTGTGAATTGCCGACGCACCGACTCTGCCGCCTCGCATTGCGCCGCGGTTGTATTCGCAGCGGCGCGCAGCCGTGCGTCGAGATCGGCGCCGAGCTTGCCGCTTGCCACGAGATGGCCGAACGCATGAAAAGTTTCTACGTTGATGATCGCGAGGCCTGCTTCGAAGGCTGCGGCAAGCCCTGCGAGTTCCAGCGTGCGAGCGGTGCAATCGGCTTGGTCCGCGGCGCGCGTGACGGCTTTAAGGATTTCCGGCGCTGCGTCGACCTGCACGATACCGACGTTCCACGCGCCGCTTCCTGAAACTTGGGCCGCCTGCGTGTCGAAGTCGGCGGTGATCGCCTGCATCGCGGCGACGATCATTTGCATCTCGCGCGCGAACGGCCCGACGCAATCGAGCGTCGATTCACGCGGTGCGACGCCGCGCCGCGAGACGCGTCCAAAAGTCGGCTTCAAACCGATTACGCCGCAACACGCGGCGGGGCCGCGAATCGAACCACCGGTGTCCGTGCCAAGCGCGGCATCCGCAAGCTTCAAACCAACGGCCGCCGCCGATCCACTCGACGAGCCGCCAGGAATGCGCGAGGCGTCCTGGGGATTTTGCGGTGTGCCGGTGTAATCGTTGATACCCGTCATGCCGAACGCGAGCTCGTGCATATTCGCCTTGCCGACGATGTGCCAGCCGGCATCGAGCAAGCGCTCCACGACTTCCGCGTGCTGCTGCGCGGGTGGTGCGTCGGCCAACGCACGGCTCGCCGCCGTGGTCGCATAGCCGTCGATATCGATCGTGTCCTTGATCGCGATGCTGGGGCCTGTGCCGCCTAACGACAAAGTCTGGATAAACTCGTTCATGGGTTCGGTTTCCTTGCGTTGACTTGCCAGGGCGCATCGAAAAGGCGTTCGGTGCGAAAGTGCGTGATGAGCCAATCGTGGCCATTGTCGGCGGGTGCGAAATCCACGTCGAGGCGCGCCGAGATCAACTCAGCTTGCGCGTCGACATAGCCGGACGCTTGCAGCATGATCCAACGGCCTTTCGCGCTTGCGCCCCGCACCTCGATGGTTTCCGACGTGAGGAAATGCACGTTGACCGAGAAATGCGGCGATGGCGGCAAGTAGCGCGTGAGCATCGCGAGAATTTCCGCGTGACCTGTGAGGTGGCCGAACTTGCTCGCGTACTGCGGGCCGATGCCTTCCCAGATCGCGTCGGCAGCGAAGAGGGCCGCAAGCGTCTCGCCCTCGAGCGCCCCCGAGGGCACGTCGCAGAGCGCCATATAGCGCGCCATCGTGCGGCGCACGGCGGATTCGGCTTCGAGCGCGGCAAGCCGTTCGGTCAACTTGGCAAGCGTATCCGGGTTCTCGTTCATCGCATCGTGCTCCGGCGCGTTCAAGCCGCGTTGGCGTGTTGCGGCGGCACTTGCAGCGCGCGGCCAACGCGCGCTTCGATCTTGCCGTACCGCCACAGGTTGTATTCGCCGACCGGCGTGGTGCGATACAGATTGCACACCGCCACGGCGGTATCGAAGTCGCGCACGTCGGCCATGATGTAGAAGGTCCACGGCGAGTTGTCGGCATTGCCGACGGTCAGGCGATCGTCGTCCATGATGCCGAGCACGTTGACGCCGTCCATCGATTCGACGGCAGCCAGCATCTTGCCGTAAGCCTGCCAGACTTCGCCGATTTTCTCGCGCGGCAAGTCGAAGAAATTCTGCGTCACGCCGCAGCAGAACAGAACGCGCAAGGGCAGGTTCGGGTTATCGGACATTGTGTGGTTCTCCATGAAATCGTTTGAACGGCAAAATCAACAAAATCAGAAAATAGCTTACAGGTAGCCCGGAATCGGCGGCACGCCGACGAACACCGCACCGGCGCCGTCGAAGTTACCTTCGCCGAGGAACGCGTGCTGGGTGACCACCATCGCGTCGCGCACCAGGCGTTGCAGCGGATGCGAGCGATAGATCGCCATCGTGCCACCGAGCCGGTAGGCGCGCTGCACGACGTCGGCGCCTTCGCGAGCGATCTGCGTCGCGGCGAGCCGCAGCAGGCTGGTCTGCTCGGGTGTAACGGGGTTGCCGGCGAGGATCGATTGCCAGACGTCGTCAGTGGTGTCGTAGAAGAATGCGCGGGCCGAACGCAATTGGGCTTCGGCTTTCGCGAGTTCGATCCGGTAGTACGCGCGGTCGGCGAGTTGTGGCGCGCCGGTTGTCGTCTTGCGGCCGCCGGCCATCTGGTTGGCGACATTGAGCGCCGCGCGTGCGAGGCCGAGGTTGACGACGGCCAGCACTTGCGCCGCGTAGGCGATGGTCGGATAGCGATACAGCGGTTCGTCCACGCACGGTTCGCCGCCCCGCACGAAGGTCCAGTCGTCGGTGACGAACTGATCGGTAACGCGCAGGTCGTGACTGCCGGTGCCTTGCATGCCGACCACGTCCCAGTTCTCGACGATCTCGACCTGATGCGGGCGGAACACGGCGGTGCGCGGTTTGCCGGGCGCGCCAGCGCTTGGGCCGGCCGCGCCAATCCCCACGCCAAGCCAATCCGCGCCCTTGCAGCCGCTCGCGAATTTCCACGTACCGTTCACGCGCCAGCCGCCGTCGGCAGGCTGAGCGGCTTGTACCGGGAAGAGACCGCCTGCGAACACCTGATCGGGACCGTCGGCGTAGATCTGCGCCTGAGTGGCCAGCGGCAAGGCCGCGAGATACACGTTCGCCGAGCCGAAGCTCGCGACCCAGGCGGCTGAGCCGTCCGCTACCGCGATACGTTCGATCATGTCAAGAAACGCGGTAGGCGCGAGCGCATCGCCGCCAAAACGCTTAGGCGTTGCCGCGCGATACACACCCGCGCGTTTGAGTTTGGCGATGACATCGCGCGGCACATGCGAGAGGCGATCGAACTCTTCGCGCCGTGCGGCGATTTCGACGATGACGTCGGCGAGCGGCAAGCGCGCTGCATCGCGGCTGGCTTCTGCGACGGCGGCAACAGTGTCGATGGCGGTGTCTGACATGGCGGGGGCATCTCCTTGATTCGTTATCGGCTGGAACACGAGGCACGTTTCGGTCGCGGGCAAAGACGCCGACGACGGCGCGTGCAGGGTGAAGCCAGTCTAGAAATGCAAAAAGAACGCTTCAATTGGGACGCAAGACGTGTTTTTAGGTACGGCGCCGGGGGTATCTAAAGAAATCTTCAGACGCGAATCATGCCGACTGGTGTTATGTTCCTCCACGTACGCGATCGAACTTTTGTGCAGCCTCGCCCGATGAATTTCCCCGCCGAAGAAGATTTCCACCGCCTGCTCGACGCGCTGACGCTGTGCGTGCTGCTGCACGACGCCGAAACGAAGGCGATCGTGTGGGCCAATCGGGCAGCTTGCGAGGCGCTCGGTTTCACGCTTGAGGAAATGCTGCCGCTCAAGGCGAAAGACATGACCCGGCCGGTACCGAAGTATCGGCGCGAGATCGGCGTCGGGGCCATGGACCGTGCGATCACGGAAGGTCCGCAGGTCTACGAGTGGTGTTACCGTTCGCGCACGGGCGCCGACATGCTGTCCGAAGCCATTGCAACCTACGTGCCTTTGCAGGAGCGTGCGGTGGTGATGGTGCAGTTTCGCGACATCAGCGTCGAGGACACGCTCAAGCAAACGCTGCGGCGCTATGAGTCGCGGCTGCGCGAGTTCATGCAGGATCTGGGTGAGGGCGTGGCCGTACTGACGCCCGCGGGCGAAGTGGAGTTCGTCAGCGAATCCGGACGGCGTGTGCTGGGTCTGGAAGAGGGCGCGCCGATGGGCGACGTGCTCGACTATTGCAGCGAGCCGGATCGCGACCGGCTGCTCGAACAGCTCGCCACCGCACCGCGCATCCAGCCTTCGCCACCGCAGCGTTATCGCATCACGCGCCGCGACGGCACGCCGGGCTGGTTGCGCATCACCTGCCGACGAATCGAGATCGAAGACGACCTCAACGGCCGCCTCCTGCACTTTCGCGACATCACGGACGAAGTGGCTATCGAAGAGGCGCGCCGTAACGAGGCACGGCTGCTGGAATACGCGGGGCGCTACAACGCGATGGGCGAAATGGCGACCGCCATCGCGCACGAGTTGAGTCAGCCGCTCGCCGCGGTGCGCAATTTCATCGAGGGCGCGATTCTGCGGCTCGGCCAACCCGGTCCCATCGACGATGCATTGTGGGGCCTGCGCAGCGCTGATCGCCAGGCCGAGCACGCGGCGGTGATCATCAAGAGCGTGCGCGATTACATTGTCAAGCGGGAGCCGAGCGAGACCCAGGCGGACTTGCGAGACGTCGTCGCGGACGTCGCATACTTCATCGAATTGCGCGCGAGAGACGCAGGCGTTGCGGTCACGATCGAGCAGGCACCGGAAGTCTTGCCGGTGTATTGCGAGCGCGTGCTGATTGGCCAGGTGGTGCTGAATCTGGCCTTCAACGCGATCGAGGCGCTGACTGAATGCCTGAATGCCGCTGCGCGGCGCGGTGAATTGCGCCTCGTCACCAGCCTGCGCGGAAAATACGCGCTCGTACAGGTCATCGACAACGGCCCGGGCGTGCCTGCTGAAGCGCACGGCCGCCTGTTCGACGGGTTTTCTTCGTCGAAGGCGGGCGGCAACGGCATCGGTTTGTCGCTGTGCAAAAACATCGTCACGCGGCATGGCGGCGAAATCTGGGCCAAACCGGCGCGGCAGGGCGGGCTTCAATGCAGCTTCACGCTGCCGATTGTGGCCGCTCCCGCCGGCTGATCGCATTTCAGTCATGCGCCGTGTTGATGTTCTTCGGAATGGTCACGAGTGTGATCGCGGTGATGAGGCCGAAGCCGATCAGCATCAACGCGACTGGCCAGGGCGCATGGAACTTCGAATACAGCGCGATAGCGACGAGAGGTGCGAGTCCGCCGGAAAACACCGAGGCAATTTCATGGCCTAGCGCCATGCCCGAATAGCGGACCTCGGTGGGAAAGAGTTCACCCATCAGCGCGGGCTGTGTACCGATCATCGCGGCGTGGCAGAAGGGCAAACCTAATGCGAGCGAGAGGAACACCAGCAACGGTTCATGCGTATCGATCAGCCAGAACGCGGGAAACGCGATCACGACGAGGCCGAGCGCGCCGATCATATACACCGGCCGCCGGCCGATCACATCCGATAGCCGCCCCCACAGCACGATCGTGGCGAGTTCGAGCAACATCGCGAGCATCACGCCGCCGAGCATCACCGAGACCGGCACACCGATCGTCTTGCCGTACACCAGCACGAACGAAAGGAAGATATACGTGCCGCCGTTTTCGGCGATACGCAGCCCCATGGCCTGCAATACCTGCTTCGGGTGATTGCGCAGCACGGTCAGCACCGGCATGTGCTTCGGTTTGGCCGCGGTAAAGTCGCGGCTCTCGGGCAGGCTTCGGCGAATATAGACACCTACGCCGAAGATCAGCACGCTAGCGAGAAACGGCAGGCGCCAGCCCCACGACATGAAGCTCTCTACTGGCAGCCGCTGCACCAGATAGAACGCGGCCGCCGACAGCACGAAGCCTCCCGCCACGCCCAACTGACTGAACGATGCGTAGTAGCCACGGCGATTCGCCGGTGCGCTCTCGCTGATGAGCAGCACGCCACCGCCCCATTCGCCGCCGGATGCGATGCCTTGCACGACCCGCAAACAGATGAGCGCGATAGGCGCGAGGAAACCGATCTGCGAGAACGTCGGCAACAGGCCAATGCCGAAGGTCGCGACGCCCATCATCATCAGCGTCACGACGAGCGCGCGTTTGCGGCCATGCCGGTCGCCGATGTGCCCGAACACGATGCCGCCTAGCGGCCGCGCCAGGAAGCCGATCGCGAAGCCCGCAAACGCGGCGAGGGTGCCCATCAGCGGGTCGCCGTGCAGCGGGAAGAACAACGGCCCGAAGATCAGGGCCGCGGCCGTGCCGTACAGAAAAAAGTCATACCACTCGAGCGCGTTGCCGATCACGGAGGCGACGATGATCCGCCGCAGTGTCCGCGAGGTCGCAGGCGCCGCTGGCGTGGCGGCTGATACGGCCGAGGGAGAAAGCGTGTCGTTTGGCATCGTCGTGCTCGCTGGTTCGCTTGTGGGGGGAAGGGACGCTAGCGCCCGAGTGACTTCGCGGTCTGGCCGCCGATACCGAAGTCGGTATTCGGAATGTCTTTGATCATCACGCGGGTGGCGTCGAGCGGCGAGTCGAGCACAGCAGCACTCGTTTCACTGAGCATGGCGATCAGCGCGGTCTTTTGCGCGGGCGTGCGGCCCGCAATCAGGATCGCGACGATCACGAGCAGCGATGCGCGGCTGCCTGCACGATCCGCTGCGCTCGAGCCGCCGATGCCGAAATCGTGCGGCGGCAATTCACTCAGCAGAACTCGCACCGATTCGGCGGGTGCGCTGATCGCGTCGACAGTGGCCTGAGTGAGACCGGCAATCAGTTGCGCTTTACGCGCTTCTGCGTGGCCGGCCGGTAGATAAACCTCTAGTGTGGGCATTGTTTTGCTTCGCTTGCGTTTCGAGAGTTCACAGCAGGAACCCGATCGCGCTGAGCGCCTCGGTCGAATCGATCAGGCGGATCACCTTCTGCACGATGCGTGGCTCGCCGCTCGCGAAACTGATGCGATGCGTGAGATCCGCCGCGAACAGGGTCGACTTGCCGCGTTTGTACGCGACGATGACCTGCGCCGAGCTCACCTCGACCTCGTCGCTCGTATCGCTCGACAGCGTGAAACGCGAGACCGTGCGCACGGTGCGGGCGGCGTCGCTCGCCGAGGCCGAATAGCCGGACGTCATGCGTTGCACGCGCTTTTCGCGCATGTCCTGATCGTCGTATGCGTAGTTCAGCGTGGCGGCGAAATCGGTGGTGTCGTGATCGATCGGCACCACGTAGAAGCCTGCCGGGTCCCACAGCGAAAGCCACGCGTGATAGTCCTTGCGGTCCAGCAGTTCGGCTTCCCGCCAGATCAGTTCGATCGCGCCGGCAAAGGTCTTCTGCGAGAACAGCGTGTTCCTGTCATCCATCATGCTTGCTCCATCATCGTGCGCCATTGCGCGTACGCTTCCCGCATCCCGGTTTCGTCGGTAGCGTGGGCGGTCTTTTCGCCGTTCGGCGCGGTGCTCTCGCGATTCAGGCCGCGGTTCACGAGGATCGGCAGATCGGGGCCGGCATGCGAGCCGCGCTGCACGCGTTCCCATGCTTCGGCGTCGTCCGGGCTGCCGAAACCGAATGGGCCCTGGAAGTGCTCGTGAATACGCAGACGCACGCGGTTCGCTTCGTCGGGGCCGCCGTCCATGGCAAGGGCGACGTGACGGATTTCCGTCTCGTTTGCGGAGATGGGCCGCAGCACGCGGAAAAACGCCATCGAGAGTGCAAGGTTCGGAAACAGATTCAGGTTGAACCCGACGCCCATCAGCGAGCGCACGATGCGGCGCACCTCGTCGGGCGTATGCTTTTCGCCAAGCGTGGCGGCGAGTTCCTGGAAGCGTTCGGGAATGGGCGCGCCGTCATCCTTGTCGAGATCGACGAGTTCCGGCACCAGCACGGCGAGGCTATGGCCGTTGCCGAGTGAGCGGCAGAAGGCTTCGTCGCTTGTCATGAAGCTCGTGATCGCCGCGGCGGTTTCGTCGTCGATCGATTTCATCCACGACTTGTGGACGACCGGGAAGTGATACAGGTCGGTGGTGTTTTCGAGCTGGATCTTCCAGTTACCGTTAAAGCGGAAGCGATGTTCGCCGTTGGCTTTGATAGGATAGCCCGCGCCTTGCTTCATGAAGAGGTCGATCCACGGCTTGGCGCCGCCGAGGAAATCTTCGAGCGGCTCGATCTCCTGATTAAAGCTCGCGAAAATCAGACCTTGATAGATCCCCACGCGCAAGCTGGCGAGCGGCAACTCGGTCTTGTCGATCACGCCTTCATAGCCGTCGCCATAGGGCAGTGCGCGCAATGCGCCGTCGAGGCCATACGTCCAGCTGTGATACGGGCACGTGAAGCCTTTCGCATTGCCCTTGTGCTGTTCGCAGACCGTCGCGCCGCGATGGCGGCAGCGGTTCTGCAGCACGTTGACGGCGCCGCTCTTGTCGCGCACCACGATCACCGGCTGACGGCCGATCGTGGTGGTGCGGAAGTCGCCCGGATTCGGCAGTTCGCTTTCGTGCGCTACCCAGATCCACGTCTTGTAGAAAATGCGCTCGAGTTCGGTTTCGAAGACCGCCGGGTCGTAGTACAGCGAGGGGGCGACGCGGTCGGACTGCGCGCGCTGATACAAGGCGCTCGCGTCGACGGTCTGATATGAGGAATCGCTCATCGTGGTGTAGGTGGGGTGGTCGATGGAGCAAAGTCTCGCTGAGCGACTGATATGCGTCAAATTGATCTAAAATAAAATATAAAATCAATCTCATGGATATCTAGATGAATTCGCTAGACCACGTCGACCTCAATCTGCTACGCGTTTTCCAGGCGATCGTCGAGGAGCGCAGCCTCACGCGGGCCGGTCAGCGGCTTGCGCTGTCGCAGCCGGCAATCAGTTACTCGCTGGGGCGTTTGCGAACCCTGTTCGACGATCCGCTGTTTATTCGCACGCGCGCCGGTATGCAGCCCACGCCGATCGCGCTCGAACTGTCGGGCATCGTCGCGCGGGCGCTGGATACGGTGCGTGAGGCGCTGCGTTACGCGGAGCATTTCGATCCTGCGGCGAGTACGCGCACGTTTCGCTTATCGCTGTCCGATGCGGGCGAGTTGGCGTACTTGCCGCCGATTTGCGAGGCGTTGCACCGGCAGGCGCCGCGCGTGAAGTTGCGCATCGAGCCGCTGCCGGTGGAAGAAATCGAAGATGCGTTGCGCGCCAGCCGGCTCGATTTTGCAATCGGCAATCTGCCGACCTTGACCGCGCGCACGCGTCATCAGGCCCTGTTCGAAGAGACTTACGTTTGCATGACACGCAAACGGCGCGGCCTGCCACGCACGAAAGAACTGGCCATGAAGACGTTTCTGGACGCGTCGCACGTGCAGATCACGTCGGTCGAGCACAGCCACTATGCACTCGACGATGCGTTTCGTGCGCAAGGTGTGGGCCGGCATATTGCGTTGGAGCTACCGCATTTCGTGGCCTTGCCGAGCGTGCTGGCCGTGACCGATCTGTTCGCGACGCTGCCGCGGCGTCTTGCGCAGATTTTCAATCGTGATGGCGGGTTTCAGCTCTACGAGTTGCCGGTTACGTTGCCGATGGCGGCCGTCACGATGCATTGGCACGAGCATTTCGATCAGGACGAGGGCAACGTTTGGTTGCGCAATCTGATGGGCGATATCGTGCGGCGGTTTGATGAGCGGTGAAACGGGCGCCCGACGAGTGCCAAGGATTTGGCGTCGCTGAGCGCTTTTGGCTGCCTTTTCAGTTACTGCGGTAGCGCGGACAGGGCGATTTCGCCGGCGCTGTTCAGCTGCTCGACTTGCCAGCACGTGTCGATCAGCTTGCGTGTTCGATCCGGCGAGAGAATGCCTTCGGTCAGATCCGAGAATTTCTTCTCGAGTTGCTGATCGGTCATCGGCACTTCGGTGCTGCCGATCGCGTGCTGGATGAATTTATGCAGCTTGCGCCCATCCTTTAGCGTGATGGTCATGTCAACCTGCTCCGGTTTGACCGCCGGGTCGATGATGGTATTTACCTTCTCTCGCAGTGCCACCGTCATCGGGTCACGTACTTTCGCGTCGCTGAACTGCTTTTCACCCGCTGCTCCGTCGATCACGGCAATCGCCACTGCGTGATAGATGCTGAACTTGCCCTCGAGGCCGATCTGCGGGGTCTTCTTGCCGGTTAGTTCGATGACGAGAGGATTCACGCGCAAATCGATACGGTCGATCTGCTCAGCTTTCAGATGGTATTGATTGCGAAGCTGGATTGCTGCGTCGATCGCCGGGTGGATCACGATGCCGCACGCAAAAGGCTTGTAAGTGTTTAACGTCGACTCGTAATGGGAGCCTAAGCCCTCGGTGATTTCGCGGTAGTCCTGTTTGGTGCTGATGGTGTTCGCCCATCCCCGTTTCGCTTCGATCATGCCGTCCGAACTGGTGTAATCCTTGCCTGCCAGCAGCGCGGCGAAAATACCATCGGTGGCCGCGCGTCCTGGGTTGAAGCTCTTGTTCATCGAGCCGAAAGATTCCCGCAGCCCGACCGGCTGCGACGCGGCGAGGCCCAGTGCCCAGATCATTTGCTGAACGCTCAAGCCCATGAGTTTGCCGGTCGCCGCCGCCGCACCGAATACACCGCACGTGCCCGTGATATGCCAGCCGACATCGTAGTGGTTCGGATATACGGCATTGCCGATGCGCAATTCCGTTTCCACGCCGAGCACGAGCGCATTCAGAAAGTCTTTGCCCGACACTGGACGATACTGTGAGTACGCCAGAATGGCGGATACGACTGGACCAGCCGGATGAATAATCGTCTTCAGATGGGTATCGTCGTAATCGAAAATGTGACTGCTGACGCCGTTGATAAACGCCGCGTTCATGATGTCGAAGCGCTCGGTACGGCCAAGCAGGTTTGCCTGCGGCGCCCCGGAAAACGGTGTGAGCGCCGCCACTGCGCGATCCACGGTTTCGTCATGCGAACCACCGACAGCGACTCCGACCCAGTTCATCAATGTCCGCACGCCCTCCTTACGGACCTGAGCGGGCAAGTCCTGATAACCAGTCTTGACAATAAACTCCGCGAGGATGCGCGTGACTTTCGGCGGGTGTGCGGCGTCGCCGTTGGTGGGCGCAGGCACGGGGGGCGCACTGGCTGCGTCTGGCGCTTGAGCGAATACCACCTTGCTGGCGGCCGCCGATGCCAAGGCGCCCACAGCACCTGTTTTCAGAAAATGACGCCGGTCGATCGTAGACATGAAAATTGTCTCCTTCAGGTTCGATATTCGATAGCCTGGACGGCAGTTTTCACCTTCAAGGCTTGTTGGATGTTGGATGAGCTCGCGCAAGGACACGTCATGTCGTGATCAACGGCCTGAGTTCGCGAATGTCCTTAAGCGTCTCCAGGTGGTTAATTCTCTCGATCAGCCTGGCGGTTTTCGCCGCGCCGAGTACGGGCGCCATCAGATCGCGCGCTTTCGCGTTGACGGCCTCGGTGGACAGCGGGTTCTCCTTCGTGCCGGGCGGAAAGCGCGTGAAGTGGTCTACGGTGCGGCCATCCGTCAGCGTGACTTCTACTTTGGCGCCGCGCGGCGCGGCGGGGTCCATCAACGACTGGTCAGGTTGCACGGTGACTTTCGCGCGCTGCGCGACGATCACTGGATCGTGCATCAACGCGACATCGTGACTGTCGCGAAACGACACCGCGCCTTTGACCAGTGCGAGCGCCACCAGGTGCTGACAGTTGACGTCGGGCATCGCACTGTCGCCGACGATGCCTTCCGCGTCCGACGGAATCCGGACGACGATGCTGCGCACGTTATCCGGCGTCAGGCCGTACTGCTTGCGCAGGCTCAGCAACGCGTCGAGGGGCGACTGGATCGGATAACCGACCGAGTAAGTCTTGATGGCCGTTTCGGTCACGTAGAAGCGGGTGCCGAGTCCGTCGAGCATGGCTTGCGGGTTCGGCTTCGTCGATAGCGCGATGAACAGGTTGTGCGTGCCATCAAGCACATCGTAGACGCCGGTCATACCCGACCGAACCATGCCGACTGCCGTCACGCCGTTGCGCGCACCCATGCCGGCAAAATCGAAGGCCTTTTCGATGTGGTCCTTGTCCTTGACCCAGCTCCATAGTCCCGACACCTGTTGCGCCGAGTAGGAAAGTGCATAGCGCATCTGGGTTTCGTCGAGCCTCGCCATCGATGCCGCTGCACCGAGCGAGCCGAACGTCGAAGCGGTGCCCTCGGCACTCCGATGCGAGCCTCTCACGAGATCGGGCCCGAGTGCCATCAACAGCCGACAGGCGAGATCGTATCCGAGTGCGACAGCACGGATCATTGCCTCGCCGCTTTGTGCCTGATGTTCGCCGACCGCGAGGGCCGCCGGCACCACCGAACTGCCGGGATGCGCCTTTGTCACCGGCTCGAAGTCATCGGTTTCGTCGGAGTGTGCGCACATGGCGTTGGCCAGCGCTGCGTTGACGGTCGTCGTGCGAAACGACGAGCCGATCACCGATGCCTGCGGTTCGCCACCCAATTCGCGCACGTAGTTCGAGGCCATCATGCCGGGCCGCATCCGCGCGCCAGAAACCATTGCGCCGAACGTATCGAGGATGCGCTGCTTGCAGGCGACCATCGCCGCCTCGGGCAGCGGCGTATCGCGCGTCGACACCATGTAACGCGCGAGCTGGCCGGTGATATCGGCGCCTTTCGCGGCCTCATTGCCGTCCTCGTTTGCCGCGCTGGCGACGCGCAGCGGCATGATCGATAGCGCCGCCAGCGCGCCCGCCGATCGCAGCAGCCGGCGACGTGCCGATATGAAGTCTCCGTCCATGAACATGGCGTCTCCGTGGCTTTTTATGGCATTGTGTCGGGACCTTAGTGTCGACACTTTTGGCGGTCTAGTCAAATATTACGCTGGATTTTGGCAAAACGTACGCCAACTGTGCTCACTTTGATGGAGATGAGAAAGACCTGCCGTCCTTGAGGCAGGGGGCGAGTCGGCACCGTTTGGTAGAGTTGGTTTGGTGGCGCGGCAGCCATCCCGATCGAATGAGGAGTTGTGATGAGCCAGAATGTCGACAGAAGCAGGATAGAAGAGGGCACCGAATCGCCGCCGGTCACGGAGATCGTCGACTGGGTGGCGCGCGGAATCATCGAGGGGCGACTGTTGCCCGGCGACGATCTGAACTCTGTCGATCTCGCGAAACGGTTCAACGTCAGTCGCACACCGGTGCGCGAGGCGCTGTTCGTGTTGAGCCGCGAAGGACTGGTCGACTGGTCGCCGCGCCACCGCCCGCGCGTGTCGGCAGTCAAGCTGAAGGACGTGCGCGAGATCTATCAATTGCGCGCGATTCTTTACGCACAGGTGTCGGCCGCGATTGTCGAACACGCGACCGACGCCGACATCCAATCGCTCTGGGACGCTCATCGCCGTCTCGCCGAAGTTGCCGCGCGAGGCGATGTAGACGGCTATTTCTGGGCGAACGTCGCGTTTCGCGACGAGGAACTCCGGGTGTGCGGTAACGGCATTTTCAAGGAAGTGCTGGACTCGATGCGCATGCGCACCAACCGGTTGCGTCGTTTGAGTACGTCGTTGCCGGGACGTTTGCAGCGCTCATGCGCCGATCATCAGCGACTTTGCGAGGCGTATTCGGAGCGCGATGGGGTGCTTGCAGCAGCGCTGAACCGGTCGATCGTGTTGAGCGCGCTCCAGGCAATCGAGCAGGCATGGGATCACGTGCCTGAAAGCGGCAATATCGCGACTCCGTAGACCGTATTAAAGCTGTCGCCGTTACGTGCGCATCACGACAGCCGCAGCCGCCTCACGTCCTGCTGGGGAGGCGCGCCGAACAGACGGCTGTACTCGCGGCTGAACTGCGAGGCGCTTTCGTAGCCGACCTGGATCGCGGCACTACCCGCGTCGA
>NZ_JALPRH010000043.1:0-40333 GCF_030464795.1 Paraburkholderia sp. SECH2
GGCCCAGTTCGCCGTTGTTGATCTGGTTCGTGATGTTGCTCACCGAACCTTCAACATTGGTCACCCGCGAATCGATGTTCGTGATGTCGCCTGCGTTCTTCGCAATATCGCTCGTGTTCTGGGCGATGTCCGATGCGTTCTGCGCGATATCACCCGCGCTCTTCGAAATGTCGCTCGTGTTCTGAGCGATATCCGACGTGTTTTTGGCGATGTCGTTGCTGTTCTGCACAACGTTCTGGTTCGTCGTGTACAGCTGCGAGCCGTTCACCGCATCGCTGCTCGAGTCCGACAGCGCGCCTGCCGCAACGTTCGTCATCGTCGTGCCGGCGTTACCACCGCCCAGCGTGACCTTACCTTTGGTCGCATCGTTATAGGCGATGAACGCGTTGGTGACGTTACCGCTCGCGTCCGTCGTGAGACCCTCGGTCTTCAACTGCCCAATATTCACTGCGTCAGTATTCGCGACACCCGCCGCTACACCCTTCAATTGACGCGCGCCCGCCGTGCCGGTGAAATCCACGGTCGTGCCCGCGGTCGCGGTCGCGATCGTAATCGCATTGCTCGTCGCGTCCTGTTTTATCAGGCCAACCGATGCGTTCAGCGCGGCGACGTTCTGGTTCGTCGTCCACAGCTGTGAGCCGTTCACCGCTTCCGTGCTCGTCGATGAAACCGCGCCTGCCGCCACATTGGTGATCTTTGTGTTGGACATATCGGCGCCGGCCTTGAAGGTCGCCAACCCGGATGTCGTAGTGGCTCCGTTTAGCGCGATTCCGCTAGGACCGTAAAGGGTAACTGTTCCTGAACTCATTGAATTCGTACTGCCCACGGCCAACCATGCCTTACCGGTCGTTTGGCCTGAATTACCCGTATCCTCATTGAGAATAACGCCATTTCCGCCCGAGCAGCCCGCAACGACGGCATTGTTTAAGCCCCAAGCTGAATTATTAAGACTTGAATAGCTAGCCATACTTGATGTCGTTCCGTTGCAGTTGGCTATGACCCCGGCATTGGCCACCGACGCCCCCATCGCCATTGCAAGCCCAGCAGCAGTTGACACAGCAGCCCTAACGCTTCGGCTCTTCTTTCCTTGCCCCTTTGCATTTTCTTGCGTGGCTACCCACGCTCCAGCGCTTTCATTCCATACGCTCTTGTACGACTTGTTCATGATTTCATCCTTCTGAATATCAGTTTCGGGTTTTGATGTCGCGGGAGGTGTCTTACCGAGGTCCTGCGCGCGTCACTGAGTAGTAGAAGGATTAAAAACAGGGTCGTCGCAATTGGCATTTTTTGACCATCCCATCAATCCTTCTGGAATGGAACAACTATATGGCCGGGCAATTCTTAAACTAATCGGACAGTTCTTAAATCTGGATGACGATAGGAATGCTCCTACGAAAAATTGACAAAAATAGGACCACCGAACAGGAAGCCGCCCGCTGCGCAAGGCCGACAGAGAATGGACACACAGAGGGACTCAGCGCAAGCGCACGAGCGATATCACGCTCAGACTAAGAATAACCTGAACGAATCACCTAGTATGGAAACACTTTGACGGGAAGAGATTGACGCGAAAACAGTCAGATTAGATCAACACTTCTTGACGAATGCCAACCACCCAACATTCGATTATTGAATCACATCCCGCGCGATGTTAAACACCACGCAGATGGATAAACAAACCTGAACAATAAAAATAAATAGGAGAATTCCTATTTATTAAAACGGCTTAATAACAACCAACGCGACAGCTGCCAGCATCCCCAACACCGGCAGTTCATTGAACATCCGATACCACTTATCCGAGCGCCGATTCTCACCACGCTCGAACGTCCGCAGCAACACCCCGCAGTACGCGTGATAAATGATCAGCAGCACCACCACACCGACCTTCGCGTGAATCCAGCCCTGTCCGCGTCCGATACCGACCGCGAGCCACAGCCACAGACCGCAAGCGAGTGCCGGCACCGCGATAAACGTCATGAAGCGGAACAGCTTGCGCGCCATCGTCAGAAGGCGCGCCGTGGCGGCGGGTTCCGTCTCCATCGCCAGATTGACGAAGATGCGCGGCAGATAGAACAGGCCGGCAAACCAGGAAGCAATCAGAACGATGTGAAACGTTTTTACCCAAAGCATCAGCGGTCCTTGTACTTCGTGTCAGCGTGGAGATGAGCAGTAGCCGCCGGCGCACTGAACGGAAAGCTCGTGGCCATCCCAGTGATGACGAAAGCGCGCCAAAAGCGAACCGTTATTGCCGGCCTTCGCCGTGCCCCAGCACAATGTATTTCAGCGACGTCAGCCCTTCCAGCCCCACCGGCCCACGCGCATGCAGCTTGTCGTTCGAGATGCCGATCTCCGCACCCAAACCAAATTCGAAGCCATCGGCAAAGCGCGTCGACGCATTGACCATCACGCTCGCCGAGTCGACTTCGCGCAGGAAACTCATCGCGCGGTCATGGTCTTCGGTGACGATCGCGTCGGTATGCTGCGAGCTGTAGGTGTTGATATGGTCGATGGCCGCATCAAGGTCGTCCACCACCTTGATCGCCAGCACCGGAGCGAGATATTCGGTGCGCCAGTCTTCTTCGGTGGCATCGACGAGCGGGCCCACGCCTGCATGCGACAACACCGCGCGCGTTGCCGCGTCCACGCGTAGCTCGACTTCCTTTTCGCGATACAGCTTGCCCAAAGGCGGCAGCACTTCGGCCGCAATGCCACGCGCCACCAGCAGCGTTTCCATCGTGTTGCAGGTACCGTAGCGGTGTGTCTTGGCGTTATCACAGACGGTCAACGCCTTCGCCACATCGGCGCGATCGTCGACATAGACATGGCAGATGCCGTCGAGGTGCTTGATCATCGGCACGCGCGCTTCGTTCATCAGCCGCTCGATCAGGCTCTTGCCACCGCGCGGCACGATTACGTCGACGTATTCGGTCATCGTGATCAGCTTGCCAACCGCGGCGCGGTCCGGCGTTGCCACCACTTGCACCGCATCCTGCGGCAAACCGGCGGCTTCCAACCCTTCACCGATCAGCTTGGCCAACGCCGTGTTGCACTCCAACGCTTCCGAGCCGCCGCGCAGAATCGTCGCATTGCCTGACTTCAGACACAGCGCGGCCGCGTCGATGGTCACGTTCGGGCGCGACTCGTAGATGATGCCGATCACACCGAGCGGCACGCGCATCTGACCGACCTGAATCCCGCTCGGCCGGTACTTCAGATTGCTGATCTCACCAATCGGATCGGCCAGCGCGGCGACCTGCCGCAAGCCTTCGACCATCGTCCCCAGCGCCTTGTCCGACAGCGTCAAACGATCGATGAATGCCGCATCGAGCCCTTTTTCGCGGGCACGCGCGACGTCGCGTGCGTTGGCATCCTTCAGCAACGCGGCATCGCGTTCGATCGCGTGAGCAACGGCCGCGAGCGCGGCGTTCTTTGCCGCCGTCGACGCCCGCGCCATCGCACGCGATGCGTGGCGGGCGCGGCGGCCGAGGTCGGTCATGTACTGGTCGATATCCATGGTGAGTCTCATAGCGCCGCGCACGTCGAGGTGCGGCGGACAAGCAGAATTAGCGAAAGATCAAACGATTGTAAGTCGGGTGGCGGAGCTTTGCTCGCCGCCACAAGCCGTTTCGGCTGGCTAGATCAGGCCAGCCTGCGAGCAGGCGCTGCCCCCGCCGGGCGAGGTCGTGGCGGCGGCACGGGCGCCGCTTTTGCTGGCGAAGCGACTGTCATTGCCAGTTCGAACAAGCCGTCCCACGGGTCGGGCGGCGGATCGTTGCGATGATTGCCTGGCGTGCCGCCAGACAACCCCTTCACCTGCCGATCCAGTCGCGCCGCCAAAGCGAGCGCCTTTTCAAGCGCACCCTCGGTGACGCGCGACAGTGCCGGGCCAATCAACCGTTCGCGCGGACCCCACACGCGGTTCTCACGCACCAGCATGGCAAGCGGCTTGCCCGCCGCGACGCCGCGCTTGATCCGCAACAACGTGCGCACTTCTTCGACCACCGCCCACAGCACCAGCACGGCTGCCTCGCCTTCGCCGCGCAGGCCGTCGAGCATGCGCGACAAGCGGCCGACATCGCCCGCCAGCATCGCCTCGTTCAGCTTGAAAACGTCATAACGGGCGACGTTCAGCACAGCGTCCTGAATCTGTTCGAAGCTCAACGAACCGGCTGGATACAGCAGCCCGAGCTTCTGGATTTCCTGATGCGCGGCGAGCAGGTTGCCCTCCACACGCTCGGCAATGAACGCCAGCGCGCGCCGCCCTTCTTCACCGGCAACGACCCGCTGGCCCTGCGCCGCGAGCCGCTGACCGACCCAATTCGGCAACTGCGCACGTTCGACAGGATCGATCTTCAACGCGACGCCAGCCTCGGACAGCGCGGTGAACCACGCGGACTTTTGCGTGGCCGCATCGAGCCGCGGCAACGTGATCATCGTCAACACGTCGTCGTTCACAGCAGCAGCGAGCGCTTTCAGCGCATCCGCGCCTTCCTTGCCGGGCTTGCCCGACGGAATGCGCAACTCGACCAGTTGACGGTCGCCGAACAGCGACATCGACTGACTCGCGCCCAGCAGCGAACTCCAGTCGAACCCACGCTCGACGGTGAACACCGAGCGATCGGTAAAACCGGCTGCACGCGCCGTCGCCCGAATCCGGTCGCACGCCTCCTGCGCGAGCAGGTGCTCGTCGCCGTACACGACGTACAGTCCGGCGAGTCCCTTCGCGAGATGCGCTTCGAGCGCGTCAAGTCGCAGTTGCATGGCTACCGATCGGCGAGGTTGAACGAGTGAATGAGCAAGCGCAGCTCACTAAACAACGACACAGCACACCGCTCACAGCGGCGGCGGCGGCAACGGCGCGCGCGGCGCAACGCCCGGCACCTGCTCACCCGGCGCCGGATGCAGCGAGCGCACCAGCGACAGACGGCGCGTCAACTGGTCGATTGCGTCGTTTTCCATATCCGCGAACAGAAGGTCGGCTTCCGCAGCCTTGGCCTGCGAGAACTGATCGCTGTAAGTCATCGCGCGGTTCAGCGCGATCGTGCTCGTCGGAATCAGCACCGTGCCGTCCTTGCCGACCAGCGTGTAGTTCATCGAAAGATTCATCGCATATTCTTCGACGACACCGAGCGAGTTCAGCGTGAGCGTACTGATGCCGCGACCTTCGGTGATCTGCAGCGTTGCGTCGGCATTCGCGACCGAAGTGACCACCACCGTGTCGCTGCCGCCCTGCACGATACGCGTAAGCCGCGCGCCGGCCGCTGCCGAACCGCCGGAGATAAAGAGTCGTTTGAATGCGTAGTCCTGCTGGCCGCGCAACTGGAAGCCGCAAGCGGACAACATCAGTACGCTGCACACCAGCGTCAATAACGATCTGCGAGTCACATTGGCTCCTGGTTCGCAGTAGATTCCGCGGCGCGGACAAGCGCCGCCGTGAGCGGCGGCGTCCTGCCTGCTGTCATGTCTCGGGGGGCTGTCAAACGACCACGTTCACGAGACGGCCCGGCACCACGACGATCTTCTTCGGGGCCTTGCCTTCGCTGAACTTTTCGACCGCCTCATGCGCAGCGGCAAGCTGTTCGATCGCTTCACGTGTCGCGTCTTTCGACACCGTGAGCGCACCGCGCACCTTGCCATTCACCTGCAGCACGAGTTCGATTTCGGCCTGTTCGAGCGCCTGTTCGTCGACCTTCGGCCATGCTGCGTCGAGCAGCGAGCCGAATTCGTCGGCATAACCGAGTTCCTGCCACAACTGGAACGTCTGATGCGGCACGACCGGGTACAGCACGCGCAGCATCACGCTGTACGTCTCGCGCAGCACTGCCGGTTGCGCGCCCTTCGCGCTGTCGAGCGCGTTAAGCATCTTCATCGCCGCCGACACCACCGTGTTGTACTGCAAACGCTGATAGTCGAAGTCGGCCTGCTTCAGCACGCTGTAGATCTCGCGGCGCAACACCTTGTCGACTTCGCCGAGTTGCGCGGCGTCGAACTTGCCGCCGGCGCGCAATGCTGCTTCGTTCGCGTGACCAAAGCTCCACACGCGACGCAGGAAGCGGCTCGCGCCTTCCACGCCCGAACCGGACCATTCGAGCTGCTGCTCGGGCGGTGCGGCGAACATCACGAACAGACGTGCGGTGTCCGCACCATGCTGATCGATCAGCAATTGCGGATCGACGCCGTTGTTCTTCGACTTCGACATCTTCTCGACGCCGCCGAGCACTACCGGCTGGTTATCCTCGTTCAACACGGCGCCGACCGGGCGGCCCTTGTCGTCGAACGAGACGGTGACGTCAGCCGGGTTGTACCAGGTCTTCTTACCCGCTTCGTTTTCGCGGTAGTACGTTTCGTTGAGCACCATGCCCTGCGTCAGCAGGTTCTTGGCCGGCTCGCCGAACTCGATCAGGCCCATGTCGCGCATCACCTTCGCCCAGAAGCGCGAGTACAAAAGGTGCAGAATCGCGTGCTCGATACCGCCGATGTACTGATCCATCGGCGCCCAGTAATCGGTGCGCTCGTCGACCATGGTCTTCGCGTCCGGCGCCGCGTAGCGGTAGAAGTACCAGGACGAATCGACGAAGGTGTCCATCGTGTCGGTTTCGCGCTTGGCCGCGCCGCCGCAGGTCGGGCAGGTGCAGTTCACAAACGCTTCGGACTTCGCGAGCGGATTGCCCGTGCCGTCCGGCACGAGGTCTTCCGGCAGCACTACCGGCAAATCTTTTTCCGGCACCGGCACGTCGCCGCAGGTCGGGCAGTGGATGATCGGAATCGGCGTGCCCCAGTAACGCTGGCGCGACACGCCCCAGTCACGCAGACGCCACGTGATCTGCTTGTCGCCAAGGCCGAGTTCTTTCAGATCGGCGGCGATCGCGTCAACCGCTTCCTTGTAGTTGAGCCCGTCGTACTTGCCGCTGTTGATGCAGACGCCGCCGTCCTTCTCGCCATACCATTCCTGCCAGGCGTCAGTCGAATATTCCTTGCCTTCAATGGCGACCACCTGCTTGATCGGCAGGTCGTATTTCTTCGCGAACGCGAAGTCGCGTTCGTCGTGCGAAGGCACGCCCATCACCGCGCCTTCGCCGTAGCTCATCAGCACGTAGTTGCCGATCCACACTTCGACCTGTTCCTGCGTCAGCGGATGCGTGACGTAGAAGCCGGTGGCCATGCCCTTCTTTTCCATCGTCGCCATGTCGGCTTCAGCGACGCCGCCGCGCTTGCATTCCTCGATGAAGGCCTGCAGTTCCGGCTTGTCTTGCGCGAGACGCGTGGCGAGCGGATGCTCGGCGGCGACCGCGCAGAAGGTCACGCCCATGATCGTGTCGGCACGCGTGGTGAACACGCGCAGCAGCTTCTGTTCGCCGTCGATTTCATACGGGAAACCGAAGTTCACGCCGAAGCTCTTGCCGATCCAGTTCTGCTGCATGATCTTGACGCGCTCGGGCCAGCCGAGGCCTTCGAGGTCGTTCAGCAGCTCATCCGCGAACTGCGTGATGCGCATGTAGTACATCGGGATTTCGCGCTTTTCGATCAGCGCGCCCGAACGCCAGCCGCGGCCGTCGATCACCTGCTCGTTGGCGAGCACGGTCTGATCGACCGGGTCCCAGTTCACGGTGCCGGTTTTCTTGTACGCGATGCCCTTTTCGAGCATCTTCAGGAACAGCCACTGGTTCCACTTGTAGTAATCGGGGCTGCAGGTGGCAACTTCGCGCGACCAGTCGATCGCGAGGCCCATCGACTGCATCTGCTTCTTCATGTAAGCGATGTTGTCGTAGGTCCACTTCGCCGGCGGCACGTTGTTGGCCATCGCAGCGTTTTCCGCCGGCATGCCGAACGCGTCCCAACCCATCGGCATCAGCACGTTGTAGCCATTCATCCGCAGATAGCGGTACATCACGTCGTTGATCGTGTAGTTCCGCACGTGGCCCATGTGCAGCTTGCCCGACGGGTACGGCAACATCGAGACGCAATAGAACTTGGGTTTGTCGGTGGTTTCCGACGTCTTATACGCGTCGATGGCGCGCCATTGCCCTTGCGCGGCGGCTTCGACGTCGGAGGGAACGTATTTTTCGTGCATGGTGTGATGGAATCGCTGGGTTCGGTGCTTTCGCACCGGGCCTGGTGCTCTGCTGGATGAAATGGCATCGTTTCCCCTTCTGCAGGGGAAAGGGCTGATTATACCGTTCGCGGACGGGTGCGCCGCGTGGCATGGCGCGCGGGTTCGACGGGGTTGCGCCTCAGCGCGTGCGGTGCCGCTAGCGCCGCTACGGCGCCGCGCCCGGCGGCGGCGGGTCCGTCACGAAACCGATCCGCTCGAGCCCGGCCTGCTGCGCCGCGCCCATCACCTGCGCGATCACTTCGTAGCGCGTCGAGCGCTCGGCGCTCAGATGGATTTCCGGCTGATCGGCCTGCGCGGCTTTGCCCGCTGCTATGAATTGCGCGCGCATCTGCTGCAGCGTAATGACGGTGCCGTTCCAGTACAGCTTGCCGGCGGCGTCGATTGACAGAGAAATGGTTTGCGGCGTTTGCCGCGCTGGTGCGGCCGCGACTTTGGGCAAATCGAGCCGGATCGCGTGCGTGAATAAAGGCGCGGTAATGATAAAAATCACCAGCAGCACGAGCATCACGTCGATCAACGGTGTCATGTTGATCTCGGCCATCGGCGCGGCCGCCTGCTTTTTCTCGAGTCCGCCGAATGCCATGTCGCCTCCTTGAGTCTTCCAGTCGCGGCGGTGCGCCTAGTGCGTCCCGGCGTGGGCTTGCTGAGGCTGCGGGTGGGGCCGGGGCTGATCCGCCGGCGCGCACACATAGGCGTGAAGATCGTGCGCGAAGCCGTCGAGTTCCTCCGACAACTGCCGCACCATCCGCCCGAGCACGTTATAGGCGAGCACCGCCGGGATCGCCACCACGAGGCCGAAAGCCGTCATGATCAGCGCCTCGCCGACCGGTCCGGCGACATTTTCGATCTGCGCCTGACCGCTCGCCGCGATGCTGCCGAGCGCGTGATAGATGCCCCAAACCGTGCCAAGCAGGCCGACGAACGGCGCCGTGCTGCCCACCGAGGCCAGCAGCACCTGGCCGAACTCGAGCCGCCGCTGCGACGCGTTGAGGGCCTGACGCAGCGCTCTCAACACCCGCTCGCCACGTTCGACGCGGGCAAGCAGCACGCCAGGAATGTCCACTTCGGCGGCATGCAGCGCGGCCTCGGCGAGCGGCGTGAAGACGCGTTCACGGTCCGCACGCCTCATTGCGGCGACGCCGTCCGATAGCGTCGACGCCTGCCAGAACTGCGCAATCGCCGGCGTGGCCTGACGTTTGGCGCGGGTGAGTATCCAGCTTTTGACGATCAGAAAGCACCAGCTCGCAATCGACATAGCCAGCAACACGTACGCGACGCCATGCGTGATCGCGTCGCTGGTTTCCAGGTAATGGATGATGCCGCTGCTGCCTGCCATCTGACCTCGCTGTCGAAAAGTGACTACAGGGGGCGTAACGGGACCCTGCACGGGCCCCGTGGATGCTCAGCGCAGGCCGAGCACGTCCTGCATGTCGAAGAAGCCGTTCTCGTGGCCTCCGAGGAAGCGTACAGCACGAAGCGCGCCTTGCGCATATGACAGCCGGCTCGCCGATTTGTGCGTGATTTCGATGCGCTCGCCGATGCCGGCAAACAGCACCGTATGGTCGCCGACGATATCACCACCGCGAATTGCCGAAAAACCGATCGTGGACGGATCGCGTTCGCCGGTCACACCTTCGCGGCTGTAGACCGCGCAGTCGTCGAGATTGCGGCCGAGCGCGTGGGCGATCACTTCGCCCATAGTCAGCGCCGTGCCGGACGGCGCGTCGACCTTGTGGCGGTGATGCGCCTCGATGATTTCGATGTCGTAGCCGGTCGCGAAATGCTTCGCGGCGTATTCGAGCAGCTTTAGTGTGACGTTGACGCCCACGCTCATGTTCGACGAGAACATGATGGCGATCTTGTCTGCCGCGGCGCGCAGTTGCGCTTTCTGTTCGTTGTCGAAACCGGTCGTGCCGATCACCATTTTGACGTTGTGGCGCTGCGCGGCTTCCAGATGCATCAGCGTGCCTTCGGGGCGCGTGAAGTCGATCAGGTAGTCGGATTCCGCGAACACGCGCTCGACGTCGTCCGTCAGCAACACGCCAGTCTGTTTGCCGAGAAACGCACCGGCGTCCTGACCGAGTTGCGGGGAGCCCGCACGGTCGAGCGCGCCGGACAGCGTGGCGTCAGAATCATTGAGGACGGTTTCGATGAGCATCCGGCCCATACGGCCCGATGCGCCAGCAATGGCAATTTTCATGGCTACGAGGGTTCGAAAGGGGTAAAACGCGGCAAAACCCGCCAAACGCGGCGGCCGGCAGCACGCCAGGGCGCCGCACATAAAAGGTACAGCAGAACGACTGACGGGCGTTGCGCACGGTACATTCCGACGCAGCGCCCGTCTTAACCGTCCAAAGAGAAGGACAGCGTGCTTAGCCGCCCGTTCCCGAAGATGCGGACGAAGCGGGAGAAGCTGTCAGCGGTGCGTTCAACGTCGGGCCGCCGTTATTGCTTTGCGGGCCCGTCGGTCCCACCGGATTGTCCTGCGTACCCGGAACCTGCGGCGGCGGCGGACGATGGAACTGGAACTGCGGCTGCCCGGCGGCCGTTGGGCCTTGCGACGGAATACCACCACCATTGGCGGTCGGCGCGGTAGAGCGTACCGACGACTGCGTATTGCCAGTCGGCGACTGCACTGCATTGGTCAGGCGATTGGCGGCTTGCGCGGCTTCGGCGTTGGCGTCCGTGGACGGCACGACCACAGCGGCGGCGCCATCGACAGACGGCGAGCGCGTGGTGTCCACAGCAGCCGGCGCAGTAGCCACCGGCGCGCTGGCGCCAGTCGCAGCGCTTGCCACGTTCGGCACCGCGGCCTTTTTCTTACCGAGCTTGTCGCCGTCGATTTCCGCCAGCAACTCGAGGTTGGAAGGCAGATCTTCGCCGCCCGTCCAGCTGGCGACGCGGTCGCCCGCGAACAGGATCACGAAGTCGCGCTGCTGCACGACGTTAGTCGAGCCGCGCTTGAAATAGAACACGTAGTCCCAGCGGTCCGCGTGGAACATGTCGGTCAACAGCGGCGTGCCGAGCAACTGCTTCACCTGCGCGCGCGACATGCCGACCTGCATCTGCGCAGCCGCTTCTTTCGAGACGAAATTGCCTTGCACCACCGTAATACGGTACGGGGTAATGCTTTGGGCAACGCGCTGCGTCAAGCTGTCGTAGGTGGAACATCCGGCAAGAACCGCGACAGTCGCAACAGCGATCAAGGTACCCCGCATGCGGCTCCCCCGGTAGATCAATTGAGATTTTGAAATCATTTCACTCACCGTGCGGGCCCGCTGACGAGCCGCGCGAGTTTCATTCCATCGAAGATGACCAGAACGGCAAAAACACATTACTATGAGAGCCCAGCATTGTACTCTAGGGATCCCTTGTCATGACCAATCCAACCGATCTCAAGAATATCGGGCTCAAGGCGACCCTTCCGCGCCTCAAAATCCTTGAGATTTTCCAGCATAGCCCAGTGCGCCATCTGACTGCAGAAGACGTGTACCGCAATCTGCTGCACGAAGAGCTCGATATCGGTCTCGCAACCGTGTATCGGGTGCTGACGCAGTTCGAGCAGGCAGGCCTGCTGTCGCGCAGCAATTTCGAATCGGGCAAAGCCGTGTTCGAGCTGAACGAAGGGTCGCATCACGACCACCTCGTTTGCCTCGATTGCGGGCTCGTCGAAGAGTTTTTCGACTCCGAGATCGAAAGCCGCCAGCAATCCATCGCGAAGGAACGCGGCTTCAAGCTGCAGGAACACGCGCTGGCGCTGTACGGCGCGTGTACCAAGGAGAATTGCCCGCATCGCAAGCATTGAGGTTGAATGCTTGAGATGCCGGCCGCGCCGGGGGTGCGCGGTTCGGTGGGCAACAGAAAAACCCGGTCGACGAAAAATCGACCGGGTTTTTTTACGTGTGCGGCGCTGCGATTCCAGCCTACTCCGTCAGCTCGACGCTCGCTTCGAACAGCAGTCGCCACGGCTCTGCCAACGACAATTCATCGCAGTTGGGCTGCTCGCCGCCACGATCCACCACCACGAAATCGCTCACCTGATCGAGCGCCAGCAGCGGATGGTGCCAAACACCTTTCGCATAATTTACGCCCTGCCAGCCGTTGCTCCAGAACGCCCGCATCCGCGCCGGATCGAGCTCGCCCGCCGGCGCGACGACCACCAGATAGCGCCGTGCCGTTAAGGGAATGAAAGCCTGACTGCCCAGCGGATGCCGCTCCATCATCGTAATTTCGATCGGCAGCGCGCGCGGCTGCGCCCGAAACAGGTTGATCAGCGGCCGCCCGCCGTGCTCCGTCACATCGACGTTTGCGAGGTCGTGATAGCGCTCGGTCGTGCCGCCGTTGATCGGGAAATGGCGCGCGCCATCCAGTTCGATGACGTCGCCGAACGGCGCAAAGGCCGCGCGCGTCAGGCGTTCCACATGCAAGGTTTTCATCGACGCAACTCCGTTAGGCGATCTCGCCCCACAAGCGCAGGCGCGATACGCCGCCGTCCGGAAAGATATTGAAACGAACATGCGTCACCGGGCCGAGCGAGGCGATGTCGTCCGCGAACGTGTGCACGTGGTCCATCTGCAGTTTCTGTTCGCCGAGCAACACCGGCCAGAACATCGCCTGCGTGACCAGCGAATCGTCCGTGCCGCCCGCGACCGAAGCCGCCTGCAGCGAACAGCGATCAGGGTAATTGCCCTTGAAGTGCGCCGTATCGACTTCGATCTTACGAATCACACCGGGGCGTGCGAGCGCGACGATCACCCAGTCGTTGCCCGGTTCGCGACGGCGTCGCGTTTCCCAGCCGTCGCCCATGTTGACGCCGCGGCCCGGCATCAACATCTGCGAGGCCGGCCCGAAATGCTGGTTGTTGGCGGCGACCAGGTACGCGCCGTTTTCGATCGCGGCGAGATCCAGCAGCGTGCCGCGCTCGACACGCTCCCAGTCGCGCTTCGGCTGCCCATATACGCGCAAACGCGCGAGACCGCCGTCCGGATAGAGATTCACGCGGAGATGGGTGAAGGCGCGGGCGTCGTCCACTTCGACGTAGTGGTGATGGTTGCCCTGCAGCGTGGTGGCCGGCACGAGCGTTTGCCAGTCGGCGTTGTCGGGCGGAACGTCGCCGTCCACGTAGCATGCATCGATCGACGCGGCCGGCGGGAAGTTGCCGGTGAAGTGGCTCGTGTCCAGATCGACGCCGTACACGACGCCCGGCCGCGCAAGCCGGATCACGCAATAGTCGTGGCCGGTGGTGCGCTTACGGCGCGTTTCCCAGCCGTCCATCCATTTGCCGTGGTCGTCGTACTTGCCGGGGATGAACACTGCCGGTTGCGGCTCGAGCATGCGTTCTTTCGGGGCGAAGAATTCGTCGCTCGCGTGCAGCGCCTGCGCGCCCAGACGCGGGTCGGCGAGGTTCATGTAGCGACGGGTGAAAGCGGGGGCGTTGGGGTCGAGGATCGGATTAGCCATAGTCTCAGTCAGGCAACGAAAAGTAAGGGAAGCCGGCAGAGTCAGCGCATCCGCCGGGGTAGAACGCGCGCTGCGTTGGCGCGCTGATGAATAGCGATAAATCAGGCCAAAGGGCGGCGTAATCCCACTCGGTCAGACGGCCGGTACATGTTCGCCGGCGGCCGGCTCGACGGCTGAGTCTTCGCCCGCAGGCACATAGCGCAGCGCTGCGTCGCGGTTTAACACGCGATGGGCGCGCGCCCGGTCGATATCGTTTTCCCACACGGCGACTATCACCGTCGCGACGCAATTGCCGATCAGGTTGGTCAACGCGCGGGCAATGCCGACGAACCAGTCGACCGGCAAAATCAGCACGAGGCCGAGGACGGGGATCGCCGGAATTGCGGACAGCGTCGCGGCCAGAATCACGATGGCCGAGCCGGGAATGCCGTGCGCGCCCTTCGACGTCACCAGCGACACCAGCACCACCACGATCAGGTCATGGATCGACAACGGCGTGTTGGTAGCCTGCGCGATGAAAATCACCGCAAGCGTCAGATAGATGGAGAAGCCGTCCAGATTGAAGGAGTAACCGGTCGGAATGACTAGCCCGACGGTCGAATCCTTGACGCCCATCCATTCGAGCTTGCGCATGATCTGCGGCAGCACGGCATCTGAAGAGGCGGTACCCAGCACGATCGAAAGCTCCTCGCGCAGATAGCGGATCAGCTTGAAGATGCTGAAGCCGGCCAGACGCATCACCACGCCCAGCACGACCGCGACGAACACGAAGCAGCTCGCGTAGAACACCAGCACCAGCATGCCGAGTTGCTTGAGCGACTCCACGCCATAGGTGCCGGTCGTGAAGGCAATAGCGCCGAGCACGCCGAGCGGCGCGAGCTTGATGATGAAGCCCATCACGCGGAAGAACACCTGCGAAAGCTCGTCGATCAGGCTGCTGACGCGCTGCGCCTTATTGCCCAGCAACGACAGCGCCGAGCCGAACAGCACCGAAAACACGAGGATTTGCAGGATATCGCCGGTCGCGAACGCATTGATCGCCGTGTCGGGGATGATCTTCAGCAGGAAGCCGGCCGTGTCCTTGAGGCTTTTCGCGTGCTCGGTATAGGTCGACAGCGAAGCGGGATCAAGCGAATGCAGATCGATGTTCATGCCGACGCCAGGCCGTGTCGCGTAGGCCAGCACCGCGCCGATCACGAGCGCAATCGTCGTCATGACCTCGAAGTAGATCACCGCTTTCAGGCCGACGCGGCCAACTTTGCGCAGATCGCCGGCATGCGCCATGCCGCTCACCACCACGCAGAAGACGATCGGGCCGATCACCATCTTGATCAGCTTGAGAAAGCCGTCGCCAAGCGGGCGCAGCGTTTGGGCGAAATGCGGGAACACGGCGCCGATCACAATGCCCGCCACCAGCGCTATGACGACCCGGCCAAACAGTGAATTGAAGAACTTCAACACGGCTTCCTCCTGATTAGGATTCACATCTGTTCAGACTGGTCCGACCAGTGCTGTTATGGCGAATAGTAGGAAGCCGATATACTGGCGTCAAGGATTCATTAAATAGCGTTTACCCGCTGTCTTCTGCGCATTTTCTGGCCTGATTGCACGTCTCAAACGGCTATCCGTACGAGCGTTCAGAACGCGTATTACAATGCTGGTCAGACCGCGCACCCAAGTGAGCCACGATGAAAAACGTTCCGCACACCGTCACCGATGCCGCCATCGCGACCATCCGCGAACGGATCGAAGCGGGTGTCTATCCGGTGGGCAGTTTGCTGCCGGCGCAGCGTCAGCTCTCGGAGGAATTGGCAATCAGCCGCGCCTCACTGCGCGAGGCGCTCTCCACGCTCGAGGCGCTCGGCCTGCTGATGATTCGCCCCGGTAAGGGCGTGTATGTGGAACGCTCGCAGGCCGCGGCCGCGCAACCGTGGCGCTTCGCGGAGCAGTCGTCGCTGCCGGATACCTACCAGATGCGTTTCGCACTGGAAGGCTTTATCGCGCGCATGGCGGCGCTGGCCGTCAGCGATTCCGACCTCGCCTGGTTCGAAGACAACATCGCGGCCATGCAGACGGCGCTCGCCTGCGACGAACTCGACGAAGCCGCCCGCCTCGACTACGACTTCCATATGCGCATCGTGAGCATTGCCGGCAACGCAGCGATCGAGTCGATTCTGAGCAGTGCCGCGGACATCATGAAGGAAAGCCAGCGGATGCCGTTTTATCGGCGCGAACTGGTGCTGTCCACGTACACCGAACATCGGGCGATTCTCGATGCGCTTAAGGCGCGGGATTCTGCGGCGGCCGGCAAGGCGATCGAAACGCACATCTCGAACGCCGCGCAGCGCGCCGGCGTTTATTTCCCGATTCCGCAGGCGTAAAAAAGCCGCTCCGAAGAGCGGCTTTTTTTGCCGTTGCCCCGCCACCGACCCAATACCAGCAGCAGAAGCACACGAAGCTAGAACAAGCTTACTTCGCGTTAGCCAGTGCCACAGCCGTGTCCAGCATGCGGTTCGAGAAGCCCCACTCGTTGTCGTACCAGCTCGACACCTTCACCAGACGGCCCGACACCTTGGTCAGCGTTGCGTCGAACGTCGACGAAGCCGGGTTGTGGTTGAAGTCGATCGAGACCAGCGGTGCGTCGTTGTAGCCGAGGATGCCCTTCAGCGAGCCTTCCGACGCTTCCTTCATGATCGCGTTGACTTCTTCGACCGTCGTGTCGCGTGCAGCGATGAACGACAGGTCGACGACCGACACGTTGATCGTCGGGACGCGAATCGCGTAGCCGTCCAGCTTGCCGTTCAGTTCCGGCAGCACGAGACCCACAGCCGATGCAGCACCGGTCTTGGTCGGGATCTGGCTGTGCGTGGCCGAGCGCGCGCGGCGCAGGTCTTCGTGGTACACGTCCGTCAGAACCTGGTCGTTCGTGTATGCGTGGATCGTGGTCATCAGACCGTTCACCAGGCCGATCTTGTCGTTCAGCGGCTTGACGAGCGGTGCCAGGCAGTTGGTCGTGCACGATGCGTTCGAGATCACCGTGTCCGATGCCTTCAGCACGTTGTGGTTCACGCCGTAGACGATCGTTGCGTCGACGTCCTTACCGCCCGGCGCCGAGATGATGACCTTCTTTGCGCCGCCCTTGATGTGCGCGCTGGCCTTTTCCTTGGTCGTGAAAAAGCCCGTGCACTCCATCACGACGTCGACGTTCAGCTCGCCCCACGGCAGTTCTGCCGGGTTGCGGTTAGCCAGCACGCGAATCTTGTCGCCGTTGACGACCAGGTAGTCGCCGTCCACCGACACTTCGCCCGGGAACTTGCCGTGCGCCGTGTCGTACTGCGTCAGGTGAGCGTTGGTCTTGGCATCGCCAAGATCGTTGATGGCGACGATTTCGATATCGTGCTTCTTGCCGTTTTCATAGAAGGCGCGCAGCGTGTTGCGGCCGATCCGGCCGTAGCCGTTGATTGCGACGCGAATCGTCATGATCTATCTCCTGATGGCTGAAAAAAAATCTTCCATGTTCGTCTGCCCTTGCGGCGCAACCGCGCGTGGGGTGCACGCGGCTGCGCTTACCGAAGGTCAGCCGAGTGCGGCTTTGGCCGTCTCTACCACGTGCTCGACGGTGAAGCCGAAATGCTTGAACAGCACGCCAGCCGGGGCCGATTCGCCGAACGTGTCGATGCCGACCACGCCGCCTTCCAGACCCACGTACTTGCGCCAGAAATCCGTCACGCCCGCTTCGATCGCAACGCGGCGCACGCCCTTCGGCAGCACGCGTTCACGGTACTCGGCGTCCTGCTTGTCGAACACGGTGGTCGACGGCATCGACACGACGCGTGCCGCGATGCCTTCGCGAGCCAGCGGCTCAACTGCGTTCAACGCCAGTTCGATTTCCGACCCGGTGGCGATCAGGATGACCTTGCGCGCGACGATCTCGTCGTTCCAGTCGCGCAGCACGTAACCGCCCTTTTCGATGTTGGCGATCTGCGCGTCAGTACGCTCCGAGAACGGCAGGTTCTGACGGCTGAAGATCAGGCACGACGGGCCATGATGCTCGACCGCGTGGGTCCAGGCCACCGCCGTTTCGACCGTATCGGCCGGGCGCCACACTTGCAGATTCGGGATCAGACGCAGGCTTGCGACGTGTTCGATCGACTGGTGGGTCGGACCGTCTTCGCCCAGACCGATCGAGTCGTGCGTGAACACGAAGATCGACGGCGACTTCATCAGTGCGGCGACGCGCAGTGCGTTGCGGCTGTAGTCCGAGAACGTCAGGAACGTGCCGCCGAAGGCCTTGAAGCCGCCATGCAGCGCGATGCCGTTGATCGCGGCGCTCATGCCGAATTCGCGCACGCCGTAGTTCACGTAGTTGCCGGCAGCGTGGCCTTCGGCGTTCACACGCACCGGCTTGGCGGCCTTCCAGTTGGTCAGGTTCGAGCCGGTCAGGTCAGCGGAACCGCCGAGCAGTTCCGGCAGTGCAGCCGACAACCCTTCGATAGCCTGTTGCGATGCCTTACGCGTCGCGATGGTTTCCTTGCGTTCGTTCGCGCCGGCGATGATCGCCTTGGCCTTTTCCTTCCAGTCCGCGGGCAATTGCTTCGCGTCGCGGCGCTTGAATTCAGCGGCTTCCTGCGGGTATTTGGCTGCGTATGCTGCAAACGCCTTGTCCCACTCGGATTCGTTGCGTGCGCCGGCTTCCGTTGCGTCCCACGCTGCGTAGACTTCCTGCGGGATCACGAACGGCTCCCACTTCCAGCCGATCGCTTCGCGCGTGGCCGCGATTTCCTTGTCGCCGAGCGGTGAGCCATGCGAATCGTGGCTGCCCGACTTGGTCGGCGCGCCTTCGCCGATCACGGTCTTGCAGCAGATCAGCGTCGGCTTGTCCGACAGTTTGGCCTGCTTGATTGCCGCATCCACCGCGTCGACGTCATGGCCGACCACGTTCGGGATCACGTTCCAGCCGTACGCTTCGAAGCGCTTCGGCGTGTCGTCGTGGAACCAGTGCACCACTTCGCCGTCGATCGAGATGCCGTTGTCGTCGTAGAACGCGATCAGCTTGTTCAGCTTCAGCACACCAGCGAGCGAGCAGGCTTCGTGCGAGATGCCTTCCATCAGGCAGCCGTCGCCGACGAACACGTACGTGTGGTGGTCGACGATCGTCGCGTCAGCCTTGTTGAATTCGGTGGCAAGCAGCGATTCGGCGAGCGCCATGCCGACTGCGTTGGCCAGACCCTGGCCGAGCGGGCCGGTGGTCGTTTCGACGCCCGGCGTGATGCCGTATTCCGGGTGACCCGGCGTCTTTGAATGCATTTGACGGAAGTTTTTCAACTCTTCCATCGGCAGGTCGTAGCCGGTCAGATGCAGGAGCGAGTACAGCAGCATCGAGCCGTGGCCGTTCGACAGCACGAAGCGGTCGCGATCGGCCCATTGCGGGTTCTTCGGGTTGTGACGCAGATGGCGCGACCACAAAGCCACGCCGATTTCGGCCATGCCCATCGGCATGCCGGGGTGGCCGGAGTTCGCTTTTTGAACGGCGTCCATGGACAACGCGCGGATTGCGTTGGCCATCAGGGAAGTGTGTGCGGGAGACGGGGTCGTCATGTCGAGTCCGGAGACAGAGTCAGAAGGCGGTGCGCGCTTGAGGCCCGGATGCTCGAATGCCAGTCCACTTCGGCGCACGGTGCGGCGCCAGGAGACGCGAAACGGGCAGAGCAAACGGACAAGGCTGAAAGCGTGACATTCTAACAGAACGTTGACCGGCCCCCCTCGCGCAAAGCCGCCTGGCGGCCTGGTTTCAGGCTGGTTCCGCACGCGGGCCGGGCCCGCGCCACGCCTGCGCCTTTACAATTGAGCGACACCAACCCACCGCGCTCCCAACAGAGCCTGCCATCCGTGAGCGCTCCCCTGCTGTTCCACCCTACCGCCGACGCCGTCTACGGATTTCCGAACGCGCGGCGGCTTGCGCGCGTCGATTCGCCCTACCAGCGGATCGAAGTGTGGGACACGCCGCAGCTCGGCCGGCTGTTTACGCTCGACGGCCGCCCGATGACCTCCACCGGCGACGAATTCATCTACCACGAATGCATGGTGCATCCGGCCGCGCTGGCGCATCCATCGCCGAAGGCAGCGCTGGTGCTCGGTGGCGGCGATGGTGGCGCTGCGCGGCAATTGCTGAAGCACCGGGGCATCGAGCGGATCGTCGTGGCGGAGCTCGATGCCGACGTCGTGCGCCTGACCCGCGAGTACCTGCCAGAAGTGCACGGTGGCGCTTTCGATGATCCGCGGGTCGAACTCGTAATCGGCGATGCCGCGGATTTCGTCGCCGGGGCCGCCACAACCACAACGCCGTTTGATCTCGTCGTCTTCGACCTGACACCGCCGGACTCACCCGCCTCAGGCCTCTACACGCCCGACTTCTACATGCAGCTCAAGCGCGTCATGAGCCCGACCGCCGCACTCTCGCTGCATCTCGGTTCTCCCTATTTCCACACGGAACGCGTCGCCGGCCTGCTCAACGATTTACGCGACAGCTTCGCCATCGTGCGCACAATGAGCACCTTCATCCCGCTCTACGGCTCGCTCTGGATGATGGCGACCGCCAGCGACACACTCGACCCCGCCGGCCTCACCGCCGAAGCACTCACCGAGCGCCTTGCCGCACGTCAAATCAGCTCCTTGAAACACTACGACCCAGCCCTCTATGCCGGACTGCTCTCGGCATCCCGGTCCGTGCGCGATAAACTAAGTCAATTCTTAAAGCCATCAAGCTAACGCGTGGGCAGAATGCACGGTCGGTTGGCGCGCGCCATCGGTGTATCGATGCGCGACCGCCCGCCTGGCCTCGCAGCATGCACCCCGCAACCCCAAAAGATCCGGAGAACCCCATGACCGCCTCCCGCCCAGCCGGTGTGCCCTGGTTGACCCCCTATCTGACGGTGCGCGACGCACGTGCCGCCACGGCATTCTTCGAAGCGGCGTTCGGCTTTGAGGTACGTGACAGCGTCCAGGACGATGGTGTCGTCATGCATGTCGAGATGACCTATCAAGGCCAGCTGATCGTGATGTTCGCGCCGGAAGGCGCGTTCGGCTCGGCGGCGAAAACACCCAAAAGCGCGGGCGCGATCGCGCCGCAATCGTTCTATGTCTATGTCGACGATGTCGACGCGGTTTACACGCGGGCGCTGGCCGCCGGCGCAAAATCGCTGAGCGAGCCACAGGATCAATTCTGGGGCGACCGGTTTGCCCAGGTCGAAGATCTGGACGGCTACCGTTGGGCGCTCGCTCGCCACCTTTCCTGAACTAATGAGTATTTTTCTGATGCCTCGCTTCTTCGTCGGTACGCCCCTCAAGCCCGACGACATCATGCCGTTGCCCGATGACGTCACGCGCCACATCCTCGTGCTGCGTTTGCAGCCGGGCGACTCGATCGTGCTTTTCAATGGCGAAGGCGGCGAATACAGCGCCGAACTCGTCGAGGTCGAACGCCGCTCAGCCAAGGTCAGAATTCACGAATTCCGCAATATCGAAGTGGAAGCGCCGTATCACCTCACCCTCGCGCAGGGCATCGCCGGCGGCGACAAGATGGACTGGCTCATCGAGAAGGCCGTCGAACTCGGGGCATCGTGTTTCGTGCCGCTGACCACCACGCGCAGCGTGGTGCGTCTTTCCGGCGAGCGCGCGCAGCGGCGCCACGTTCATTGGCAAGGCATCGTGCGCGCGTCGTGCGAACAATGCGGGCGCAATCGCCTGCCGGAAGTGATGCCGGTGCGTGAGATCGCCACGTGGCTCGGTGCGCTGCCTCGCACGCCTGAAGAAGGCGAAATGCGCATTCTGCTGTCGCCGCGCGCCAGCATCAGCTTTTCGGCACTGCCCGCTAATCCGCCGTTCGGGCGCGTAACCGTGCTGGTCGGCCCCGAAGGCGGTTTTTCGGCGGCGGAAGAAGCCGCTGCGACTGATCACGGATTTACCGCGGTCGGCCTCGGTCCGCGCGTGTTGCGCACGGAGACCGCCGGCATCGCAGTGCTCTCGGCATTGGCAGCCCGCTGGGGTGCCTGGTAAGCCGCAAGCAAAAACAAAAGCAAAGGCCCGCCAATTGGCGGGCCTTTCTCTTTCTTTTACAACGGTAGGCGGTGCTCAGGCCTACCTTACTTACGCAAACGAATAAAACACCCGGAACGCAACCTTGCGCTCGGCCCAGAACTCGGACGCTTCGCGGAACACGTCCAGTAGCGTCTCGCGCCCTTCCTTGTCGAACTTTTGCGCGACCGGCAACTGCTCAAGCACGATCACGAACCCGGGCTGCGCGCCTGCCTTATGGACCAGATCGGTCAGGCAATCGTAGAGCGCGTCGTAATTCTTGCCGAAATGCTTCGGAAACAGGAACGACGTAGCAATGGTCTCCAGCACTTCCTGTTTGGACTGTGCATTCGCGCAGTACGCGTACAGAAAGTGCTGGCCGAGCTGGTTGGCCTCGTCAGCGAGATCCTGCACGCGAAAGGCGCGGATCGACTGTACGATGTTCGGTCGTACGGTCTTGAAAAGACTCATGGGCTCCTCGTTCGATGAGAGCACAGTGCTGGCTTCGCTCTGGTTATCCCGGCCCTGGTCGCCGGCGCGCATTCGCATGACGCGCTGGAACAAATTGCCGTCGCCGGCCGCGAAAAGATCCGTCGCGACTCCGGAGTCGTGCGCGTAGACGTTGTCGCTCATGCCGTTCATCCCGATGTCATTCAACAATACGATTAAAACTGGTGTAATGGTCGTCCGAGTAATAGCAGTTGTCGGTCCGCTGTAGCGGACCTCCGCAGACGATGCGACGCGCCCCGCGGTTTCGTGAACGAGGCGTGGGAACGGTGTATTCGTGGTAAAAGCCGCGCCGATGCGGCGGTAGCAACCGTTCGCGATTGCCGAATACGATGCCGTCCTTCTCATACGGGTAAGGCCCGCCCGCGGCAATCAAGTTCAATGTATTGACCGCTTCGCGCGGCAACTGCGCCGCCGCGATAGTGCCCTGCACCTGAGCTTGTGTATCGGCAGATGCCGTGTAGTCGCGCGCAAACGCGCCAGGCACGGAGCCCGATACAGCGCAGAGCGTCAAAGCACCGATCAGCACGCCTTTAATGCGCAGCCACTTGCGTGCCATGAATCAAGGTTCCCCGCTGTTAGATCACGAGTTTGACGACCATGAAAGTCGTAAGGGTATCGCTAAAACCCCACAGAATCAACGTTCGCCGGACAGGCAAAAGCTCCCAATCGCGCGGGAAAGAGCCACGGAACGGGCTTTGACGACTTTTGACAGAATATTTAGCTTGTGCAGGCTAAAATTAACCCGACGAAGCAAATGAAGGCAGGCCCAAGCCCACTGGGCGCCCATTGCGCAGCCCATTCCCTCTAATGAAAGCCTTGGGGATCCGCAGTCTCTGGAAGGCGGGAATGGTCTCATTCGGCCTTTTTAGGGTGGCTATCCCCTGTTCACCCGCAGGCGTGCCCATTGCGGGCACGCCTTTTTTTTGCATGGCGCCCAAATCAGGCGGCGCCACGCTTCAGTCCCGGATCAAGGATCAGCGGGCTGCGATCACGTCGGCAACCAGCAGCGCCGTCATGTTGACGATGCGGCGAACCGTGGCCGAAGCCGTCAGCACGTGCACCGGCTTGGCGGCGCCGAGCAGCATCGGACCAATCGCGATGTTGTTGCCCGCGGCGGTCTTCAGCAGGTTGTACGAGATGTTGGCCGCGTCGATGTTCGGCAGCACCAGCAGGTTCGCATCGCCTTCGAGCGTCGAGTCGGGCAGCACTTCGCGGCGCAGATTCGCGTCGAGTGCGAGGTCGCCGTGCATTTCGCCGTCCACTTGCAGGTCGGGTGCGCGCTCGCGCAGGATCGCCAGCGTGTCGCGCATTTTCTGCGCGGTCGGCGCATTGCTCGAACCGAAGTTCGAATGCGACACCAGCGCGATCTTCGGTTCGATACCGAAGCGGCGCACTTCCTCGGCGGCCATGATCGTGATCTCTGCCAGTTGTTCCGGCGTCGGATCGACGTTCACGTGCGTGTCGACGAGGAAAATCTGGCGGTTCGGCAACACCAGCGCATTCATCGCCGCATAGACCTTCGCGCCTTGCTTCTTGCCAATGACCTGATCGATGAAGTGCAGGTGACGATGCGTGGTGGACACCGTGCCGCAGATCATGCCGTCCGCCTCGCCCTTCTCCACCATCATCGCGCCGATCAGCGTGGTGCGGCGGCGCATTTCGAGCTTCGCCATCTGCTCGGTGATGCCCTTGCGGGACATCATCTTGTGATATTCCTGCCAGAAATCGCGGTAACGCTCGTCGTGGTCGGTGTTCACGACCGAGTAGTCCTGACCCGCGATCAGACGCAGACCGTAACGCGCGATGCGCTGTTCGATCACCGCCGGACGGCCGATCAGGATCGGCTTCGCGAGCTTTTCGTCGACGATGATCTGCATCGCGCGCAGAACGCGCTCTTCTTCGCCTTCCGCGAACACAATGCGCTTCTTCTCCGGCTCGACGCCACGCGCCAGTTGGAAAATCGGCTTCATGGTCGTGCCGCTGTGATACACGAACTGCTGCAGATGCTGTTCGTACGCGTCCATGTCTTCGATCGGACGCTCGGCGACGCCCGAATCCATCGCGGCCTTCGCCACCGCCGGCGCGACCTTGACGATCAGGCGCGGGTCGAACGGCTTCGGAATCAGGTATTCCGGACCAAACGAAAGATCCTGGATGCCGTACGCCGTCGCGACGATATCGCTCTGCTCCTGGCGAGCCAGTTCGGCGATCGCATTGACCGCGGCGATCTCCATTTCACGCGTCACCGTCGTGGCGCCCGCATCCAGTGCGCCGCGGAACAGGAACGGGAACACCAGCACGTTGTTCACCTGGTTCGGGTAGTCCGTGCGGCCCGTGCAGAGCACCGCGTCCGGACGCACTTCGAGCGCCAGTTCCGGCAGGATTTCCGGGGTCGGGTTGGCCAGCGCCAGAATCAGCGGCTTGTCGGCCATCTGCTTGACCATGTCCTGCTTCAGTACGCCGCCGGCCGAGAGGCCAAGGAAAATATCCGCGCCGCCGATCGCCTCAGCGAGCGTGCGAGCGTCGGTTTCGCGTGCGAAGCGTTCCTTGTCCGGGTCCATCAGTTCGACGCGGCCCTTGTAGACCACGCCGGCCAGGTCGGTGACGGTAATGTTTTCGAGCGGCAGGCCGATGTCGACCAGCAGATCCAGACAGGCCAGCGCCGCCGCGCCCGCGCCGGACGCCACCAGTTTGACCTTCTTGATGTCCTTGCCGACCACCTTCAAGCCGTTGGTGATGGCCGCCGCGACGACGATGGCCGTACCATGCTGGTCATCGTGGAAGACCGGAATCTTCATGCGCTTGCGGCATTCGCGCTCGACGATGAAGCAGTCCGGCGCCTTGATGTCTTCGAGGTTGATACCACCGAAGGTCGGCTCCAGCGCGGCGATCACCTCGACCAGCTTGTGCGGATCGGACTCGTTCAGCTCGATATCGAACACGTCGATGCCGGCGAACTTCTTGAACAGGACGGCCTTGCCTTCCATGACCGGCTTCGAGGCGAGCGGCCCGATGTTGCCAAGACCCAGCACCGCGGTGCCGTTCGTGACGACGCCGACCAGGTTGCTGCGCGCGGTGAAACGGGCGGCGTTCAGCGGGTTTTCGACGATTTCCTCACACGCGAACGCGACGCCCGGCGAGTATGCCAACGCGAGGTCGCGCTGGTTGATCATCTGCTTGGTGGGGGCGATCGCGATCTTCCCGGGGGTCGGGAACTCGTGATAATCGAGAGCGGCTTCGCGGAGTTTGCTATTGACGGGAGTCGACATAAGGCGGGCTTCGAAGGGCGGATTAGAATAGATGTTCGACGGCATTGTAGCCCCAATTGCCGGCTCGATTCCTTCAATACGGGTACAACTGCCGCGACTGAAATATAGCGAAAGGCAGACATGGCACACGTTGGGCCAACCACTCGTTGAATCGGAGTTGAGCGCGAATAGAGTGTTTACCCGCGGGCATCTCCGTACAATGCGCGCCGTTAGCGACTTTTCGTTGCACTTATCCGCTTACCCACTACCCCATGCTCTCTGAGTTTTCGCTGATCGATCGCTTCTTCGCCCGCCGCGCAGCCGCTGCGCCGTCCCGTGCTGCTGAAGGCGAACTCGGCATCGGTGACGACTGCGCCCTGCTCGCGCCGCGCCCCGGCGAAATGCTGGCGATATCGACGGACATGCTGGTGGAAGGCCGCCACTTTTTTCCTGACGTCGATCCTGAGGCGCTCGGTCACAAGGCGCTCGCGGTGAACCTGTCGGACCTGGCCGCCATGGGCGCAAAGCCGCAGGCGTTCACCCTGGCGTTCTCGTTGCGCAAAGCCGACGAGGCATGGCTTGCCGCCTTCAGCAACGGCCTCTTCGCGCTGGCTGAGCGCTACGGTTGCGATCTGATCGGCGGCGACACCACCGGCGGCCCGTTGAATCTGTGCATCACCGTGTTCGGCAGCGTGCCACCGCAAGTTGCACTGCGCCGCGACGCCGCGCAACCGGGCGACGATATCTGGATCTCAGGCACGCTCGGCGACGCCCGTGCCGGGCTGGGCGTGCAGCGCGGCGAGTGGTCTGCCGATGCCGGCGACACTGCGGCGTTTCGTCGCGCCCTCGAACGTCCCGAGCCGCGCATCTTCCTCGGTCTCGCGCTGCGGGGGATCGCGCATGCTGCGCTCGATCTCTCGGACGGGCTCGCCGGTGATCTGATGCACATCCTGGAACGCTCGGAGATGCAGGCCACGGTCGACGTCGACGCCGTGCCGCGTTCGACCGCGCTACGCCGCCTCTCGCCCGAGATCCAGCAACGTTGCACGCTAGCCGGCGGCGACGATTACGAACTGTGCTTCACCGCCCCGGCCGCAGCGCGCGCCAAGGTCGAAGCAGCCGGCCGCGAGGTCGCCGTACCGGTCACCCGCATCGGTACAATAAGCGCTCTTCAAACGGCGGCCGACCGCCCGGCGATCGGCTGGCGCGATGCCGCCGGCGCGCCGCTCACTCTGACGTTGCAAGGCTTCGACCATTTCCATGCAGACTGATCCCCCGCTGGGCCCCGCCGACGATCTGATCGGCCATCCGCAGCCCAACGCGTCCGGCCCGCGCGCGCCGCGTCCTCAGCCGCGCCGCGCCACCGCGCGTTTCATGCTGTCGCATCCGCTGCACATTCTGTCGCTGGGCTTTGGCAGCGGCTTGTCGCCGGTTGCGCCGGGCACCGTCGGCACCCTGTTCGCATGGGCCTCGTTCGCCGTCCTGAGCCGTTATCTGACCGTGGTCGAATGGGGCGTTCTGATCGTCGCCGGCTTTTTCGGCGGCATTGCGATCTGCGGCTTTACCGCTAAGAAGCTGGGCACCGACGATCCGTCGCCGGTCGTCTGGGACGAAATCATCGCGTTCTGGCTGGTGCTGCTAATGGTCACGCCGGTCACGCTAACCGGGCAACTCTGGGCGTTCATCGTGTTCCGCTTCTTTGACATGGTGAAACCGCCGCCCATTGGTTATTTCGATCGCCGACTGAAAGGTGGTTTTGGCATCATGTTCGACGACCTGGTCGCCGCGTTCTTCACGTTGCTCGTGATTGCGCTCTGGCGCATGTCGGTTTAACCGTTGCCCGCCGGTCACCGGCTGCCGACAGCCTCCCGCAGCAGTTCCCCGTTTTCCGGATTGACGCCATGCCTACCGATTCCGTGGTTCACCAGCTTGCGATTCGCGTGAGCAACCGCCTGCGCGACGAGCGCCTGATGCTCGTCACCGCCGAATCCTGCACAGGCGGCATGGTGGCGACTGCGATCACCGATATTTCCGGCAGCAGCGGCTGGTTCGAGCGCGGCTTCGTCACGTATTCGAATCAGGCGAAGTCCGAGATGATCGGCGTGCCGGCCGACCTGATCGAAAAGCACGGCGCGGTCAGCGAACAGGTGGCGCGCGCGATGGCGGAGGGCGCGCTGCGCAACAGTCGCGCGCAGGTGTCGGTGTCGATTACCGGCGTCGCCGGCCCGGGCGGTGGAACGGAAACCAAGCCGGTCGGCATGGTGTCGTTCGGCTGGAGCAATCGGCTGCATACGTCCGTCGAAACCAAAGTCTTCAAGGGCGACCGCGAGAAGATCCGCGTGCAGGCCGCCGCGCACGCGTTACGCGGTGTGCTGGCCCTGCTCGACGAGCGCGAACATTAACGTCTGGTTCAAAATCTGAGGCCCCGTCACGATGCCCAATATTTCGACTTCGCACGCAGCCAAAGACGAGTTGATCCGCCGCTTCGATCTGAAGCCGCATCCGGAAGGCGGATTTTTCAGCGAAACGTATCGGTCCGTGGATTCCGTGCGCCGCGATGACGGTTCAACGCAGACGCGCTCGGCGTCCACCGCGATTTACTACCTGCTTTGCGACGGCGCGCATTCGGCGTGGCATCGGATCAAGTCCGACGAGGTCTGGCATTTTTATGCCGGCGAGCCTTTGAATGTCCACGTGCTCAACGAAGCGGGCAGGTTGATTACGCACACGTTGGGCAACGCGCTGACGCATCCGGATGCCGTGTTTCAGGCAGTGGTGCCCGCGGGTTTGTGGTTTGCCGCGGAATGCGCGGACCCGGCGACGTTCGCGCTGGTGGGTTGCACGGTCGCGCCGGGGTTTGAGTTCAGCGAGTTCGAACTGGCGGATGTCGAAGCGCTAAAAGCGCGGCATCCGCAGCATGCGGTGTTTATCGAGCGGCTGGGGCCGGTTACCTGACCGGCCTCACCCTCAATTACCGGAACGCATTGATCCGGTCACGCGTTTCCATCGCGGCCTTAGCCGCGGCTTCGGCGAAATCGTCATCCTTACCGGCGTAGATAATCGCCCGCGACGAGTTGATCAACATGCCCGTGCCGTTCGCCGTCCGGCCGGCGTTGACCGTCGCCTGAACATCGCCGCCTTGCGCGCCGATGCCCGGAATCAGTAGCGGCATATCGCCGACGATCCCACGCACCACTTCGATTTCCTTCGGGAAAGTCGCACCGACCACGAGCGCCAGCTGGCCGCTCGCATTCCACTTGTCCGCCGCCAGTTGCGCAACGACCTGATACAGCGGACGCCCGCCCGTCTCCAGAAACTGCAGGTCTGAGCCGCCCGCGTTCGAGGTCCGGCACAACACGATCACGCCCTTGCCCTCGTGCTCCAGATACGGCTGGATCGAATCGAAACCCATATACGGATTCACCGTCACCGCATCCGCCTGATAGCGCTCGAAGGCCTCGCGCGCGTACTGCTCGGCGGTGCTGCCGATATCGCCGCGCTTCGCGTCCAGAATCACCGGCAGGCCCGGGTGGTTCGCATGAATGTGTGCGATCAGCTGCTCGAGTTGGTCTTCCGCGCGATGAGCGGCGAAGTAGGCGATCTGCGGCTTGAACGACGACGCATAAGGCGCGGTCGCATCGACGATGGTGCGGCAGAAGTCGAAAATCGCTTCGGGACGGCCCGCGAGCGCGCCCGGGAATTTGCTGGGCTCGGGATCGAGGCCGACGCACAGCAGCGAGTTCGTGCGCTGCCAGGCGTCGTTGAGTGTCTGGATGAAATTGGACATGGTGAGTCTCGCGGCGAGCCGATAACGGAAGTGGCGCGTATTTTACCTGTCCTGCGCGACAAGCCGCAGCCACGCGCCATGCCGGTTCCGGCTGGGGCGTGACGACGGGTACGCCGTACCGCTGCGCCCTGCTCGCGCCCTACTGTCGCCGGCGCGAACCGCGTGCGCCCGGCATCGAGCGCAAACCCGTGCGTTCGACGGTAAAGCGGAACGTACGCGTGAGCCGTTCGCCGCGCGCGAGCATCGTCATCCCGTTTTCGCATGCGCCGCCCGCCAGATTCATCGCGTTGATCGGATGGTCGACCGGCTCGAAGCAGAAGAAGTCTTCGCGCGGCGGTGTGTACAGCACGTAGTAGTCGGTGTCGGCGGCGATATTCAGCGACAGCCGCCGCTTCGGCCACACCACCGCCGCCTGCCCGCTCCAGCCCGTGAACGCGTGATTGACGATGGTCTCCGGCAACGGATATGCCACGCCGAATTGCCATGCGGGCGGCGCCGGCACGTGACGCACCGGCAGCCAGTCGTCGCCGGAAAGCCACAGGCCGCCTGCCGCCGCCGATAGTTCGGTGTCCGCGTCACGCACAAAAAATGGATGCACGCCCAGCCCGAAAGGCAACGCCTCGCGGCCGGCATTCTCGATGTCCAGCGTGATGACGAGCGTGGGACCGTCCAGCGTATAGGTTTGCGTCGCGCGGAATGCGTACGGTTTGCCGTCGTGGCGATCGAGCGTCAGACGCACGTTTTCGCGATCCGACTCCGCAACCTGCCAAGCGGAGAGCCAACCGTCGCCATGAATTGGCAAGGCTTCGTCGGCACGATTTTGCGGCACCTCGACACGCCGCCCCGCCACATTGAAATGACCGCCGCCTATGCGATTTGAATACGGCAGCAACGGATAGCAGGCCAGCTGATTCGGCTGGGTATCCGAAGCGACGTGACGGCAGCGCCGGAAAATCGGCGTGAGCGCGCCGTCGTTACGCCAGTCGAAACGGGTGACGCCGCCGCCGAGCGTCGGCGCGACATCGAGGCGCAAATGCGCATTGGCGAGCGTAATGCACGCGAGCTCGCCGCCGCTCGTCTCACCGACCGCAACCGCAGAAGTACTTGGACCCGGAAGCACCGGATTGGCCGCCGCGTTGAGTCGCGCGCGCCGGCTCTGAGAAGAGGCGGAAACAGGATTCGCAACAGTCATATCTGGCTCCATCGAGAGGCGTAGGACGTTGCCGTCATTGCTGACGGATGCTGTTGGGCGATTTTTTTTGCACAGGTCGCCTCAGGGTCCGAACTGCATGCTGCCGATCTACTGCCGATTTGCTGGCACTTGGTTTGCGACATCAACAACTGGTTCAGTTCCAAAATCACTGCTCGACTGCACTCTGCCTTGCAACTGAGGCTGCGTCATTCTGCGCTATGTAGGCGCGCCCTGGAACACCGGTTCCGGCAAACCTTGTCGTCCGGGTGTTGCGATGAACACGCCGCCCGCATGAGAATCGCCCGCTAGCGCGGCGGCATCGAGATCGATACGCGCACTCGTGATGTACAGGGTGTCCAGTTGTACAGGCCCTGAAGGAAGTCCTCTTGAGGGGCCGCCAAACGCGACGCAACTCGGCTGCGCGGTCGGTACGTCGACACGCTCGGTTTCCACGCCATCGGGGCCATACCGCACCACTCGCCTGCCGCCCCACTGTGCGTTCCACACGCCACCATCACTGTCGACGGTCGAGCCGTCGGGCTCGCCGGTCGCGTCCGTCAATGTCGTAAAGACGCGGTCGTTGGCAACGCTGCCGTCCGCGCGGTAGTCGCAAACGCGAATTTCACGTGTCGGCGAATCGCCGTAGTACATCGTCGCGCCGTCGGGACTGAACGCGATGCTGTTCGAGATCGCCGGTGCGGGCAACGGCAAACGCTCCAGCGACAAATCGTGATTCAGACGATAAAACCCGCCGATTGCCTGCAACGGCGAACCCTCGTCTTTCGTGCCGAATACGAAACGACCCTGACGATCGCAGCGGCCGTCGTTCACGCGCGTGTTCAAGCCCGGTTCGACGTCGACGATACGCCGCGTCTCGCCGGTTGTCAGATCGAAGAACGCGAGATGCGTCGCCAATCCGAGCAACAGGTAGCGCGGATCGGCGCACAACGCAAAACTCCCGAGACGCTCGGGCATGCGCCAGAACGTGCTCCCGCCGTCGCGCGGATCATAGCGCCACAGCCGCGCGCCTTCGATGTCGTTCCAGTAGAAACGGCCGGTTCGCGTGCACCACGTCGCGCCTTCGCCGAGCGTGCATTTCGTGTCCAGCAGCAGCGCCGCGCTATGTGTGGGCAAATCCGCACCCGCACTCACGCCCAGCCTCCGTCGACGACGATGTCCTGCGCGGTCATCATCCTGCTGTCATCGGCCGCGAGGAACAACGCCATGCGGGCGAGGTCGGCCGGCTCCAGTTCAGCATCGATACACTGACCCTCCTTGATCGAGCGACGGCCCGCATCGTCGAGCCACAAACGTTTCTGCTTTTCCGTCATCACCCAGCCCGGCACCAGCGTATTGACGCGAATATTGAAGTGACCGAGGTCGCGCGCGAGCCCGCGCGTCAGACCCTGCACTGCCGATTTCGACATCACGTACACCGGATAGCCGCCGTTCTTCAGCATCCAGCTGATCGAACCCAGGTTGATGATCGAACCCGCGTTCGCGGCTTTCATGTCCTCCATCACCGCTTGCGCCGCGAAGAACTGGTGACGGATATTCACCGCGATCCCCGCGTCGAAAAACTCGCGCGTCACGTCGCCAATCGCGTGGCGTTTGTCGTTCGCGGCGTTGTTCACCAGCACCTGAATCGGACCGAGTGCGGCCTTCACATCGGCGATCGCTTTTTGCAGCGCGTCGATGTCGGTCAGATCGCAAGGCAGGAACAGCGGCTTGTGTTTCGAATCGCCCAGTTCGTCGGCGAGCGCTTCACCTGCGGTCGCGTCGATATCGAAGAACGCGACGCGCGCACCCTGCGCCGCAAAATGCTCGACGAACGATGCGCCGATACCGGTCGCGCCGCCCGTGATCAACACCGTTCGGTCGACGAGACTCGGATAGCGGGCAAACGCGTTGTCCGCGAGGCGGTCGTTTGCATTGGCCGGAGACGACATCGTTCGATTCCTTTTTAGAGCAAGGTGGGTGAGCCGCGGGTTTATTTCCGGGTTCAATCCCGGGTTAGTCCCGTGAGCCGCGGTTCTTCAACTGGTCGAGCAGCACAGCGGCGAGCAGGATCGCGCCACGCACGAGGTACTGATAGAACGCGTCGATGTTCATCAGGTTCATCACGTTCTCAACCGTACCCATGATCAGCACGCCGATCACGACACCGGAGATCGTTGCACGACCGCCGAGCAGCGACACGCCGCCCAGCACGCACGCTGAAATCACGTTCAGCTCGAAGCCTTCCGCCGCGTTCGGCTGGCCCGACGTAATCCGCGAAGCCAGAATCACACCGGCCAGCGCGGTGACGGCGCCCTGAATCAGGAAGATATAAACGCGCGTGCGTTCGACATTGATACCGGCAAGACGCGAGGCTTCCGGATTACCGCCGATTGCCAGCGTGTTACGGCCGTACACAGTCTGATTGAGCATCACACCGAACACGATGAAGCACAGCAGCGTGACCCAGATCGGCAGCGACACGCCGAAGAAGCTCAAACCGCCTAGCGCGATAAACGTATCCGACGACACGCCCACGGCTTGACCGTGCGACACGATAAAGCCGAGACCGCGAACGATTTCCATCGTAGCGAGCGTCGTGATCAGCGCGTTGATGCGCAGATAGGCGATCACGGCGCCGTTGACGAAGCCGATCACCGCACCCGCCGCCACCGCCGCAATGATTGCGATGAACGTATTACCGGTCGCATTCAGCACCATCGCGCACAGCACACCGGCGAACGCGACCGTCGACCCCACCGACAAGTCGAAATCGCGCGAGGCCAGACAGAACATCATCGTGCACGCGACCATGCCGATCTGCGAAATCGACAGGGCGAGACCGAGCATGTTCTCGATCGAGAAGAAGTGGTCGACCGTCAGCGACATCGTGATGAACATCACGATGAAGATCAGGATCAGGCTGTACTCGGTGATCTGCTGCCACCATTTCGCCTTGTCGTTGCCTTGCGGAATCAGCGCTTCGGCCGCACTTTTTGCGGCTTGTTGCGCGAGGTTTTCTCTGGCTTGCATGTTGAAGACTCCTCCCGTTCCCCACGGGTTGCCGGACTTTCGTCCAAATAATGTTCAGGCCGCTTGCTCGGTGGCTGCGGTTCCGGGCAGCGCTGTCGAGCTTTGCGGCAAGGCGAGGCCCAACACGGATTGTTCCGTTGCGTCCTTACGCGCCAGCTCGCCGGAAATCCGGCCCTGGCGCATCACGACGATCCGGTCGGACACGCCGAGCACTTCCGGCAATTCCGACGAAATCATCACGATCGCGCAGCCGCGTTCGGCGAGCTGATAAATCACGTTATAGATCTCATGCTTCGCGCCGACGTCGATCCCGCGCGTCGGCTCGTCAAGAATCACGACCTTCAGATCGGGCTCGGCCAGCCAGCGCGACAGAATCGCCTTCTGCTGGTTGCCGCCCGACAGAAAGCGGATCTTCTGACGACGGCTCGGCGTCTTGATCTTCAGCAGCTTGATAAAACGGTCGGCGGTTTCCGCCTCTTTCTTGCGATCGAGGAACATCCCGGCGCGCAGATAGTGACGGCGGCAACTGATATTGATGTTCTCCGACACGGTCGCCATCGCAACGATGCCCTCTTCCTTGCGGTCTTCCGGGCACAGCACGATGCCGTGTTTGATCGCCTCACCGGCGCTGCGCACCTTGATCGGCTTGCCGTCGAGCACGATTTCGCCGGCCTTCTTGTGATCCGCGCCGTACACCAGATGCATCAGTTCGCTGCGCCCGGCGCCCACCAGACCGAAGAAGCCGACGATCTCGCCACGCCGCACTTCGAAGCTGGCCGGCTGTGCGAGCGCATGACCTTCGATCGCTTTGGCAGCGAAGCGCACTTCGCCGAGCGGCCGTGACGAGTAGTTGTAAATGTCGGCGATTTCACGTCCGACCATTTCGCTGACAATGGTGTCGCGCTTCACGCCTTCGAGCGTCGGATGCGAAGCAATCTTGCGGCCGTCGCGGAAAATCGTGCAGGCATCGCACAGCTCGTAGATCTCGTCCATGCGGTGCGAGATGTAGATCATCGCGCGGTTGTCGGCACGCAGATCGCGCACCAGTTTGAACAGCACTTCTGTCTCGCGATGCGACAGCGAGCTGGTGGGTTCATCCAGTGCGATCACGCGTGCGTTGCGCAGCAGCGCCTTGCAGATTTCGACCATCTGCCGTTGCGCGATCGAGAGCTTGCGCAGCTTCGCGTTCGGATCCAGCGCCACGCCCATCGCTTCGAGGCGTTCGCGCACGAAGCGTTTGGCTTCACGCTTGTTGACCCAGCCGAGCGAGTTCGGCAACTGGCCCAGCAGCAGGTTTTCCGCGACCGTCAGATCGGGCACGTATTGCAGTTCCTGGTGAATCACCGCGATCCCCGCCGCGATCGACGACGCCGCGCTCGTGAAGCGCACCTCATTGCCGTCGATCATCACGCGGCCCGAATCGGGCTGGTATTCACCACCGAGAATCTTCAGCAGGGTCGATTTCCCTGCGCCGTTTTCGCCCATCAGGCCGTGCACCTGGCCGACGTTGACGTCGAAGGACACACCGTCGAGCGCGCGCACGCCTGGAAAGACTTTGCCGATATTGTCAAAACGTAGCGTCGCTGACACTTCGCCTCCTATGTCGACCGGTGTTAGCGCTTCAGCGCTTACTCCGGTCCCATGCAATTAATTGCTGCTTCGTGTGAACCGTGCGTGTTTTGCGAGGCAGTCACGCCAGCGGCAAACACGGTCTGTCTCAACTGCTGATCTTGTATTGCTGTTGCCGGCGCGCCCAATCCTTGGAGAAACGACGCACCGGCAGTTCACTTCATTTAACTACGCTTTCAGCCGATTAATTTGCCGCGAGGCCCATCTTCTGGCGCACATCGGCAACGTTGTCACGCGTAGCCAGCATGCCGGTCGTCAGCGTGAGCATCGGCGGTTCCTTGCCTTGCGTGATCCAGTCGTACATCAGCGTCGAGGTTTCTTCGCCGTGACGCTTCGGGCTGATGATGACCGTGCCGTAGAAGCCCGTCGGAGTCGGCTTCTTGAACTCGTTCAATGCCGAGTCCGAACCGCCGATGCCGATACCGATCATGTTGTCCGCCTTGAAGCCGCGGCCTTCCGCTGCGCGCACCGCGCCGAGCACGCCTTCGTCGTTCAGCGCGTAAGCCACCCAGTGCTTGAAGTTCGGGTTCTTCGTCAGCGCGATGTTGGCGGCGTTGAACGCGTTTTCCGTGTCGGTCTTCGCTTGCGGCGCGGCGATGATGTTCGCCTTCGGGAAGCCGGCGGCGACCAGCGCGTCGGTTGCGCCGCTCGTGCGGTCATGCGCGGTCGGCAGCTGTTCGTAGGTGACGTCGATTGCGCCGACGTCCTTCATGTCCCAGCCGCGCTTCTTGATTTCCGCGGCCAGGCCGTCGCCCACCTGCTTGCCGATGTTGTACGCCGAGATGCCCATATGCGGCACCGATGCGATCGGCTTGCCCGCGCCGTCGACGAGACGGTCGTCGACCGTCATCATCTTCAGGCCGTCGGCCTTCGCCTTGGCGACGATGCCCGGCCCGAGCTTGACGTCAGGCGTGCAGATCACAAAGCCTTGTGCCTTCTGCGCCGACAGGTTGTCGATAGCGCTCATCACCTTCTCGCCCGACGGCGCGCCGATCTTCACCAGCGTGAAACCCTTCTCCTTGGCGGCAATTTCGGCGAACTTCCATTCGTCCTGGAACCACGGTTCTTCCGGCTGCTTCACGAGGAAGCCGATCTTGACCGGGTCCGCTGCTTGCGCCACCGGTGCGTTGAAGAGCACACCCGTCGCCGCTGCTGCCAGCGTGAGGAAAATTCTTCGTTTCATAATGCGTGTCTCCTGACTAATTGATAACGAGAAGGTATCGGCCGCGTCTTCTTGTACCGGGTGTGACACACGCGGCCAGCGCGTCGTCCGGTGAAACCTTGCTGCTTTGTTCTTGCTGCCCGTTTGCTTCTTGTTGCGTTTCCCGCTTCCTGTTGCGTGCTGCCCCGCTACGTTCAGTCGTGATACACCGCCGAGCGGCCGCCATCCACGGTGATGCAGGTGGCGTTGATAAACGGCGCCTCATCCGAGGCGAGAAACACCGCCGTCATCGCTACTTCTTCCGGGCGGCCGATGCGCTTCATCGGTTGCAGAGCGAGCGTCGCCTGTTTCGCGGCAGCCGGATCGGCTTGTTCGTTCCACCAGTCGTGCGTCAATTGCGTTTCGATGTAGCCCGGCGCGATCGCGTTGACCCGCACATTACGCGGCGCGTATTCGATGCCGAGCGCGCGCGTCAATCCGATCACGCCATGCTTCGCCACCGGATACGGAAAACATCCCGGAATGATCTTGAATGCATGCGTCGACGCGATATTCACGATGCTGCCCGAGCCTCGTTCGACCATGCCCGGCAACACCGCGCGACACCCGTTCCAGACGCCGTCGAGATCGACCGCGAAGCAACGGCGCCAGTCGTCATCCGTCATGGTCAGCGGATCACAGAACACGTTGATGCCGGCGTTGTTGACCAGTACGTCGACCGCGCCGAACGCCTGCTCGGCCTCGCTCACCGCATGCTGAACCGAGGCCGATTGCGTCACATCCGTCTGCACCGCCAACACGCGTGCGCCGGTTTGCGCCTTGATCTGTTGCGCCGTCTGCTGCGCGGTTTCGATATCGAGTTCGGCCAGCACGACCGCCGCGCCCTCACGCGCAAACGCAAACGCGATCGCCGCACCGATGCCGCGGCCGGCGCCGGTGATCAACGTGACTTTGTCGGCGAGCCGCTTCATTTCTTCGCGCCTGCACGGGCGATGCGCAACCCGTTGATGAACGCCTTTGCGTGCGAGGCCGTCACCGCCGCGCTCTGTCCCGGCTTGTACAGCGCCGAGCCGAGGCCGAAGCCATTCGCGCCAACGCTAAGGAACGGACCCATGTTGTCCGGCGTGATCCCACCAACCGGCACCAGCGGCACTTCCGCCGCGATCACCGCGCGCCACGCCTTCACGACCTGGCAGCCGAGTTGTTCGGCGGGGAACATCTTCAACACATCCGCGCCGTTTTTCAGCGCGATGAAGGCTTCGTTCGGTGTCGCCACACCCGGCGCGCAGGCCATGCCTTGCGCTTTCGCGGCGCCGACGACCTCCGGGTCGCTATGCGGCATCACGATCAGCTCGCCGCCGGCCGACTTCACGTCGTTGACGAAACTCGGATGCAGCACCGTGCCAGCACCGACGATCGCATCGGCCGGCAACACCTTGCGGATTGCCGCGATGCTGTCGAACGGCTGCGGCGAATTCAACGGCACTTCGACGATGCGAAAGCCGGCTTCGTACAGCGCCTGAGCGTGCTCGGCGGCATCGGCGGGCGTCACGCCGCGCATGATCGCGATCAGCGGACAGACCTCGAACGCCGCGATCAACCCCGCGTGCGGCATGTACGGGGCGGGCAGATTGATGTGAGGTTGCATGTCGATTCCTTGTTTCGTGAGCGGCGGCGCTGCCGGTTAGCCGGCGTGCGCCGCTTGCGGCGTAGGCTTGACGAGCCCCGCCTGGGTGGCGACGCGCCACAAGCCGCGCTCGGTGGCGTGCTTCACCAGCTCCGCGTGCGTGCAACCGAATTGCACCAGTGCTACGCGATAGCGCTCGCACAGCGCTTCATTGCCAATCAGACGCAGATGCTGCCCGGCGAGCGAGTTTTGCTGTTGCGACAGCGCGGCTTCGAGACCGGCCAGTTCGTGCCCGATCAGCAAACCCGACAGATAGTCCGGCTGCTGTTCGCGCGAAAGTTGGCCGGTGAGCCCGAGCGTGCGGGAGCTGAATACGGTGGCCAGCATGCCCGCCTGACCTTTGTCGCGCGCGATGTTCACGCCATGCAGAAACGATGCGGTATCCGGACGATCCGGCGTGACCATCGTGCGGCCGAGAATGGTGTGCTCGCGCAAAGCCGCGAACACTTCACCGGTCATGAAGGTATGAAAACGTTCGATGCGACCCGCTTGCACGACAGCCCATTTCGCGTGCGTGCCAGGCAAACCGATCAGTGCGCGCTTACCGCTGTCCACTGCACCCGTGTCCTGCCCCAACGCGCCGAAAATCTGGGTTTCTTCGCCGCGCATGACGTTAGGCAACTCGCCGCGCTGCAGGACGCCCGGCACGATGTGCAGCGTCACGCCGCACGCGGCTTTCACGCGGACGATGCCGGCCACCAGCGCATCCGCATTCGCCGGCGCATCGACATACGGTGCTTCGAGCCAGCCTTGCGCGCTGCCGACCATACCGGCTGCGATCACCGACACGGCGGGCGCCTGTTCGAGCCAGGCGCCGCACGCGTCCTCGAAGGCGGCGTCGAAGCCACCTTGCTCGGCGCTACGCGGCAAATTCATGATGCCGGCCGTCGATGCCCGCGTCGCCAGCACCTCGCCGGCCGCGTCGTACAGATACGCGCGCAGCGACGTCGTGCCCCAGTCGAGCGCAATGAGCGCTGCGTCCTGGAGGGTAGTGTCGGCGACAGCGGCGGCGCGCACCGGATTGGCCGCTTGCGTGTGAGAACCCGCTCGCTTCATCGTTTGATCCTGCGGGTTGCCGGTTGCGGGGCACGCCAGCCGAGTTCTTCCGAGATCGCGCGCGCTTCGCGCTGCACGACCGGAATCAGTTCATCCATGCGTTCAAGCGACATATACGGAATCGTGCTCGCCACCGACAGCGCCGCCACGACTGCGCCCGATGCATCGCGCACCGGCGCTGCAACGCAACGGATCGACGCTTCGTTTTCTTCGAGGTCGAAGGTGTAGCCGCCGGCGGCGTAGTTGGTCATGCGCTGCATGAAGGTCTGCGCATCGGGGCGGTTATCCGGCTTGAAACTGACGCCCGCGAGCGCACGCCGCGATGCTTCGAAGAGCGACTGCCAGACGTCCGGCGTGAGGTCGAGCATCATCGCTTTGCCGATCCCCGTCGACGCCAGCGGCATCCGGTGACCGACGCGCGAGCGCATTTCGAGGCCACGGGTGCCGGGGATCTTGTCGATGTACAGCACGTCGTCGCCATCGCGCACGCCGAGGTGGATCGTGTCGAGCGTTTGCTCGGCGAGCGATTCGAGATGCTGGCGGGCGACGGTCGTGAGCGGCATCTGTTCGAGTGCGATGGTGCCGAGTTCGATCAACTTCGGGCCGAGCAGATAGCCGCCCTGCACTTGCCGCAGATAGCGCGCCTGCACAAGGCTGCTCACCAGCCGATGCGTGGTGCTGCGGGTCGTGCCGAGCGCGGCGCCGAAGGTGCGCAGATCGCGCACGCCGGCGGCGGCGGCTTCCAGAATCGCGAGGCCGCGCAGTAGTGTTTGCGTGCCGGCCTGTTGCGGCGTGATGTCGAGCAACGTGCTCGGCAAGGCGATTTCGTCGACCACGGGCGGATGCTGGACGCTGGCGCGTGACACCTTCGCAGCGTTGGCAGCCTGCCGCGGCGCGGCGCTGGAAGCGTGATCGGCCTGCGGCGCCAGATCGGCGTCAGATTCGCTTACGGCGTGATTGGGCATCGCTTTGTTCATGGCGATTCGCTTTCAGGTAGTTTTTTGCGCTTACAGCGCGGGGCCGGAGAGGGGGCCAGTTTTGCTCGCGGCGCGTGTGTTGCTACTGGCGCGGGCGTGCGGTTGCTGCCTTTGGGGCTTTGGCATGGTGTTTGGCTTGTCTCCGGTTTTTTTTCTTGCTGTCGCTGGTCGTGGCTTTTTGAGCTCACGGTGCGTGTTGGTGTGGATTGTAGGGCGGTTTTTTGGAAATCTCCAATATGTGAATGTTTGATTCATATAATGGGATTTGGTCCTGCCGGGGGCTTGTGCTGTGGGTTTGCCTGCGGCGGTGGGGTTTTCTTAAGCTTGTTGTCTGCTTGGCGCTTTTTGTCTGTGTTCTTAGGGCTTTGGCCTTTCCTTGTTCTGGCTTTGGTGCCTTTCCTTGAAT
>NZ_JALPRH010000044.1:0-34246 GCF_030464795.1 Paraburkholderia sp. SECH2
CCCCGCACAGGGGCAACGCTAATAAACCACTAACAATGCAAGGAAAGGCACCAAACCCAGATCAAGGAAAGGCCAAAGCCCCAAGAACACTGACAAACAAGGCAAGCCGCAGGCAAAAACCATTAACCCCCTTCCACGAACGTGGACATCCCTGAGCACTCAGCAGAAAACCAAAACCTTTGCCACAATGCCCCATCGCGCGAAAGCGCCCGAAACAGCAAATGAACAGAAAATGATCCCCTTCTCGGTCCTCGACCTATCGCCAGTCATCGCAGGTGCCACCCCCGCGGACGCGTTCAAAAACACATTGGACCTCGCCCAGCACGCGGAAAACTGGAACTATCGCCGCTTCTGGCTCGCAGAACACCACAACATGACGGGCATCGCCAGCGCAGCCACCGCTGTCGTGATCGGCCACGTCGCCGGTGGCACCAAGAAAATCCGCGTCGGCTCCGGCGGCGTCATGCTGCCCAACCACGCACCGCTCGTCATCGCGGAACAGTTCGGTACCCTCGCCTCGCTCTATCCGGATCGCATCGACCTGGGCCTCGGCCGCGCGCCCGGTACCGATCAAAGCACCGCCCGCGCGCTGCGCCGCGATCTGCAAAATAGCGCAGAGTCCTTCCCCGACGACGTCGTCGAGTTGCAACGCTATTTCGCCGATCCGGTGCCGGGTCAGCGTATTCGCGCTGTCCCCGGTGCAGGCCTTCATGTGCCGCTGTGGCTGCTCGGCTCATCGCTGTACAGTGCGCAACTGGCGGCCGCGCTCGGTCTGCCGTTCGCGTTTGCGTCGCACTTCGCGCCCGATCATATGTTCACCGCGCTAAAGGTCTATCGCGAGCAATTCCGTCCGTCGACAACGCTCGACAAGCCCTACGCCATGGTCGGCGTCAATCTGTTCGCCGCCGATAGCAACGAGGAAGCGCGACGTCTGTTCACCTCGCTGCAACAGCAGTTCGTCAACCTGCGGCGCGGCACGCCCGGTCAGTTGCAGCCGCCGGTCGAGCGCATCGAAGCCTCGGAGATTGAGTTGAACGGCGTCGCGCATTCGCTCGCTTGCTCCGTCATCGGCGATCGCGATACGGTTCGCGAAGGACTCCGGTCGATCATCGATCAGACCGGTGCGGATGAATTGATGCTGACCGCGCAAATCTACGATCACAATGCACGGCTGCGTTCGTTTGAGATCGGCGCGCAAGTGCGTGACGAGTTGAGCGCCGGTAAGTAACCACGCCTGCAAGTAACAAAAAAGGGCAGCCTGTATCAGCACAGGCCGCCCTTCTTTTTTCGTCGATTGGCTGGTTGCCCTGAATACACGGACATCAGGTTGCCCAGCCGCAATGCTCATCGCGCTCAGTCAGCGCCGTGCGAGTTCGAACTCAATTCCAACTTTCAAATCAAGCTCATACGTTGGGCTCTGACCTCGGCTAAAGCGCTTCAACTCAATCCCACGCCCTAGCGCTCAGGCCCAAGCTTATACACGCGCCAAAACTCACCGATTAGCCGGCACCGCCGCCAGGCCATCGAGCAGCGCCTTATGAAACGCCTGTGGGTCCTGCATCTGCGGCGCGTGTCCTAAGTCGGCGAATTCGACGAGCGTCGCGTGCGGAATCGCCTTCGCGGCGGCCTTGCCCAGTTCGGGGTAGTGGCCGATCTTTGCGCGCACGTCAGGCGGCGCCGCATCCTTGCCGATCGCGGTCGTGTCCTTCTGGCCGATCAGTAGCAGCGTCGGCATGCTCAGGTGGCTGAGCTCGTACACCACGGGCTGCGTGTAAATCATGTCGTACAGCAACGCAGAATTCCACGCCACGATCTGCTTGCCCGGGCCACGGTACATCCCCGCCAGCATCTGCACCCACGGCTCATAGTCGGCGCGCCACTGGCCCGCGTAATAGGTCGCCTGCTCGTAACGGCGAATGCTGTCCGCGGTCGTCTTCAGCTCGCGCTCGTACCATTGGTCGACAGATAGCGACGGCACACCCTTCGCCTTCCAGTCTTCGAGGCCGATCGGATTGACCAGCACCAGTTGCTGCGTTTCATGCGGATACATCAGCGCATAGCGGATCGCGAGCATGCCGCCGGTCGAATGGCCGATCACAGTCGCATCGGTCACGCCGAGCGATTCGAGCAACGCATGCGTATTGCGCGCCAGTTGTTGAAAGCTGTACTGATAGTGCTCAGGCTTGCTCGATTTACAAAAACCGATCTGATCCGGCGCGATCACCCGATAGCCGGCGTCGCTCAGGCGATGAATCGTCGCGTCCCACGTCGCCGCGCAAAAGTTCTTGCCGTGCAGCAATACGGCCGTGCGGCCGTTCGCATGCTCCGGCTTGATATCCATGTATGCCATGTGCAGCGCCACACCTTGCGAGGTGAGGTCGTATTGCTCGACCGGCGCCGGATAGTTGAAGCCCTGCAACTCGGGGCCGTACGCCGGACCGCTGTTGTCGACGGCCGCAGCCGGAGTGGCGCTGGTAGCCGCGGGACCTGGCTGGGTGGGAGAGCCACCTGAACCACCCGAATGCCCCGAGCTGGCCGCACTACCCGCAACAGCCGTACTGGCCGGCGAGGCGGCGAAAGCACCAGGTGCAGCGGCTAGCACGCAGGCGTTCAAGATGGCGAACAAAGACTGGCGGCGAAAATTCATCGATCGTTTTCTTGCAAAGGGAAATCGGCGGGAAGCAGGCAGGCTCAGGGCGCTGGAAAGCAACGCCCACACCCCGTTCAAAGCGGACGATTCTACGACGCGCCGCCGGACTCTGCTGCCGCGCGCGCAAGCTCATGGCGGCGCCGGCCGGTGTGGCACGCATATTGCGGCGAGTCGCCTTGCGCCCTATGTGTCGTGCCGCACGGATGCGTCCCGCGCAAGGGTTGATCGTTCTCAAGGCGGCCGCGCGAGTTGCATCCGCACAATTCAGACTATTCGCCGGCGGCAATTCGGTGCTAGAACTAGCAGACGGGCCCGCCAAGACGAAAGCCGCCTGGCAGCACGAATCAATAACGCAGAGCGAGATAACAAGACCACCCGGGGCATACCAATCAGCAACTATCTTGCAAGGGACCGGAGTAAGCGCTAAAGCGCCAACTCAGGTCGATAAAGGAGACGGACATGGAAACTCCGGCACGGCTGAACGATCTGCAACGCACCACCCTCGCTATCGTCCTCGCGGGCGGACGGGGCACGCGGCTCGGGCCGCTCACGAACAAGCGCGTCAAACCAGCGGTGCACTTCGGCGGCAAGTACCGGATCATCGACTTCGCGCTCTCCAACTGTCTGAACTCCGGCATCCGCCGCATCGCGGTGGTCACGCAATACAAGGCGCACTCGCTATTGCGCCACCTGCAGCGCGGCTGGGGCTTCCTGCGCGGCGAATTCGGCGAATTCATCGACCTCTGGCCGGCGCAGCAGCGGGTGGAAGGCGCCCACTGGTACCGCGGCACCGCGGACGCCGTATTCCAGAATCTCGACATCATCCGCTCGATCCGGCCGAAATACGTGGTGGTGCTGGCGGGCGACCACATCTACAAGATGGATTACACGCGCATGATCGCGGATCACGCGGAAAGCGGCGCGGATTGCACGGTCGGCTGCATCGAGGTGCCGCGCATGGAAGCGGTGGCCTTCGGCGTAATGCATGTGGATGAAAACCGCCGCGTGACCGGCTTCGTCGAAAAACCCGCCGACCCGCCCGCCATGCCGGGCCGCCCGGATTCGGCGCTCGCCAGCATGGGCATCTACGTGTTCAGCGCCGATTACCTGTATTCGCTGCTCGAAGAGAACATCTCGAGCGTCGACACCGATCACGACTTCGGCAAGGACATCCTGCCGCGCGTCGTCACGCAAGGCACGGCGATCGCGCATCCGTTCAGCATGTCGTGTGTATCGTCGGATCCGAGCGTGGAGCCGTACTGGCGCGACGTCGGCACGATCGACGCCTACTGGGCAGCAAACCTCGATCTTGCCTCCACCATCCCGACGCTCGATCTGTACGACCGCAACTGGCCGATCTGGACGTATCAGGAACAGTTGCCGCCGGCCAAGTTCGTACGCGATCTGAAAGGTCTGCAAGGCACCGGCAACAACCTGATCGTGTGCGGCGGCTGCGTGATCTCGGGTTCGCAGATTTCGCGTTCGGTGTTGTCGTCGAACGTCAAAGTGAGTTCGTTCTGTAATATCAATGAGGCAGTCTTGTTGCCGCAGGTCACCGTCGGCGCGAGCTGCCGGCTGCAGAAAGTCGTGATTGACCGCGGCTGCACCATTCCGGACGGCACGGTGATCGGTGAAGATCCGGCGGCGGACGCCGAACGCTTCTATCGCACCGACGACGGCGTCGTGCTGGTCACGCCCGACGCACTGCGGCAGAAGGGGACGTAATCGTCGCCGGGGCGGCAAAACGAACGGGCTGGCGAGGAGCCGGCCGCCCGTCTTGCCGCCCGCGCAAACTGCCGCAGACCTGCCGCAAACCCGCACTAACAGGAACGAGACCGAGCCTATGACGATTCGCGCCCTGCACGTCGCAAGCGAGCTGTATCCCCTCCTCAAAACGGGCGGTCTCGCCGACGTCGCAGGCGCGTTGCCGCCCGCGCTGATCGAGCGCGGCGCCGACGTGCGGGTGCTGCTGCCCGGCTTTCCGGCAGTGGTCGCCGGCTTGACGGACTTGCGGCCGGTGGCGCAGTTGGGCCGCCGCTTCGACTCGCCGGGCGTCACGCTCGAACAGGGCACGCTGCCGTCGAACGGCCTGATCGTCTATGTGATCCGCGCCGGCTCGCTGTACGACCGGCCCGGCAACCCCTATCTGAACGACGAACACGTACCGTACGGCGACAATGCGCAACGCTTCGCCCTGCTCGGCTGGGTCGCCGCCCAACTGGCGCAGCACCTCGATCCGGCGTGGGCGCCGCAGATCGTCCACGCGCACGACTGGCACGCCGGACTCGCGCCCGCCTATCTGAAGGCGGCTGAACGGCAGCACGGCCGCTCGTTCGCGCGCAGCGTCTTTACTGTGCACAACCTCGCGTATCAGGGCGTGTTTCCGGCGCATCAGTTCGGCCAGTTGGCGCTGCCTGACGACTTCTTCAACATGCGCGGCGTCGAATTCTATGGGCAGTTGTCGTTTCTCAAGGCAGGCCTTTACTACAGCGACCGCATCACCACCGTCAGCCCCACCTACGCCCGCGAAATCCAGACCCTGGCCCAAGGTGGCGGGCTAGACGGGTTGCTGCGCCATCGCTCGCACGATCTGAGCGGCATCCTGAACGGCGTCGATTACTCGGTGTGGAATCCCGCCACCGACGCGCTGCTCGAAGATCACTACACGGACACCCGTCTCGCCGGCAAACTGGCCTGCAAAGAGGCGCTGCAAAAGCGCTTCGGCCTCGCGCAGAAAAGCGATGCGCTGCTATTCGGCGTGGTGAGCCGGCTGACCGAGCAGAAAGGCCTTGACCTGCTGCTCGAGGCGGTGCCGGAAATTGTCAAACGCGGCGGGCAGCTAGTGGTGTTCGGCACCGGCGACCCGGCGCTCGAAAACGGTTTGAAACACGCCGCGCATGCGCATCCGGAATCGGTGGCGGTCGAACTGGGTTTCGACGAAACGCTCGCGCATACGATCGTCGCCGGCAGCGACGTGATCGCGGTGCCGTCGCGCTTCGAGCCTTGCGGGCTGACGCAACTGTATGCGCTGGCTTATGGGTCGCTGCCGCTCGTGCATTGCGTCGGCGGCCTCGCGGACACTGTTGTGGACGCGTCGCTCGAAAATCTCGCCGAGGACCTCGCTACAGGCTTCGTCTTCGAACGATTCGAGCCGAAAGGCATTGCGGCGGCGATCCGCCGCGCGTTTGCGCTCTATGACCGGCGCACCGAGTGGAAAGCCACGCAACGCCGCGCGATGCACCAGGATTTCGGCTGGGGCGCCTCGGCCGAGCGCTATCTGGCCTTGTATCGCGAACTATCCTGATGGTTCGACGCAACAACACGGGGACGGATCGACTCGCGCGTGACAAACTCATGTATTGTTTCCTGACTATGCAGATCGCGCATTTTTCTTGCACCATCTGAAGAACAGTCACGAAACACAATCACGCCGCTTCAGGCGCCCGGCCAAAGCCGGTTCGTTACCGCGGCCATCCTTCCGTTCTCATTGATCGCGCACCACGCTGGCGCGGGCCACACCATGACGAAAAACGTTCTGAGCATCCAGTCACATGTCGTCTTCGGGCACGCCGGCAATAGCGCGGCCGAATTCCCGATGCGGCGGCTCGGCGTCAATGTCTGGCCGCTCAATACCGTGCAGTTCTCGAACCACACGCAATACGGTCATTGGACCGGCGGCGCGATCGAGGCCTCGCAGATGGAAGAACTCGTCGAAGGGATCGGCGCGATCGGCATGCTGCCGCGCTGCGACGCCGTGCTGTCGGGCTATCTGGGCACGCCCGAGCAGGCGCAAGCGGTGCTGGAGATCGTCAAGGCCGTGAAGGCCGCCAATCCGCGCGCGTGGTACTTCTGCGATCCGGTGATGGGCGCCGCGAGCGGCTGCAAGGTCGAACCGGGCATTCAGGAATTTCTCGTGCGCACCATGCCGGAAGTGGCCGACGCGATGGCGCCGAACCATACCGAGTTGCAGCGCCTCGTGGGCCGCGAGATCGAGACGCTCGAAGAAGCAGTGACCGCGTGCCGCGAGGTTATCGCCCGCGGGCCGAAGCTCATGCTGGTCAAACACCTGCTCGATCGCAACAGTCCCGCCGACCGTTTCAACATGCTGGTCGTCACCGAGCGCGAGGCCTGGATGGGCCAGCGTCCGCTCTACCCGTTCGCGCGGCAGCCGGTGGGCGTCGGCGATCTGACGAGCGCGGTGTTCGTCGCGCGCACGCTGCTGGGCGATTCGATCCGCTCGGCCTTCGAGCACACGCTGGCCGCCGTGAACGGCGTCGTGAAAACGACATGGCAGGCCGGGCGCTACGAGCTGGAACTGGTGGCGGCGCAAAACGAAATCGCGCAACCGCGTGAATGGTTCGACGCGTGGGTGGCGGAAACGGCTTAGGTCCTATAATGCGTGCCGAGCAGGCGTGGGCCGCCACCCGCCCGCGCCGCATTTTTTTAAGGCATCCGGCATTTCGCATTTAGCAGACGAGGCATCGATGGACGGTTATATCCGCAGCGAGCGGGAAGAGTTTTTTGAGCAGTTGTGCATCAGCGTCGACGCGGACGAAGCGCACGAGCAGGAAGCAATCGAGTACTTCGAAAACCAGTTCGACCAGGCCGACTTCGATCCCGCACAGTGGCTCGACATCGCGCTGTTCTATTCGCCGGCGGTAGCGCGCGGCATCGTCGAAATGGTGACGGCCGACGACAAGGCGCGCAGCAACATCGCCGAAATCATCGCCGACAACCTCGACATCTCGTACGGCGAGGACGAGTGCCAGCAGTTCGCCGAGACCATCGAATTCGCGCTGAACAACGGCGTGCCGGTGGACATCGACCTGGTGCTCGACGGTTGCCAGCGCGCAATCGACGATCTCGACACCTGGGCCGACGACGAAACCAAGGCGCCCCTCCTGCGTCTGCGTGAAGAGCTGCTGCGCCAGCAAGGCGAGCAGTGAGCATGTAGTTTCAGGCCGGCGCGCTCGCGCCGGTTTCTCGAGCATCATCCGCAAGCCGTAACCAGGCCTTAACAAGCAGGCCGTATCCCCCGTTTACCCGCCTGCCCAGCGGCTCCATGCTTCTTAAGCATATGCCGCAATCCGCACCCGCACGCTGCCGCTGACAGGCGTCCAGCCCAAGCGCTGTGCGGCCTATGCCGAAATGCTCATTCAAAGCGCCGCGAACTGCCAAGACGGTCGCAAATTGGCTTTCTATATTCGCGCCAGATTGACCGGTATGTGAACGCCATTGCGCACGCCCCAAGGGTTCTTCCTACCGGCGTATTCCAGCATTGTTGATGGTGACCGATCGTCCGTACTCTTGATGACGCGCGCCATGCGAGGTCGAACCCATGCTTGCGCGTCGATCCAGCGTTACCGCCTTACCGCTTTCACACCTGAAACTGTCGATGGAGAGAAAGACCATGAGTCTTCGCAACACGCTGAAACCGCTTGCACTGTTCGTTGGCGCTGCCTTCGCGATCGCGCCGCTGGCCAGTTTCGCCGACGACCTGCCGGTGAAGATCGGCTTCGCCGCGCCGCTGACAGGCGCCAACGCGGGCTACGGGAAGGATCTGGAGAACGGTGTCCGGCTTGCCATCGAGGAAGCCAACGCCCAGAAGATCAAGATCGGCGACAAGGTCGCACAATTCCAGCTCGTCTCCGAAGACGACCAGGCCGATCCGCGCATCGGCGTGCAGGCCGCGCAGAAGCTGGTCGACGCGGGGGTCTCGGTAGTCGTGGGCCACTTCAATTCGGGCACGACGATTCCTGCCTCCCAGGTGTACGAACAGGCCGGCATTCCAGTGATCGACCCGGCCGCCACCAACCCGATCATTACCGGCCGTGGCTTCGCGAACACCTTCATGGTGATTTCCACCGATGCGCAGAACGCCGGCAACGCGGGCGTCTACGCCGTCGAGGTAACGAAGGCCAAGCGCATCGCGATCATCGACGACCGCACCGCGTTCGGCCAGGGCGAGGCCGACGAGTTCGAGAAGGCGGTGAAGGCGCATGGCGGCACCATCGTGACGCGCGAATACACCGACAATCATGCGGTGGACTTCAGCACGCAGATCACCAAGATCAAGGCGACCAATGCCGATCTGATTTTCTTCGGCGGCCTCGATACGCAGGCGGCGGGCTTCGCGAAGCGGATGAAGCAACTGGGGATGAACGCACAGCTAGTGGGCGGCGGCGGCGTGATGGATCAGGACTTCATCAAGCTCGCCGGCGACTCGTCAGAAGGTGCGATGGCCTGGGAATACGGCAGACCGTTGGCTCAGTTGCCGGGCGGCAAAGACTTCTCCGCGAAGTTCAAGAAGCGCTTTGGGGTCGACATCCTGTCGTACGCGCCGTTTGGGTATGACGGAGCATGGGCCGCGATCAAGGCGATGCAGCAGGCAAAATCCAGCTCGCCGGCGGTCTACCGGCCGGTGCTCAAGGCACTCGATTACGACGGCGTGACCGGCAAGATTTCGTTCGATAGCACCGGGGCGTTGAAAAGCGGCGCTTCCACGCTGTATCAGGTCAAGAGCGGGGCATGGGTGCCTATCGTGACCAAGAGCGGAAGTTAAGCCAAGCGTCTCTTTTTGCCCATGACGGCATTGCTGTTCATGCGGCAGTGGCGGTACTTCTTTACCGCCGCTGCCGTGGGCACGGTCGATGCCGTACCTGCCTGCCTACCTGCCAGCCTTCAACACCACCTCGGCGTCGAGATCCCGCTCGATCCGGATCAGATCATCCTTCACGCCGGCAAAGTCATCGGCAGAGCACATCTGATGGCCGAACGCGGCGCGCAGGTGTCGCCTGACCTGCAAGACCCGCGTGGAAGGATCGAACACGTAGCGGGAAGAAAACTCGAGGAAACGATCTTTCGCCGTGGCATCCGGCGGCACATCCGTCACGTGGGCGAAGCTCGGCAATGTCATTGCCAGCGTTTCATCGAATTCCCCGCCGATGCACGCCCAGGGCTGCGTCCTCGCAGGCTCCGCCAGCCATGCCTGCACCTGCCCGGCCATTCCGCCGGATAAGCTCGTCAGGGCCGGCACAGCGGTCGTCCCATCGGTCCAGACAAAATGCGCCACCCGTCCCTGCATCGAGGTGGAAAAAGGTCCATTGGTCGAGGTCAGATCGCCCGTGCGCAACTGCGCTGTGCCATGCAAACCCGTCAGCAGTAGACGGTTCGCCGCAATCTGTTGCGTGCGCTGCCGGGTTGCCCGTCGGAACATATTGCGTTCGAGCTCGGCGGTATAGCCGGCGTCTTCCACGCGATAGGCGTAGTTGGCCGCCCCGCTCTCATCAACGTCGATCTGCAGGCGCGCCGTGCGCTCGCGCAACTGGGTGGCCGGCGTGCGGGACAACCCGCCCTCGTCGACCAGCAACACGGGCCGGTCCATCACGCTCGGCGGCAAATAGCCAAAACTCATGCCGCCTGCCGTGGTGTCGGCAAATAGCGATAGGTCAGGAATCCAGACAATTGCATGATTGATCGCGCTCTCGCCGTAGCCGGGCACCGCCGGCAAACTGTAGTACGGCCCGAGATTGAGCAGCACGGCCTCGCTGCGGATGCCGACCGCGGCGAGAAGCGCGCTGTACAACGCGACGTGGTCCTTGCAGTCGCCATAGCGGTTGTGCAGGATGTCGATCGCCTTATGCGGGATCGCCGCCGTCTCGCCGAGAAACAGCGCCACGTAGCGAATATTCAGGCGCATCCAGTCGTACAGGATCTGTGCCTTCGCACGCGGGTCGCTCGCCTCCGCAGTCAGGCTCCGCGCGAGTTGAACGATGGCCGGGTCGCTCATCGTCGCGTCGGCAGCAGGGCCGCGATAACGCGCGGCGAAATTCGCGAAGTCCGGCACGGTCGACACCATCAGCCGGTCGCCCCAGTTCGCATAGCCCACCGCGCCCGCTTCGAGCGGCGCATACGGGCCGTGCTGGTAATCGAACTCGTAGCGGGTGCGGCCGTTTGCGGTGACCGGTGGCAACGCGACGTAGCCGCGCGCATCGGCATAAAGCGGCACGTCGGCGGGCAGGTCGAAGATCAGGCGCTGCATCTCGACAGGCTCGCGCGTTGGTTCGACCAGGTAGGCAAACGTGCCGGCCTGAAGGGGCTTCGTGCGCGTCTTGCGGAAGGCCAGATGCACGCGCGAGCCGGGCGCGACGCCCGGAAAGATCACGGTGCGCAACACGCCGTCTTCGAAACTCGGTGCGCCCGCTGAGCGCGGTTCCTGCACGTCACGGATCGCCTCAGGGCCGACCGGATGCGCGACGCCGTTCAGGTCGATCGTTTCCGTGGCCAACAGTTGCACCCGCTCGATGTCCTTGTTGAACCACACATAGCGTTGCGCGATATCGTCGACGCCGCTCGTCGTGTTGGCCCGCAGGACCGTGTCGTCATGTTCTTCGACGGAGCCGTCTTTCTGGATTACGAAGAGGTGGACGTCGCGCTCCGTCGTCGAGGGGGAGAGGTCGTCGTTTGGGGTGCTGGAGGTGCTCGAAGAAACACTCACCTCAGCCTGCGCGACGGTTGCACACGCAACCAGCGCCAACGCTGCGGCCAGCTTCACGAACGCCAACCACCGCGTCATGCGCGACGCGCCCTGCCCCGCGCGCGCCACGCACGCGGACTCGACGCAAACTCCGCGCGAAACGCGTGATTGAAATTCGACAGATCGTTGAACCCGCAATCGAGCGCGATATCGACGACCTTCGCGCTGTCGTCGTGAAGGCGCAGCGCCGCCGCTCGCAAGCGCGCGCGCAGCACATATTGATGCGGCGTCACGCCGGTCACGCGCTGGAACGTGCGCAGGAAGTAGAACTCGCTCAGACCCGCCGCGGTAGCGAGGCTCGTCAGCGTATGCGCGGCGCCTGGCGTGTCGTCGATCAGGCGCACAGTCTGCGCCACGCGCGACCAGGCTGCGGCGCTTGCGGGCGCTTCCGCACGCTTCAATGCACCCGCCGCCTTGAGCGTCGAGACGGCCACTTCGACTGCCAGTTCGTCCCACACCACGCCGCCCGTATCCAGCGCGTCGGCACAGGCCCGCGCGATGAGCGGCGACAACGCGGGTAACGACGGTATGCGCGCGCGCCTGAAGTCCAGATCGCCGCTCGCGATGCCCGCGTCCGCGGCCAGCCGCTCGAAGTACGCCGGCGCATAGCGGAAGGCAATGCAGCGATCGCCGGGCGCATGCCGATGGCCGCATTCAAAGCAGTCACCCGTATTGCCGAGCAACAGCGCGCCGGGGGTGAGCAACGCGCGCCCGGTCGCGGTCCGGTAGCCGAACGAACCGGCCACCACCATCGCGATGCACACGCCCGCGTGCCGCTCCTCGAACGGCTGGTCGTGTGGGCCGAAGGTGCAGAGAATGTCCGCGACATCCCAGCTCGCGCCTTGAGCCAGCGGACGCGCGTTCGTGCTGCCGCGCGTGCCTTCCCGCGCGCGCTGCGCGAGCGCCTGCTGCAAAGTGACGGCAATTTTCCCCAAGATGCACCTCGGCTAAGTCCGTATCGTCGTTTTAGCACATCGGCGACCGGCGCGGTTCTGCCTGTTACGGCGATGGCGCTTTCACTGAACGCCCGAAGGAGCACATACGATGAACATGCTGAACGAGACCATCGATTGCGGCTTTCACGCCGCCTTGAGCGCCCCGGCGCGGGCCGCCGACATCAATGCCGCCGACGACCTCTACGGCTGGCTGATCGGCAGTTGGGACATGGACGTGCTGCACTACCGCGTCGACCTCGGCAACGCGCGCCGCCGCGGTGAGATTCATTTCGGCTGGGTGCTGGAGGGCCGCGCCGTGCAGGACGTTTGGATCATGCCACCGCCCCGCGAACCTCACGCGGGACTCACGTCCGCCGACACGATGTACGGCACCACGCTGAGAGTGTGGGACCCGGCGCTGCGTGCGTGGCGCGTGACTTATATAAATCCGCTGACCGGTCAGCGCGATGAGCTGGTCGGCCGGCGCGTCGGCGATGATCTCGTGCAGATTGGCACTCATGCCGACGGCACGCCGATCCGCTGGAATTTCACCGACATCACGAGAGATTCGTTCCGCTGGACCGGCGTCGCGCTGGCGCAGGATGGCGTGACATGGACACTCGAGGCGGAATTTCACGCGCGACGCAGGCGTTAGGCTGCGGCCGGACGATCAGGAGGTCCAACAAGCCTGCATGCAACAAAGACGCCCAGCTGCACAAGCTGCAAGCTTCAATCCCCTCCCCCAATCTGCGCAAGCAAAGCCTGCAAGCGCTCCACATGCCTGAGCAGCAAATGCCGATGCTTTTCGATCTGCTCGAGCCGGCCAGCCAGGTCGGCCTGAATCGGGTCGTCGAGATCGGCGGCGGCGATCACGTCCTCCACTTTCGATCGCATCGACGCAAGCTCCACCGGCGCATGACTCAAATGCCGTTCGAAACGCCGCACGTCCTGTATCGCCAGATCGCGAACCTTGCGGAAGTGGGCCTGACGCCGATGCGCTTCGGCGTCGAGCGTCTCTTCTTCCACACGTTTGGCCGGCGCCGTCTGGCCGAAAATCGGCTCGGGTGGCCGCAGCACCGTCTTCTTGCGCACCGGATGCGCCGTGCCGCGAAAACGCGCCAGCGGCTGTTCGTTGTCGATCGCTTCGCGCGCATTGGCCGGTATGTCCTGCTCGGTATGCGACACGTTCATCCAGCCAGCCGGCAAGCCGGTGACCGCCTCGATACCACGCACGAACTCCTCGCTGAATTCGCGCTGGCCGGACAGCATCAATTTGAGGTAGCTGGCGGAAAAGGTCATCATGCGCGCGAGACGCGTCGCGGCGCCGACCTCGCGGGTCAGCAGCACCAGATTTGCTCGCCAGACCGGGAGTAGCAATTCGTCGGAATCTTCCATCGCTGGGTCTTCCATCTTTTTGCCCGATGTACGGATGACGCGCTTGCACACGTCATCGTTTTGAAAGGGTAGCCGCTTCTGCGCATGGGGCGCAATGCCCGCGTGCATCCCGCGACTGTCGAGGTATCGAAATGACGCGCTACGGCACGCCGCTGCCCGGGGATAAAACGCCACGAAGGCCGGCGTTTTGAGTTGACCCGTGCATTCGGTCAGCGTTCCTTCGCTGCGCGCGTGATGTGTGGCATCCTTTCGAACCGTTGTGGCACGCCACGTGCTGCAGCGTTAGCACCACCACCATGATTTAAGGATTCTGTAATGAAGAAAATTGTCCTCGCCATCGCAGCAACGATCGTCGCCCTGAGCGCTGTCGCTCCCGCTCAAGCTTACGAGCACCACCGCGAATGCCACAAGGTGCGCGTCCACCATCACTGGGAACGTCGCTGCCATTGAGCGTTACGCAGCGCCCCTGGCGCGCGCATCGAAAAGCCTCGCCACAAGCGGGGCTTTTTTGTAGCCGCTCCGCTTCGACGAGGCTCCGGTCAGATCTTCAGCGAAACCTGCAACGCTCTATACGTTCGGCGCGAACGCCGCAGCATGCAATCACGGACACATGCTGTTACACCTTTGCGGTGTGGGCCGACGCGGTCGCGGCCTCGCGGAATGCGAAGCACGGCGAACCGCGTGGAAAGATGAAATGGATACCGCGGACAGCGGCGACGTCGGGCTTCCGCCGTTAAGCCGCTTTAACGCGCTCCAACGCCGTCATCACAAGCTCTTCCAGCAAAGGCTCGATCTTCGCAGCCAGCGCTTCGTCATACGCATACGGCATCTGCTCTTCCATATACGTAATCTGCGACAACTCGAGCTGGACCGCGTGCACACCCTGCGACGGCTGCCCGTACTGCCGCGTGATATACCCGCCCTTGAAGCGCCCGTTGGCGACAGCGGAATATCCGCCATGCCGTCCGACCACAGCGGCCAATTCCTCGCCCAATCCGGCCACTGCGCTGGCGCCGTTCGACGTGCCGAAGTTGAAATCCGGCAGACGTCCTTCGAAAAAACGCGGCACGTGCGAGCGAATCGAATGTGCTTCCCACAGCAGCACCTTGCCGTGCTTCGCCTTCAGCGCGGCAAGCTCACCCGTTAGCGCGTCGTGATAGGGCTTCCAGTAAGCATCGCGACGACGCGCGACTTCGGCGTCGTCCGGCAGATGGCCGTCGAGGTACAGGGGTTCCTTGTCGAAGGTATCGACCGGCAGCAAGCCAGTGGTGTCCTGCCCCGGATACAGATTCGCACCGTCGGGCGGACGGTTCAGGTCGATCACATAACGCGCGTAGGTCGGCGCCAGGATCGACGCGCCCATGCGTTTCGCAAACGCGTAGAGACGGTCGAGATGCCAGTCGCAGTCGTCGGTGCGCTGCGCGACCGGCGTCATCGTTGCGGCGATATCGGCGGGGATTTGCGTGCCCAGATGCGGGATCGAAATCAGCAAGGGCAAGCTTCCCTGATGCAGCGATAGAACCGGCGGAGGAGTAGTAGACGAAGCAGTCATGTCAGTCCGGAATCGATGGGATCGATAAAAATCGAAGGCTCAGCGTGTTCAGCCATTCATGCGAGCCTTGCGCTTCAGGATGCGGCAACAGCCAACGGCGTCAGCAGTTTACTTGAGCAATTCGGCGAGCGCCCCGCGATAACGCGCGTAAGCGCCCTCTTCATCACGATGGCGGCGATTGTCCACAACTTTGTCGCCGCCCGCGTAGACGTCGCGAATCGGCGTCTCGCCATGTTCGCAGAATACAACGCCCGAGAGCCACGCGTTCGGCGCGTGCTCGGCGATGCTCGAATGATCCGCGTCGAGCACCAGCCAGTCGGCGCGGCGGCCGGCCTGCAATGCGCCCACTGCGCGACCGGTGGCATGCGCGCCACCTTCGAGCGCCGCGTCGAACAGACGATCGGCCACGTGCGTGGCGTGCGCGGATGCCAGCACATTGCGCTGACGGCGTGTCAGGCGCTGGCCGTATTCGAGCAAACGCAATTCCGCTCGCCAGTCGACCCCGATATGGCTATCCGATCCGACCCCGATGCGCCCTTCTGCGTCGAGATACTCTTGCGCCGGAAAAATACCGTCGCCGAGATTCGCTTCGGTAGTCAGACACAAACCCGCGACCGCGCCGCTTTTCGCGAGCGCCAGTGTTTCGTTCGCATCGACATGCGTGGCGTGCACGAGGCACCAGCGGCTGTCGACGTCGAAACGATCGAGCAGCCACTGCACCGGCCGCGCACCTTCGGTTTCAACGCAAGCGTCGACTTCGGCGGTTTGCTCGGCGATATGGATGTGAACCGGCGCGCTTCGATCAAGGCCATTCAGCAAGGCATGCAAGGAATCGGCCGATACCGCACGCAGCGAATGCGGCGCAACGCCATAACGCAAGGCCGCACTCTCGGGACGCGCCGCGCGCACCGTGCCGAGCAGATCGAGCAGACTCTCCGGCGTGTTGATGAAGCGCTGCTGATCTTCGCGTGGGGGGCGCGAGCCGAAACCACTGTATTGATACAGCACGGGCAGCATCGTCATGCCGATGCCGCTCGCTGAAGCTGCATCCACCACACGCTGCGCCAGTTCCGCCTGATTCGAATAGCGGCTGCCATCCGGCGTGTGGTGCACGTAGTGGAATTCGCAGACCGACGTGTAGCCCGCCTTCAACATCTCGATGTAGAGCCACTGCGCGACGGCAGCGAGCCCTTCCGGCGTGATCCGAGCGGCGAAGCGGTACATCAGATCGCGCCAGCTCCAGAAGTTGTCCGTTGCGTTCGCACGATATTCGGTCAGGCCGGCCATCGCACGTTGAAACGCGTGCGAGTGAAGATTTGGCATGCCAGGCAATACGGGGCCCGCGGCTTTTTGCACACCGTCGGGAACTGCCGCCGTATCGGGCGTCACGGATGTCAGCGTGCCGTTAGCGTCCCATTCCAGCAGCACATTGCGGCGCCAGCCGTCGGGTAGATAGGCGTGATCGGCGAATAGTGATTGTTTTGATTGCATCATCTCTCAGGCCCTAGCTCAAATCACGCCGTGCATAAACAGTCTCGCCTGCACGCACGACCCGCGCGCACAACGGACGCCCAATCCAGTAAGCCAACTCAGCAAGCGTTTCCACCGACCACACCGCAAAATCCGCCGCGCGCCCGGCTTGCAGCGAGCCATGCTGGTCTGCCTTGCCGAGTGCACGCGCCGCATGCGTGGTCACGCCTTGCAGCACTTCGGGCACGGTCATGCGGAACAACGTGGTCGCCATGTTCATCATCAACAGCAGCGAGGTGGTCGGCGACGTGCCGGGATTGCTGTCGGTGGAAATCGCAATCGGCACCTGATAACGCCGCAGCAAATCCAAAGGCGGCAATTGCGTCTCGCGGATGAAGTAGTACGCGCCGGGCAGCAGCACGGCGACGGTGCCGGACGCTTTCATCGCGGAGACGCCCGCTTCGTCGAGGAATTCAAGGTGGTCCGCGGACAGCGCATGGTGACGCGCGGCCAACGCCGTGCCACCACCATTCGACAACTGCTCGGCGTGCATTTTCACCGGCAATTTATAGCGCTCCGCGGCCTGGAACACGCGCTCGCTCTGTTCCAGAGAAAAGCCGATGCGCTCGCAAAACACGTCGACGGCGTCGACCAGTCCTTCGTCGGCGAGCGCGGGCAGCATCGTGTTGCAGACTTCGTCGATGTACGCATCGGCTTTTCCCGCGAATTCAGGCGGCAACGCGTGTGCACCGAGAAATGTCGTATAGACCGTTACCGGATAGCGCTCGCCCAACCGGCGCGCGACGCGCAACATCTTGCGTTCGCTGACGAGATCGAGGCCGTAGCCGGATTTGATTTCGACGGTCGTTACGCCTTCGGCGAGCAGCGGTTCGAGGCGCGCGGCCGATTGGCGGAACAGCGAGTCTTCATCAGCGGCACGCGTGGCGCGCACCGTCGAGACGATGCCCCCGCCCTGCCGCGCGATTTCTTCATAACTGACGCCCGCGAGACGCTGCGCGAATTCATCCGCGCGCTGGCCGCCATACACGAGGTGGGTATGGCAATCGACGAGGCCTGGCGTCACCCACGCGCCGTGCAGATCTTCGCGCGGCCATGCGGCGTAGTGAACGGGTAAGTCGGAAGCCGCACCGAGCCACACGATCTTGCCGTTTTCAACGGCAATCGCGGCATCGGCCAGCGTGTGTTGGGGATCGCCCTCAGGGCAGAGTTTCAGGTGATGCCAGACGGTTTGCTTCATCGCGTGCTCTTTGCAGCTCGTTGCGTGTCTGTGGTGGTTCGCGGCGCGCTTCGCCTGGCCTTTGCCAGGTGTTTGGCAACATTCAAGCGCGCACGCGAATCGTCGTCATCGTTGCGGTGATCACGTATAGCGGATGCTGATCGCGAGCAATGCGCCCGCGCCCTCGGCCACGCATGACAGCGCGTTCGGCGTGTCGATGCGCAGTGTGTCGTCGGCTTCAAGCACTTGCGGTTGGGCTTCGCCACCGAGCGTGACTGAAACCGCGCCGCCTGCGCAGAACAACAACACCACGTCGGCGGACAAAGTCCGTTGCGTAGCGCCGCGCCATACCTCAGTTTCACCCACCGCCACACCGCGGCGGACCATCAGGTTGAAGTCGCGCGTGGCGCCGTCGACAAGGCGTGCATCGATTCGCGCTTCGCCCGCAAACTGCGCGATATCGAGCGGCTGAGTCAACGCGTGCGTCTTCACGGCGTGAGCACCGGTGTCGTCGGTTTCATCGAGCAGCATACCCGCGCCCGACAACAACACCAACGTGCGGTCGATGCCCGCGAAACGCGAGAACGGCCCCGCTTGCGCCACGTCGGCGATGCTGACGCGCCACGTGAATGCGTCGAGGCCTGCGCCTGCGGGAAACGCGCCCACTTCGCGCGTGACGCCGCCGCCGTTCTTCCACGGCGCCGCCACGAGTTCGGCGCCGCGGATGAGCGTCGTGGTTGCCACGTTCGGGACAACCGCCACGATCAACGGCCCAGCATCGGCAGATTCAGCCCTGCCTCGCGCGCCGTTTCCTGCGCGAGTTCATAGCCCGCATCCGCGTGACGCATCACGCCCGTTGCCGGATCGTTGAACAGCACACGGCCGAGGCGTTCCTTCGCAGCATCGGTACCGTCAGCGACGATCACGACGCCCGAGTGCTGGCTGAAGCCCATGCCAACGCCGCCGCCATGGTGCAGCGAGACCCACGAAGCGCCGCCTGCCGTGTTCAGCAGTGCGTTGAGCAAGGGCCAGTCGCTGACCGCGTCCGAGCCGTCTTTCATCGATTCGGTTTCGCGATTCGGGCTTGCCACCGAACCGGTGTCGAGGTGATCGCGGCCGATCACGATCGGCGCCTTCAGCTCGCCGTTCCGGACCATTTCATTGAACGCCTGACCCAGACGATAACGATCCTTCACGCCGACCCAGCAGATCCGCGCCGGCAGACCCTGGAACGCGATGCGTTCACGCGCCATGTCGAGCCAGTTGTGCAGATGCGGATCGTCAGGGATCAATTCCTTGACCTTCGCATCGGTCTTGTAGATGTCTTCCGGATCACCCGAGAGTGCGACCCAGCGGAACGGGCCCTTGCCTTCGCAGAACAGCGGGCGGATATACGCCGGCACGAAGCCCGGGAAATCGAACGCGTTTTCAACGCCCATTTCCAGCGCCATCTGACGGATGTTGTTGCCGTAGTCGAGCGTAGCGGCGCCACGTTCCTGCAGCGTCAGCATTGCTTGAACCTGCTTGGCCATCGACTGCTTGGCGGGCAGCACGATGCTGTCCGGCACTGTCTTCTGACGCTCGCGCCAGTCTTCGACGTTCCAGCCTTGCGGCAGGTAGCCGTGAATCGGATCGTGCGCGCTGGTCTGATCGGTCACGCAATCCGGCGTGATGCCGCGCGTCACGCATTCAGCGAACACATCCGCTGCGTTGCCGAGCAGGCCGATCGAAACCGGCTTGCCTGCTTTCTTCGCTTCTTCAAGCATGGCGAGCGCTTCGTCGAGCGTCGCCGCTTTCTTGTCGACGTAACGCGTCTTCAGACGGAAGTCGATACGCGTCTCGTCGCATTCCACCGCGATCATCGAGAAGCCGGCCATGGTTGCGGCCAGCGGCTGCGCGCCGCCCATGCCGCCAAGACCACCCGTCAGAATCCAGCGGCCCGACGGATCGCCGTTGAAATGCTGGTTCGCCACCGAGAAGAACGTCTCGTAGGTGCCCTGCACGATGCCCTGGCTGCCGATGTAAATCCAGCTGCCCGCGGTCATCTGCCCGTACATCATCAGGCCCTTGCGATCGAGTTCGTGGAAGTGTTCCCACGTCGCCCAATGCGGCACCAGATTCGAATTCGCCAGCAACACGCGCGGTGCGTCCGCATGCGTCCTGAACACGCCGACCGGCTTACCCGATTGAATCAGCAGCGTCTCGTTCTCTTCGAGGTCTTTCAACGACGCGAGAATCTGATCGAAGCAATCCCAGTTACGCGCGGCACGGCCAATACCGCCGTACACGACCAGCGCGTGCGGATGCTCGGCGACTTCCGGGTCCAGATTGTTCTGGATCATCCGGTACGCGGCTTCCGCGATCCAGGTCTTGCAGGTCTTTTCCGCGCCGCGCGGTGCGCGGATCGTGCGGGTCGGGTCCAGACGCGGGTCGATGTGTTTCGGGTTGTTCATGGTGGCCCTCGGGATGCTTGAAAATGTGCGGGAGAAGTTCAGGGAAATGAGTCGGAAACGGTCTTTAAAAGCGGTCTTTAAAAGCAGCAGAATCAGAAATGTCCGGTGAAGCGATAGCGGCTGCCGGGATGCCAGAGATTGGCGATCGAGGCGACCTGGCTTTGCGACCACGTGCGCCGATGCAGCACGAGGCACGGTTCTAGTTCATCCATCGTCAGCAGCTCGCGGGTATCCGCATCCGCAGCCAGGGCTTCGATGCGGTACTCGACGCGCTGCAACGGCGCCACTCGCACCAGATACTGATTCGGCGTGGTGTTCGTGAAGTCCTGCAAGGCGTACTCGGGCGCGACCGCCGGGTTGACCCAGCGCTCTTCGAGTTGCACCGGCTCGTCGTTTTCGAAATGCAGCACGCGAGAATGAAACACCGGACTACCCGCGCTCACCTGCATTTCTTCGGCAAGCGCTTCATCAGCGATGCTCGCACCGATGTGCAGCACGTTCGCCTGATGGCGATGACCGCGCGCGACGATTTCGTCGGAAATACTGCGGATCGCCACCAGGGTCGATTCGTACTTGGGCCGGGCGACAAACGTGCCCGAGCCCTGCACGCGCGTCAGCACCTGCTCCGAAGTCAGCTCGCGCAACGCGCGGTTGACCGTCATGCGCGCCACGTTGAATTCACGGGCGAGCTCGTTTTCGGAGGGCACCTGGTCGCCTTCAGCCCATTCGCCCGCGTGGATGCGGCCGAGGATGAAGTCCTTGATGCCCTGATAGGCCGGTGCGTTCATTGGCTTGATTGGCGTGCTTGAAAACGTGATGTTCGAGCTTATTGCTCGGACGCGAACGAGAACGGGCTCAGCTTCGCGATCGTGCCGTCCTGCACGAGACGCGTAACGGCCGCGATATCCGGTGCGAAGTAGTGATCGAGCTCGTAATGCGCGACGTCCTTGCGCACTGCGTCCATCACTTTCTGCAGGCTCGGGCTGGTCTTGTGCGGCGCGCGCAGATCGACGCCTTGCGCGGCAGCGAGCAACTCGATCGACAGAATGTTCGCGACGTTTTCAGCGATGTCGCCAAGCTTGCGCGCAGCGAACGTCGCCATCGAAACGTGATCTTCCTGGTTCGCGGACGTCGGCAGCGAATCGACCGAAGCCGGATGCGCGAGCGTCTTGTTCTCGGAGGCGAGTGCTGCGGCCGTCACGTGAGCGATCATGAAGCCCGAGTTCACACCACCATCGCGTACGAGGAACGGCGGCAGGCCCGACAGCGTCGCGTCGATCAGGAGCGCGATGCGGCGTTCGGCCAACGCGCCGATTTCCGCGACCGCAAGCGCGAGGTTGTCAGCGGCAAATGCGACCGGCTCAGCGTGGAAGTTGCCGCCCGACAGCACTTCGCCCGTGTCCGGGAAAATCAGCGGATTGTCGGAAACGGCGTTCGCTTCGATCAGCAGCACGTCGGCCGAATGACGCATCTGGTCCAGACACGCGCCCATCACTTGCGGCTGGCAGCGCAGGCTGTACGGGTCCTGAACCTTGTCGCAATCGGCGTGCGAGACATTGATGCCCGAGCCTTGCAGCAGCGAACGGTAAGCAGCTGCCGCGTCCGTCTGGCCTTGATGACCGCGCAGTTCGTGAATGCGCGCGTCGAACGGCTTGACCGAACCCGCTGCTGCATCCACCGACAAGGCGCCCGCCACCAGTGCGGTGCGGAACAGGTCTTCGATAGCGAACATGTTGTAGAGCGCGAGCGCGGTCGAGGCTTGCGTGCCGTTCAGCAGCGCCAGACCTTCCTTCGCTTGCAGCGTGAGCGGCTTCAGGCCGACCAGCGCGAGGCCTTCGGTAGCCGGCATGCGTTCGCCCTTCGCAAACACTTCGCCGACGCCGAGCAGCGTTGCCGACATATGCGCGAGCGGCGCGAGGTCGCCCGAAGCGCCGACCGAACCCTTGACCGGGATCACCGGCAGCACGTCGGCGTTATACAGCGTAATCAGCGCTTCCATCACTTCGCGGCGGATGCCCGAGTGGCCACGGCCGAGGCTCGACAGCTTCAGCGCGATCAACAGACGCACGACCGGACGCGACATCGGCTCACCCACGCCGACCGCGTGCGACAGCACCAGATTGCGCTGCAGCAGCTCGAGCTGGTCATGCGGAATGTGCGTGCTGGCGAGGCGCCCGAAACCCGTGTTGATGCCGTATGCCGGCTCGCCCTTCGCGGCGATATCGGCGACGGCTTTGGCGCAGGCGTCGATGGCGGCGTGGCTGGCGGGATCGAGCTGCAGCGCGACGTGCTCGCGAGCGATCTGGCGCAGTTGCGGGAGGGTCAGGTAGCCGGGCTTCAGAATCATCATGGTGTTGTGTCCTGTCTTGTCTATACAATTCAAGAGGAAGTCTAGCGGCGTCGGCTTGTATATACAACTTGTTTTTGCAGCTTCGGGCCTGGGAGTTTCCATTAGAGCCGGAAGCTTACGTGGCATGCATATCGCTTGAGCCGGGGTTTCGGGTGTCGGCGCGCGCCGTATCGCGTTCGTCCGTCGTGACAACCAACTTGTATATACACGTTCAAAATACAGAGCGGCAAGCGGACAAAAAACTCGACGCGATTCGCTACAGCCTCACCCGCGCCGCCATGAAATCCAGGAAACACTGCACGCGCCCCGCCAGCGAAGCGCTCTGGTAATACACCGCGCTGACGGGCTGCCGCTCATCCACCAGCACATTGCCGAGAATCGGCACCAGCCGCTCTTCGCGCACGTCAGCCGCCGTCATGAAGTCGGCGAGACAGGCGATGCCCCATCCCGACAGCGCGAGCTGCCGCAAGGTCTCGCCGCTCGATGCGGTGATCGCCGGCTCGATCTTCAGCGTCTCGGACTTGCCCTTTCCACCCGCCCGCACCGGCCAGCGATTCAGATGTTCCGGCGCCGTGAAGCCGATCAGACGGTGCGAGCGCAATGCTTCCACCGAACGCGGCTCGCCGTATTCAGCCAGATACGCCGGACTCGCGAGCACCCGCAGCTTGCTACTGCCCAGGGTGCGTGCATGCAGGGTCGAATCCTGCAACGCGCCGATGCGGATCGCGATATCCACCTTCTGTTCTAGCAGATCGACGATCCGCTCGTTGCTCGTCAATTCCAGACGAATCTCCGGATACAGCGCTGAAAACGCCTTCATATGGGGCGCCACGCAATGAAGCATGAACGGTGACGCCGCATCGACACGCAAGCGCCCCGAGGGCCGCTCGCGTCCACGCGTGACGGATTCCTCGGCCTCTTCCATCGCATCGAGAATCGCCCGCGCCCGCCGCAGGAACGCCTCGCCCTCTTCGGTCAGTTGCAAACGGCGCGTGGTGCGCCTCACCAGCGCGGTGTCGAGTTTCTTTTCGAGGCGCGTGAGGGCACGGCTCACGCCCGAGACGGTCTGCTGCAATTTCTCGGCCGCCGCAGTGATCGAACCGCAGTCGATCACCGTCGCGAACACCAGTAATTCGTCAGTGGAAGTCTTCATTGTTGATTTCAAATCAAGATTGATTTGAGACTAACACGCTTTTTGCGAGAATCAAGACGGTGGATACTGCGTCCATGTCATCGTATTTCCGGTGTTTCCACCTTAGGAGAACGTCTTGAAGATTTTCATTACTGGCGCAAGCGGCTTTATCGGCGGCTCGATTGCGGCGCACCTCGTGCGCGCCGGCCACCATGTGCGCGGTTTGATCCGCAAACCCGAACACAGCGCTGAATTGCAACGCCTCGGTATCGAACCCGTCATCGGCACGCTCGACGACCGCGAACTGCTGATCACCGAAGCCAAAGCCGCCGACGCGGTCATCAACGCCGCGAGCAGCGACCATGAAGGCGCAGTGAAAGCGCTGATCGACGGCCTCGCTGGTTCCGGCAAACCGTTTCTGCATACGAGCGGCTCGAGCATCGTCGGCGATGCCTCGGGTGGTGAAGCGGGCGAGGCGCGCATCTATCACGAAGACGCCCTGCCCGAGCCGACCGCGGACAAAGCGGCACGCGTCGCCATCGATCAACTCGTACTCGACGCGGCGCAGCAGAACATCCGCTCGGCGGTGCTGTGCAACACGCTGATCTACGGCCACGGCGACGTGCCGGGCAGCGCAAGCGTGCAGTTGCCGCGACTCGTGCGTCAGGCGCAAAAGAGCGGCGTGGTGCGGCATGTGGGCAGCGGCGGCAACATCTGGTCGAACGTGCATATCGGCGACGTCGCCGAGCTCTATCGCCTTGCGTTGGAGAAGACGCCGGCAGGCACCTTCTACTTCGTCGAAAGCGGCGAGGCGTCGTTTCGCGACATGAGCGCCGCAATCGCCCGCGTGATGAAACTGGGCGAGGCACAAGACTGGCCGCTCGCAGAAGCGCAGAAGGAATGGGGTTACGAAATGGCTTCGTACGGGCTGGGATCGAACAGCCGTGTGCGTGGTGAGCGTGCGCGCAAACTGCTCGGCTGGCAGCCTAAACGCACGTCGGTGATCGACTGGATCGAGCACGACATGATGGCCGCCAAGTGAGGTCCTCCAGGCCGTAATCCATGTAAGCCCAGGCGTAGCAAATCCGTAAGCTCAACTCGCTAGAATCCGGCTCACGTAATAGCGCGATCCGACGATACGAGTCGCGCGTAAGCCCGGATTTGATCGATGACCTTGGCGTTGAATTTCGATTGGCTGACCAACCTGATGGCGATTATTTTCGTCGTAGCATGCTTATACGATGCACGCTACGACGAGTACGGCACGTTGACACTGTCCGCGGCCGTGATGAGCCTGATCGTGATGGCGATCGAACTGTTCCTCAAACCCGCCTTTGACATGGCGTTGTGAGTTCGGCGCTGCGCAACGCAGCGCCATCAGCTATCAGACCGCGACTTCCGGCGGCGCCCGGCGGAAACAGCGCGTGATCCAGCCGAGATAGCACAAGCCCAGCACGAACCACACCGCGCCGAGCACCAGTGCGGTTTTCTCCAGACTCACCAGCAGCCAGATATCCGCAATCGCACCAGCCAGCGGAAACACCAGGCCGCCGATCACACCCATCGCATTCGCACTGCCCTTCGCGTTGAAGAACTGCCGGATCACGCACAGATTGACCGCGGTGAACGCGAGAAACGCGCCGAAGTTAATGAACGAGGTCGAGGTCGCCACGTCGAGCTTCAACGCGACAAGACCGATTGCACCCGCGATCGCGATGTTCAGCGCCGGCGTCTTGAACTTCGGATGCACGAAACCGAAGATGCGCTTCGGCAAGACTTCGTCGCGTCCCATCGCATACAGTAGACGCCCCACGCTTGCCTGCGCCGAGATGCCCGACGCGAACTGCGCGAGAATCAGGCCGGCCAGAAACACCGTCACGAAGATATCGCCACCGACTTTGCGTGCGACTTCGAACGCGGCCGAATCCGGGTCCTTGAACACCGCACCCGGATGCGCGAGTTGCACCGTGTACGCGGCGATCACGAAGATCGCGCCGCCGATCAGCGCAATCAGCACAATCGCACGCGGCATGGTTTTTTCAGGGGCGATGGTTTCTTCAGTCAATGTCGACACTGCATCGAAGCCCAGATACGAATAGGCGGCAATCGCGGCGCCCGCCATCGTCGCCGACAACGGCACATGCGGCTTGAAGAACGGTTCGGCCGAAATCAGGCCACCGGGGCCAACCGCCGCGGTCACATAGTGGCAGCACAGCACGACGAACAAGGCGACGATCGCGAGTTGCACGACCATCAGCACGATGTTGAAACGGTTCGCGAGTTCGATGCCAAGAATATTCAGCGCGCTCGTCAACACAATGAACGCGACGATCCAGATCCAGCTCGGAATGTGCGGAAACGCGGCGCTGAGATACGCGGCGCCGATCAGCCAGATCACCATCGGCAGGAAGAAGTAATCGAGCAAGGTGGCCCAGCCGATCATGAAACCCAGATGCGGATTGAAGCTTTTGCGCGTGTATGTGTACGCTGAACCCGCTACCGGGAAAAGCCGCGCGAGCTTGCCGTAACTGAGCGCGGTGAACACGATCGCGACCAGGGCAATCAGATACGCGAGCGCGGCGGTGTCGTTGCTGGCGGTCGCCAGCACGCCGTAGGTGCCGTAGACGATCAGCGGCGCCATATAGGCGAGGCCGAACAGCAAAACCGAAGGCAGGCCGAGTGTGCGTTTCAGATGCGCGCTTTGGGGCGCGGCAGGTGCGCCGGCGCGCTCCGTGGGGGATGTCGGGGTCATGCGGTGTCTCCTCTTGCGAATGGGCGAGCGTCGTCGAGGGCGACGTTGAACGCGCCCGGGTCGGGTTTTGTCGATCAGTCTTGCAGGGTGCGCGGAAGTCGCGCCGATGATTCTTTGCCTAACGTGCTGCGCGTAGGTGTGGATGCGTGCTTATGCGCACCTACACCTGCGCACGCGCCTTAGCGCGTTCGGATCACACGCGCACGTTGCCCTTGCTCGCCGTCTTGCGTCGCGAGGTCGAGCGAAATGCGCGCGTCATGCAGATAACGATAGTGCTCGCGCGCGGCTTCGAGGCGCGCGGGATCGAGCGTGGCGCGCAGGACCGTTTCTTCGTGGCCGGCGTCGCACACCACATCGCCTAACGGATCGATCAGCGCCGATTCACCGGGGAAGGTGAGATTGTCGTCGCCCGAACCGATGCGATTCACAAGCGCCGCAAACATCTGATTCTCCATCGCACGCGCCACGATTGCGCGGCGATGCACCGGCCCGAACGGGTCCATATTGCCGTTCGTCACGATCAGCAGATCGGCGCCGAGCGAGGCAACCGCGCGCGCCGTTTCCGGAAATTCGATGTCGTAGCAGACCAGGATGCCAACGGTCAGACCCTTGAAGCTGCACACTTCGTAGCGGTCGCCCGGTTCGAACACACCGACGTCCGACGCCCACAGATGCGTCTTGCGATAGCGCAGCGCGATCTCGCCGCGTTCGTCGACCAGCACCGTGGTGTTGAAAAAGCGGCTGCCGTCACGCTCGGCGAGACCCACTGCCACCGCAACCCGTGCTTCGCGCGCCGCGTTGCGCACGGCGGTCAGCGACGGCCCGTCAATCGGTTCGGCCACGTCGGCGATGGTGTCGCGAGTAGGAAAGCCCGACAGCGTGGTCTCCGGAAACACGATCAGATCGGTTCCGGCCGCGCGCTGGCCGATGGTTTGCAGCACGCGTTGCACGTTTGCCCCGCCCACGCCCACGGCGCCATCTACGATCGGGATCTGTGCCAGTTCGAGTTGAAGCATTTTGTCTCCTATGCTCAGCAATCTGCTTCGCGTTAAATAGCGGCTGTTGTCAGGCGCCCGCGTTTCAGGTTGGGCCTATTATTACCAGACATATTTTTGACCGTAATCACCCGGCAGGGTTACCCTCAACGGAGCACGCATGGAACTCGAATGGCGCGATCTGGCCTTTCATCGCGAGATCGGCGCGGTTATCGAAGCACTCGACAGCGCGCAATTCTGGACCCGCCTCACACGCGCGCTCGAACGCTATGTCGTGTTCGACAACTGGGTCGCCCTGCGCTTCACGCCTGGCATGGCGCCGCTCGCCTGCGCAGAATCGCCCACGCCGGACGGCACAGTGGACGTGATGTTCCAGGACTATCTCGCCGCGCTCTATCAACTCGATCCGTTTTATATCGCCGCGACCGAGAAGCCCGCATCGGGTTTCGTCACGCTGGCCGACGTCGCGCCCGACAACTTCTCGATGACCGACTACTACCAGCGGTACTTCAGGAAAAACATCGTCGGCGATGAAGTGCATTTCAACTACATGATAGACGCGAGGCATACGCTGGCGTTCTCGCTGGGCGCCACGCAGCGCTATGGCGAGCGCGATCTGGCGGTGCTCGCGCTCTGTGCGCCATGGGTGATCGCGCTACTGCGGCAGCGCTTGCCGTATGAGACATTCGATGCGCCGGAGCCGGCCTCGAGCGAGGCCGTGACGCAAGCAGCGATCAATACGGACGCCCCTGCGGACACGCCCACCTATGCCGCGCGTTTCGAGCAGGTGTCGTCGGTGGGCGGGCGCTCGTCACTCACCGCACGCGAAGTGGAGGTGGCCATGCTCACTCTGAGCGGATTTTCAACGCGCGCCATCGCGGAGAAACTGACGATCTCGTTCGAGACGGTGCGCGCGCACAAGAAGCACATCTATACGAAGCTCAACGTCAACTCGCAGTCGGAGTTGTTCGCGCTGTTTTATGAAGCGGGACGCAAAGGGGCATGACGTCCCGCTTATTCCTGGCCGGCGCGCGTCAATGGCTGCACGCGGCGCAACCGCCCGCCTTCTCCTCATAGCGGTCGTGATGCTTGAGCCACTCACCCATATTCTTCTTCTCCTCGCGGCCTTTCGGCACCACGTCGAGATGCGCGTACGCACTGAGGAACTGCTCGCCGCCGCGTCCGTAGGTGGAATACGTGTGATAGATGTCGCCCGCTGCGTCCTTGTAGAACACGCTGTGACCGGGTAGCTCGTCGATGCCGACATCCTGCTCGGTGAAGTTGTAGAACCCCTTCTTGCTGGCGATTTCTTCCGGTGTGAACGACACGTGATAGTCGAAATTGAAGTCGCTCTCATTCGACGACACCCACGGAAACTTCCAGCCCATGCGTTTTTTGAACGCCTCGATCTTCGCGAGCGGCCCACGCGAGACTGCCACGTAGGATACGTCGTGATGTTCGAGATGCGTCAGGATGCCATCCATGTGATCCGACACGAACGAGCAGCCGAAACAGCCCTCTTCCCAATCCGGACCAAACATGAAGTGATAAACGATCAACTGGCTACGGCCGCCGAACAGGTCGGCGAGTGTTTTGGGGCCTTGCGGCGTGTCGAATACATAAGTCTTGTCGACCTTCACCCAGGGCAGCGCCCGGCGTTTGCGGGCGAGTTCATCGCCGGCGCGTGTGTACGCTTTCTCTTCGACTAATAGCGCCTTACTGGCGGCCAGCCATTCTTCCCGGGTACCGATACGATGTTGCGGATCCATGTGCGTCTCCTTTTCTGCGTCATACAGGTTAGATAGAGCAAATCACGCGAATTCAGGCGAGGTAGCGTTCCAGCGCATCGAGACCGTGGCTCAAGCCGGTCGGATGCATCCATGTCACGAATTGCGCCGCTTCCGTAGAGGCGCGGCAGATTTTCGCGGGCGCGGCGTCGTGACGACGCTGGTGGGCGTGGCTGGGTTTGGCGGACATGGCGGTTCCTCTTCGACGAAAGCAGCAAGACGATCGAGTGATTCGGACCAGAAGCGCTGATAGCGGGTAAGCCATTCCATGGCTTCCTCCATCGGTCCGGCTGACAGGCGGCACGCCACCGTGCGGCCGGTTTTGCTGCGCGTGATGAGCCCGGCCTCGGACAACACGTCGAGGTGTTTCATCACTGCGGGCAAAGACATCGCAAACGGCTCGGCGAGTTCGCTGACCGACAGATCGTTCAGTTGGGACAGACGCGCGAGCAACGCACGCCGCGTCGGATCGGACAGCGCGGCAAAGGTGCGATCGAGTAATGTTTCATTAAACTTAACCATGAGGTTAAGTATAGAAACACGCGTGAGGATGTCAAGGACAGGTGCGCACTTTTCTCAAAGCTCACAGGAAGCGGAAGGTGCTAAGGGGATGCTGAAAAAAGATACGCGGCGCATCGCAGATCGAACCCTGCAATACGCCGCGTCAAGGTGGAGAACAACCGACTACACGTTCGAGCGAAGCGGCAAGGCAAGCCCGCCCCACTCTCGCGTTACAGCAAACCGCGTAAAACTCAATGCGGCAGAATCAGATGGCCCAACCGCCGAGATAGAAGCCGACCAGCACGACAGCGATAACAACCGTGCCGACGTTCAGCTTGCGATACTCGCCGCTCACCACGCGGCCGATCACCAGCGTCGCGAAACCGAGCATGATGCCCGTCACGATGTTGGCGGTCAGCACGATGAACACGGCGCACATCAGGCCCGACATCGCGTCGACCATATCGTCCATGTGCAGCTTGCTCACGTTCGAGAGCATCAGCAGACCGACGTACATCAGCGCCGGAGCCGTTGCATACGAAGGCACGAGACTGGCCAGCGGCGAGAAGAACATCACCACGAGGAACAGCAGACCGACCACGGCTGCGGCCATACCCGTCTTCGCGCCGGCTGCAACACCAACCGTCGATTCGATATACGCGGCGGCCGGTGCGCCACCGAGCAGGCCCGAGAAAATCGAGCTCAGCGAATCCGCCGTCAGCGCACGGCCACCGTTGATGATGCGGCCGTTTTCGTCGAGTTGACCGGCTTGTCCGGCGACGGCGCGAATCGTGCCGGTTGCGTCGAACACGGCCGTCATCACGAGTGCCAGCACGCTAGGCAGAACCGCCATCGAAAGCGCGCCCTTGATGTCCATCGCGCCGATCAGCGAAGCATGGCCCGGTGCGCTCAGCGAAGGCACCGCAAACACGCCGTGGAACACCACCGCCGGATCGATTGCGAGCGCAATCAACGAGATCACGACGATCACGATCAGGATCGAACCCGGCACGCGACGGCGCACCAGACCGAAGATCGCAGCCAGACCCGCCACCGACATGATCGCCGGCAACGCCGTGATGTTGCCCAGTGCCACCGGCAAACCGGCGCCCGGATTCTTGACGACCAGACCTACGTCGTTCGCGGCGATCAGGAGCAAGAACAGGCCGATGCCGATCCCCGTGCCGTGCGCGATGCCGGTCGGCAGATTGCGCAGAATCCACGAACGCACGCCCGTTACCGAGATTCCGGTGAAGACGACACCCATCAGGAACACTGCACCGAGCGCGACGTTCGGATGCAGACCTTTACCGAGCACGAGGCCGAACGCGGTGAACGCAGTCAGCGAAATCGCGCAGCCGATAGCGATCGGCAGGCGCGCCCACACACCCATCAGCAGCGAACCGAAGGCGGTCGTCAGACATACGGCGACAAACACCGCGCTGGTATCGAAGCCCGCTTTGCCGAACATGCCCGGCACGACGAACACGGAATAGACCATCGCGAGGAAGGTCGTGATGCCCGCAACAATTTCCGTACGCTGCGAACTGCCGCGTGAAGAGATTTCGAAGTAGCGGTCGAGAAAGCCCTTTCCGTCGAATGATTCGGCGCCGACTTCAGAAATCGGTTGGGCGTGGGGTTCCATCATGATGAGTGCCTCCTTTATCAGCGTGCTGAAACGGCCCGGTTTCCGGCCGCCATCAGGTTCGTCTCGTTGCGTTGATCTAATGTGGTGTGGCAAGGTTTGAACGTCGGCTTGCGATGCGTCAGACAACCCGCATGCTCCGTTCTTCTTTTGCTGTCCCGAAATGTAGGGCAACACAAATATGTCTCCCATCGCATGAATGGCATGCTCGACATGTCGCGATGCTTATATCGTTTAAGGGACGGCAAACCATGGGGACGCTCCGCGCGTTTACACCTACGGTTTGTCATCGAGTTGTGAAAGGGTTTTGAGGGGTTCGACGCGCAAAAACGGGCCTACGTCCCGGCCGAAAGTACACAGCGCGGCATGAATCGTGCGTCGCGGACACCTGTCAGAAAGCCTGCAAAACCGGGCCGCCCCGGCGCCGCGGGTTACACTCTGGCCCTTACCTGAGTTAAAGCGTGACTTAACTGCGGCGGTCCACAGCGCCCGTCCGCACTGGCCCATGGAGTCCTTCTTGATGAGCGGCGGTTTCTCGCGTCCTGCCTGGCGTCTTCTGCTTCTTGCTGTGTTCGCGCTGTTCGCGCTGTCCGGTTGCAGCCTGCTGTGGGGCCCGCAACAGGCGCCGATTGTCGACGCCACGGTGATGCCCGTCGAACCCGCGAGCGCGCCCGTAGCCGCCTCCGCGCCGGAACCGGCCGAGACTGAAGCGGCCGAGCCCGAGCAGCCGAAGAAACCGAAGAAGCCGGTCGTCAAGCCACGCAAGGTCGAACCTCCGCCGCCGGTCGCCACGCCCGCGCCCCCTCCTCCCGCGCCCGCGCCGCTGATCGTGCTGCGCACGATCGAGCGCAGCGAAGCGCGCGCCCTGCTCGATAGCGAAGTGCAGAAGCCCGACGGCAAAGTGGTGGGCCGCGCGGTCGATCTGATCGCCGATGCGAGCGGTAAGCCACGCGAAATCGTGGTCAATTTGCAGGGCTTCCTTGGCGTCGGAGATCGCAAGGTCAATTTCCCGTGGAACGCGTTCCGCTTCACACCCACTGCGAAGACCGCGCCGATCACGCTCAATGCGACGGCCACGCCGACTCCCGCGGCGAAGTCCGCCGCCGTGCAATTGCAGCTGATCGACACCGACGTCGAGCGCTCGAACGGCGCCAAGGTCGGCCGCGTGATCGACGTGCTGATCGACGCCAACGCGCAGCCGCAAGCAGTCGTGCTCGACGTCAACGGCATGGTCAGCACCGAACGGCGCACGATTGCCGCCAACTGGTCGGCCCTGCGTTTCGTCACGAAAGACAAGGAGCTGCATCCGCTGATCGATCTGAGCGATGCGCAGATCAACGCGACGCCGCCGTACGCCAACGACAAGCCGATCCGCGCGGTGTCGCCCGCGCCGCCACCCGCTCCCGCTTCCGCGCCTGCTCCCGTCGCTCCTGCCACTGCGGCTTCTGCCGCGCCGGCCACAGTCACGGCGGGTTCCAACACACGGGCGGTCCGATGACAGGCCGCACTTTGGTCACCGCGCGAAGTCTGCGCGCACTCGATTGGCTGAATTTTTTCGTCGCCAACGTGCAGACGGGTTTCGGGCCGTTCATTGCGTCGTACCTCGCCTCGCACAAGTGGACCCAGGGCGAGATCGGCATGGCGCTGTCCGTCGGCACTATTAGTGCGATGGTCAGCCAGGTGCCGGGCGGCGCTGCTGTCGACGCGTTGCGCAACAAGAAAGGCGCGGCTGCATGGGCGATCTTCGCGATCATCTTCAGTGCGGTGCTACTGGCGGCGAGCCCGACGGTGCTGCCGGTGATTGCCGCCGAGGTATTCCACGGCTTTGCCAGTTGCATGCTGACGCCGGCGTTGGCCGCGATTTCGTTCGCTCTCGTGGGGCGCGCGAATCTGGGCGACCGGTTGGGGCGCAATGCGCGCTGGGCGTCGATCGGCAGCGCCGTCGCGGCCGGCTTGATGGGCGTGTTCGGCGAATACTATTCGCCTCGCGCGGTGTTCTGGCTGACCGCGGCGCTGGCGGTCCCTGCGCTGTTTGCGCTGACGATGATCCAGCGTACCGATACGATCGAGCTGCCGAAAACCGGGCCCACACCGGCGCAGATCGAACGGCGCGAGAGTTTGCGCGAGCTGTTGCGTGACAAGCGGATGCTGTTGTTTGCGGCTTGTATTGTGCTGTTCCACTTGTCGAATGCGGCGATGCTGAATCTCGCCGCGGGTGAAGTGACGGCCGGCATGGGTGACAACGTGCAGCTCGTGATTGCCGCGTGCATCATCGTGCCGCAGGCGATTGTGGCGATGATGTCGCCATGGGTTGGGCGCTCTGCCGAGCGGTGGGGACGCAGGCCGATTCTGCTGCTTGGGTTTTCGGCGTTGCCGATACGGGCGTTGTTGTTTGCCGGAATCAGCAGCCCTTATTTGCTGGTGCCGGTGCAGATGCTCGACGGCCTGAGCGCGGCCGTGTTCGGGGTGATGCTGCCGTTGATTGCCGCCGATGTTGCTGGCGGGAAGGGGCGGTATAACCTTTGTATTGGGTTGTTTGGGTTGGCTGCCGGGATTGGGGCTACTTTGAGCACGACTGCTGCCGGGTTTGTGGCGGATCATTTTGGCAATGCCGTGAGCTTTTTTGGGCTTGCTGCGGCGGGGGCGCTTGCCGTGCTGCTCGTTTGGGCCGCGATGCCTGAGACGCGGGATGCGGCTGCTGGGGATGAGGCGGAGCCTTTGGGGGATGGGAAGTCGGCTGTTAGATGAGCTTGTTTTTTGCCTTTTGCGGCGGCATTTGGCCGGGGTCTTAGGGCTTTGGGCTTTCCTTGATCTGGCTTTGGTGCCTTTCCTTGAATTGTTAGTGGTCTATTAGCG
>NZ_JALPRH010000045.1:0-32358 GCF_030464795.1 Paraburkholderia sp. SECH2
CTGAACACGAACAACAGCAACGTGGCGTCGCTGTCGACGACGGTGGGTACGTACAGCAGCAGCATCGGTTCGCTGTCAACGGGACTTAACACGAACAACAGCAACGTGGCGTCGCTGTCAACGACGGTGGGTACGTACAGCAGCAGTATCGGATCACTGTCGACCGGCCTGAACACGAACAACAGCAACGTGGCGTCGCTGTCGACGACGGTGGGTACGTACAGCAGCAGCATCGGTTCGCTGTCAACGGGACTTAACACGAACAACAGCAACGTGGCGTCGCTGTCAACGACTGTTGGTACGTACAGTAGCAGTATCGGATCACTGTCGACGGGTCTGAACACGAACAACAGTAACGTGGCTTCGCTGTCAACGACGGTAGGCGAGAACACGAGCAGTGTGGCATCGCTGTCAACGACGGTGGGTACATACAGCAGCAGTATCGGATCACTGTCGACCGGCCTGAACACGAACAACAGCAACGTGGCTTCGCTGTCGACGACGGTGGGTACGTACAGCAGCAGCATCGGCTCGCTGTCGACGGGCCTGTTCACGACCAACAGCAATGTCGCTTCGCTCTCGACCAGTCTGTTTGGCACCAATAGCACGGTGTTTGTCCTCTCGGGCAGGGTGGATTCACTGTCGACCAGCCTGAGTACAACCAACAGCAGCGTGGCGGACCTTTCGACCGCCCTGAACACCAACGTGGGATCCCTCTCCACCTCGCTGGATACGACCAACAGCAATGTGGCGGCACTGTCCTCTGGCCTGAACGTGGTGCAGACCGGCCTGAGCACAACCAATAACAACGTGTCCTCACTCTCGACGAGCGTGAGTACGCTGTCAACCAGTGTCAGCACCCTGTCGACCGGCATGATCGCGTTCGCACCGGTTGCAGCGGCAGCGAATGCCGCGCAGGATCAGGGTGCGACGATCCTGCCGACGACCATCGGCGGCGGCACGGGTGGTGTGGTGCAGACGCAGGGCGGCACCCACGACGCGACCGCGGTGAGCTCGATCACGGCGGCCGGTTGCACGGTGGCCAACGGCATGGACACCACGGCCACGGGTCTGTGCGCGAACGCGGGCAGTATCAGCGGGGTGAATGGTGCCACGCGGACTGTGAACGCGACGGGGGCGACCGCGTACGGTGCCTATGCGACCGCGGCGGACGAAAATACGACAGCGGTCGGTTACCGGGCGCTGGCGACCTACTCTGGGTCGGTGGCGATCGGCTACCAGGCGCAGGCGACGGCGGACCCGGCCACCGCGGTGGGCGCAAACTCGCTGGCATCGGGATCAAACTCGGTGGCGCTGGGAGCGGGGGCAACGGCGACGGCGACGAATTCGGTGGCGCTGGGCGCGAACTCGGTGGCCGACGAGCCGGACACGGTGTCGGTCGGTAATCCGGGCAGCGAGCGGCGCATTACCAACGTCGCAGCCGGTATCAATCCGACTGATGCGGTGAACATGTCGCAATTGCAGGGTGTGCAAAGCAGCGTTAATAGTCTCGCGCACAACTCATACTCGGGTATTGCCTCGATTGCGGCGCTCGCCATGATCCCTGAAGTTGACCCTGGCAAGGTGCTTTCCGTTGGCATCGGCACGGGGTCGTATCAGGGATACCAGGCGGCCGCGATCGGATTTACTGCCCGGGTATACAAGGATGTAAAGATCAAGGGAGGCATAAGCCTTACCGGTCCTAGCCGTACCTACGGGTTGGGGGCGGCGTATCAATGGTAACCCTGACCGGTGGGTGTCTGAACAAAGGCCCGCTTGTCGCCATATCGCAAGACATGACGACGTGGGACGCGCTCGACGGCGTGGAACCGGGCGTGGCATCTGTCACTTATGTCTTTGGGGCAGCAAAATATGAAAGTTGGAATATCCGTCCTGACTCATGCAGGGCAAAGTATCTGGGAAAACGGACTGGGGCAGAACGTCATCCATCTGGTGCGCTTGCTTAACTCGCTGCCGCTCGTTAAGGATGTCGTCCTGATCGATTGTGGCGACCAGAGAATCTTGCCTCGGGAGGTCGCGCTGGATGGTCTCGACGTTCGTGTCGTCTCGCAGGGCGATGCGACGCACCTGATCGACGTAGCGATTGAACTGGCGGGTGGGTTCGACGTTGAATGGGTCGATCACATCCGCGCGCTTGGTAAGAAAGTTGTCTTCCATTGTTGCGGGCAGCCTTACGCGGCGCTTGTGGAGCCCGTTATGTTCGGAACAAGTGGTTTCTTCTCACGGGCTGATCGTTGTGACGAAATCTGGCTGCTTGAACAGTATGTCTCGTTCAAGCCGATGCTTGAGGCACTTCATCGGTGCCCGGTATTCATCGTGCCATATCTGTGGAGTCCAGAATTTGTGGACCGACGAGCGGTGGAAGTGCGGGAACACGGCTTTGTCTTTGGTTATCCCTCAAGTCCCGTCGGCGATTTCCCGCCGCGAGGTTTGAAGGTGGCCGTTTTCGAGCCAAACATTTCGGTAGCGAAGGCCTCTGTGATTCCTATGCTGATATGTGATGAAGCCTTTCGGCACGCCCCGGATTCGGTTACAGAGTTACATCTGATGAATACCATCAAGATGAAGGATCATCCGACTTTTGTGCATCTGGCAAACTCGCTGGACATGGTCAAACAGGGTAAGGTCCGGTTCGAGCAGCGACACGATTTCGTGGGTTACATGAGCCAGTACGCGAACGCTGTGGTGTCCCATCAATGGCAGAACGCGCAGAACTATCTTTATCTTGATGTGTTGTATGGCGGGTATCCCCTTATTCACAACTCGGTCTGGCTCGGCGACGTCGGATACCGCTATGAGGGATTTAACATTGACGACGGCGCGGGCAGACTTGTCGAGGCGTACAACAGTCACGCGCGTAACCTAGATTCGTATCGAAGCAAAAGTATGACCTTTATCCGTAAGCTTTCCCCATTTTCGCTGGACAACCAGACCCGATACGCTCGCAGGCTCCTGGATCTGCGTGCTCGGAGCTCGTCCTGGAGAAAAGCATGAGCAGGCCGGACCGGTTAAAGGTCGGGGTAACGTTGTTCCTCCGAAAGGGGCGGCAGTCGTTGTGGGAAAACGGCATCTTTCAGAACAGTTTTTTCCTGATTGAACTGCTCAAGCGCTCCCCTCTGGTAGAGACGGCGTATCTGGTGAATGGCGGTGACGGCTCGGTAGAGGAGTCAAGTGAGTTTCTTGCGCTTGCGCCGGCGCCGGTGATTGATATGCAGAGCGCTCTTGAAACTCTCGATGTAGTTATCGAGTTGAGTGCCCAGTTGAATGCGGGTTGGACGATTGAATTTCGTGCCCGGGGCGGTCGGGTCGTTGGCATGAGGGTCGCCAACGACTACGTTATTGATGTCGAGAGGATGACGTTTAATCTGCCACAAGGCATGCTGGTGTCGGGTACACCGTACGATGTCGTCTGGACGCTGCCTGCATTTGAGCACACATGCGCGAGTTACTACGAGGTTGCATTGCGGGCGCCGGTTCGCACGATGCAACATCTCTGGAGCCCGGCGTTGCTGGAGCGATCACTCAGATCGAGCGGGGCGTCAGAAAGTTTTGGCTATGTCCCCGGGAGATCGCAATGGCGTCTTGCCGTGCTTGAGCCAAACGTCTGTATGGTGAAGGCGAGCCAGCTGCCGATGCTTATCGCCGATCTTGCCTATCGGCAGGAACCGGAGTCGTTCGAGTATCTGCGGGTATTCAACAGCCTGCAGCTGAAGGCCGATGCGAACTTTGTGAAATTCTGCCGAAGCCTGGATCTCGTCCAGCACGGAATTGCAACGTTTGAGGCACGTTTTGCCATTTACGAGATCATGTCGCGCCAGGCGGACGCGATCGTCGCACACCATTGGGAGAACGGCCAGAACTACCTGTACTACGAAGCGCTGTACGGTGGCTATCCGCTCATTCACAACTCACGTTTTATCAATGGCTGCGGATACTACTATCCCGAGTTCGATTGCGCCGAAGGCGCGCTGGCACTGAGACAGGCATTCTCGGAACATGATTCCCGTCTTTCCGACTACAGGGCAGCGGCAAATAGCTTTCTCGCAACCCTGGACCCGCTATCGGATGCAAACGTAAGGCAATACACGACAGAACTTGCCTCGTTATTTACCAGATCATAAACAAACGAAAGAATATGAGTAAACGTTCATTTCTCGATACTGCACGGCCCTCGATACGGGTGATTTTTCATCGCGTTGCAATGCTGCTCCTTGTGGTGATGCTCGGGACGAATGTCGCACTCGCCCTCGCTGGCGACGATGTGGGCGCCCCGTCGCTTGCTGGAGTTCCATTGGTGGCGAAGTCTGCGAAAACTGTTGGCGTTAAGCAGTGCTACGAAGCTGTCCACCAAATTTCCGAGCGCGCAGTCGAAAATGCGGTGCACCAGGACGTATTGCTGGACTGGGACCGCAATACTCCCGACACCCAGCCATTCTTTTCAATGACAGGGCTGGAATTCGAACGAAGCTCAGCGGCGTTTTCGCTGACGGCAATACCCAGCGGCTCACGGGGAGCGTGTACGGTGCTGGCCGAGCGTATTTCAAGCGCATCGTCGTCCTGCAACGAGGTTGCACGTTTGCAGTTGACTGGCTACAAACCCGTGCCGCTGGTTGGTTTGGTAACGGTCTATACCACCCCAACCCACCCAAGGGAAACAGTGACGTTGATTGATACGAAACCATCGTGCCTCATCATCCGTCGTCAGGTTAAATACGATTGGGTTCCCCGCCGCAATTGAGAGTTTCGACGCAGCGCCGGGCCACGCGACGGCCCGGTCACCGGGCCAACGTGAGTGGGTCAATCATCAAGAGTATGGGATCAGGGGATGTATACGTTGATCGCCAGTTGCCGAGAGCAAAATGAAGCCGAGTCAGATAGAGGCATGGTCAGAACGAAAGCCGGTCAGAATCGGAATCACGATTGGCCTGCGAGAGGAGTCAGAAAGCCTGTGGACAAACGGGATAAAGCAGAATGCCCTGTATCTTGCCAGGCTTTTCAAGAACTCCCCGCGAGGCCATCAGGTGGTGCTCGTCAACACGACCGCTGTAAAGCTCACTTCCAGCCTGCAATGGGATATTGAAGAATACCCTGTTTGCACGTTTGAGGATGCCAAGGATCATCTGGACATTCTCCTCGAGCTTGGTGGCCAGCTCAGCGCCGAACAGACTGCGTACCTCAAGCAGCGAGGTACAAAGATCGTCAGTTACTGTTGCGGGCCGGAATACGTGCAGTACATCGAGGCCATTATTTTCAATCGCGGCTTCGGGAGCGCGCCTTTCATTAACCAGCAATACGATGAGATCTGGGTGATACCGCAGGTCGTTGAATCCAGCTTTCACTACTTCAAGACGCTCCGGCGCCAGCCGGCCCGTGAGGTGCCGTTTGTATGGGACCCGATGTGCCTGATGGAACGATCGCGACAATACGAGCACGCTGGCGAATACAGGCCTGGCAGGTCGGCGAAGAGGCTGTCGATCATGGAGCCCAATCACGACGTTCTGAAATTTTGCCTTTATCCGATGCTGATTGTCGATAGCGCCTACCGGGCTATGCCGTCAAAGATCGAATTCCTGCATGTGACGAACACTTCCCATCTGGTTCAACATAGTCCGGAGTTCGTTGGCATTGTTCAGGAGCTCGACATCGTCAAGGACAAAAAAGCGAGCTTTCCCGGGCGCTTCGATACACCTGCGTTTCTTGCGCAGCACACAGACATCGTTGTGTCCCATCAATGGGGACTCGCATTGAACTACTTTTACTTCGATGTCTGCTGGAACGGATACCCGCTGATTCACAATGCGCGTCTTTGCGCAGATATTGGGTACTTCTATAACGGGAACGACGTCGCGCAGGGCGCCGAGCGGCTCCTGGACGCCATAAAGAATCACGATAGAAGATGGCAGGAATATATCGAGCTGCAGCGGAAGAGAATTGATCCGTATCTGTCTACCAATCAGACGTTGATTGCCACGTACGATGACCTGGTCTATGGCCTGCTTGCGTCGTGACAGGGGACGATGATGGCCGCACTCCACACTTGCCGAGCACGAGCGTGTCCACGCTTGAGCCGTTTCGTGAGCAGATCCGTGACTGGCATGACGCCGGTGTTCAGGGCACAACGATTCACCACGCGCTGAAACGCAACCATGGCTACACCGGCAGCTACTCGGCGGTGCGCCGTATCCTGCTGGGCCTGAGGGCCGAACGCGGCGTGCCGGCCACAACGATCCTTGAGTTTGCACCAGCGGAGGCCGCACAGGTTGACTTCGGCGCCGGGCCGGTACTGGCACATGAATCGGGCGCGCAGATCAAGACGTGGTTCTTCGTCATGACCCTCTGCTGGTCGCGGCACCAGTATGTCGAGCTTGTGCTCGACCAGACTGTCGAGACATGGCTGGCCTGCCACCGTCGCGCCTTCGAGTGGCTTGGCGGCTGCCCGGGCCGCATCATCATCGACAACGCGAAGTGTGCGATCACCAGAGCCTGCATGTACAGCCCGGAGGTCCAGCGTTCGTAAGCCGCGCTCGCTGAGGGCTACGGCTTCCGGATCGACGCATGTCCGCCGCACGACCCGCAGAAGAAGGGCATCGTTGAGTCGGGCGTCAAGTATGTCAAGAAATCCTTTGTGCCACTGCGCACGTTTCGCGATCTGACCGATGCCAACCGGCAGTTGCGCGAATGGATCATACAGCAGGCCAGCACGCGCGAACATGGCACGACACGCGAGCAGCCGCTGGCGCGCTTTGCCATCGAGAAGCCACTGCTCACGGCGCTGCCTGACGTTGCGCCGGTGCTGGCTGTATGGAGCGAGGTCAAGGTGCATACGGACGGACACGTCGTCTACAGGAAGGCGCTGTACTCCGTGCCGTTCACGCTGGTTGGCAAGAGCCTCTGGCTCAAATCGACTGATACGGTCGTACAGCTGTTCCATCAGCACGAACTCACTGCAACCCATCCACGACTGCGCAAGGCAGGTGATCGCCACACAGTGCGTGACCACCAGCCGCCGGCGGCGCAGGCGTGGCTCGAACACGATCCGCAGTGGTGCCTGGCTCGTGCCAAGGAGATCGGGCCACCCTGTCACGCGCTGGTTCTCGCGATGTTCAACGACACGGTGCTGGTGAACCTGCGTGGCGCGCAGGGCATCGTCCGTATGCGCGAGAAGTTCGGCGATCAGCGACTGGACGCCGCGTGCGAGCGTGCGCTTGCATTCGCGAGCCCGAAGTACCGCACCGTCAAGACCATCCTCGACAAGGGACTGGACAGCCAGCCCGCCGCAGCAGCAGCGCAAACGTCAACGGCGCCTGCCGACACCTATCTGAACGGCGGCCGCTTCGGTCGTGACCTCCACTCCCTTCTCCTGCATTGAACATCATGAACCCCAGTCCCGAACTGAATACGATCCTCAAGCAACTGCGCCTGTCTGGTGTACCGGACTCGCTCGAGCAGCGCAATCGGCAGGCAATCGATGGACAGCTCGCCTACACCGAATTCCTCGCGATGCTCCTGCATGATGAAGTCGCGCGGCGGGACCAGAAGAAGCTCGGCGCGCGTCTCGTGCGTGCCGGCTTCGGGCTAGGCAAGACACTGGAGACCTTCAACTTCGACCGGCTGCCGAAGCTCAACCGCGCGCACATCCACGATCTCGCCACCGGTCGTTACATCGACGAGAAGGTGGCAATCCTGATGGTCGGTCAAACCGGTGTCGGCAAGTCCCACATTGCCCAGGCGCTGGGTCACTGCGCTGCGCGTCGGAGGCGCGACGGGCTGTTCGTCACGCAAACCGATCTGATCAAGAAACTGCATGCGGCCCGCGCCACGGGCCTCTACGAGCGCAAGTTCCAGCAGTTCGCGCGGGTGCCGCTGCTGATCGTTGACGACTTCGCGCTCAAACCCCTGCGCGCGCCACACGACGAAGACTTCCACGACCTGGTGGCGGCCAGGTATGAGCGGGCAGCCACCATCCTGACATCCAATCTCGATCTCAGCGGATGGGGCGATGCCTTCCCCGACAACAGGGTTCTCGGCGCCGCGACGCTCGATCGACTGCGCCATGGTGCCTACCGCATTGCCATCGAGGGCGAGAGCTTCCGCAAGCCTAAACCGATGCCTGAAAACGGCGAAACCGCCGTTGCAAAATCCAGTAAAAACCCGCATTCTTGAGGCCGTTCGAATCCGCGTTCGACACCACTTCCAACTGGCGCCATTACGGCGATCCGTGACACCTGGTTCGTATGAACGAGGTAATGCAACCTCTTTATGGCAGGAATCAGCCCAATGGAAGAGAACAACGTCGCAGACATATTTCAGACGATATATCGCGAGCAGGGATGGCATTCTACTGAGAGCGTTTCAGGTTGGGGATCGGAATTCAGGAATACGGAGCGGATCATCAGGGAGTTACCAGGCCTGTTGCGTCGCTTTGGGGTGACTTCAATGCTGGACATCCCATGTGGCGATTTTAACTGGATGCGGCACGTGGATCTAGGTGGAATCGAGTATGTCGGGGCCGATATCGTGCCCGATCTGGTGACCAGAAATCAGGCCGTGTACGGCGCACCGGGACGCCACTTTATGCATCTTAATCTGCTTAACGACCCGCTGCCTGATACCTCGCTTATCTTCTGCCGGGATTGTCTGTTCCATTTTTCCCATGCGGACGTGCTTCGGGCTCTCGCCACCTTCGCAAAAACTCAGGCTCGCTATCTATTGACGACGACCTTTGTGTACCGCAGCTATCCGCGAAATATGAATATCGTGACGGGGCAATGGACCCCCATCAATCTGGAAATGCCGCCTTACGAACTGGATGCCCCGCTAGCGCTACTGGTCGAGGGCAGCAACGAAAACATTTCATATGGACCTGAGATCGGCACTGTGCCACAGTCTGATCGTTGCCTGGGGCTATGGGACATGACGAGCATCCGAGAACGTGTTCAAAGGCAGTCTGACTGACATCGCGCCATGATCGTAATAAGTCACTTCTGTCGCCAGGCGCCTCCGAGCCTTGTGAATCACCGTCGGTATGCCCGGCTCCAAGGCTATCGTCACATCGATGTCGACGCGACCGGCATGCCTTACAGTTTCCAGCTGCGGTTATTCTACAAATGCGAAGCATTGCTGGGCACGCTGCGAGCCGCTGACGAGGGAACACTGATCTTGCTGCTAAGCGAGGATGCAGCCATCCTCGAGCCGCTTCCACTCGATAAATTGATGGCCGCCCGCGACTATCTTCTCGTGCGAACAGCTACACATGCATTTCCCCAGGTCGATGTCCAGATCTGGAGAAATACGGTGGCTGTCCGGGATATTATTTGCCGCATCGTTGACCTGTGCAGGGTAGATGCGGCCCCCCTTGCTTCGGAGGCTGATCTGTTTGCAGATCTCGAGTCTTCACACTCGTCTGAACCGATCAATGGGGTCTGCGCTGTCGGTTCTGCCGCCAGCAATTTCGATCCCGTCTGGAATCGTACGCCAACGTTTTCGATCAGTATCGATGATGCGGCAGATTTTCCCCGGAGAAAAGACGTGTCCGCCCGCTACCGGGATATCCTTGTCGAACACATTAATCAGCGCTCGGCGGCTGGATTGCCGCGGTTTCGATTCACCGAATATGACAGTATGGAGACCGCCGAGCGAAGTGTTTACAATCCAGGCCACGCGATCGCGCTGACGACGCTTTATACCCCTAACATTGCTTCCTACGGACGTATCGCGGAACACAATCTCCGGCGCTATTGCGAACTACACGGGTACACCCTGTACATGCACCGGGAAGTCCCATCCGAAATTGGCGTGAGCGCGAGTGGCAACTGGATCAAACCGTGATTGCTTGACGGATACATGCAGCACCACGACTGGGTGTTCTGGCTGGATGCGGATGTACTCGTTACCGACTTGCAGCGCAGGCTGGAGCCGATGCTCAAGAACAAGGATTACCTGCTTGCGCACGATGTGGGCGGGTGGAAATTCAATTCCGGCGTAATGGGGTTTCGAAGTACCGCACAAAACAGGGAGATGTTGCGTCGACTGATGGCCGATATCACTGTCCTTGCCGACAAGTCGTCAGTCTACGCCAGCAACGGAGATCAGTTTTACTTCATCAGGGCCATGGAACGTGCGCTGCTTCTTGATGAACAGGCGATCACGGATCTGGTGTCTATCAATACGCCATGGATGTTGCGACGACCGGACAGTTTTGTCGTTCACTATTATGGAATGTGGCCGGAAATGCGTGCCATGTTGATGGCACATGACAATGCGCTGCTCCCGTGAGACTGAAACGCCAAGGGCACCTTCTCGCGTCGACTCGCGATCTTCTGTTGCCAGGGCCGCCCAAACCGACTGATATGAGGATTCACCTGGACCAAGATTTGTGAAGCACATGAACGGGCATCGACCGTAGAAACGGGCTCCTGAAATCCGGCTCGCCTGTAGATTGCGTTTAACCGGACGTGGACCTTCAGTAACTTTGGCAGGGTGATGTAAAGCCTGTTGTTGCTGACTCGGCATCGACACGGCGGGAAGCCTTCCGGTTTGAGCGGCAGTGTTCCTGCACCTATGCCTGGAGATCTCACTATGCGTGGCCAACGCATTCGCAAGTAGTAGAACGGATTCCCGGCAATCGCGACGTTCGTCGTTTCAGGTCCACGTTGGGCGAATCGGACGGAATAGGGCGCCAAGGTCGGAGGCGCAAGGGCCGCCTGGCCGGTTGGAGACGCTCTGCGTCGACTTGCCGGATTCTCCTGTTTGCGTTACTTCAGTTGAGCCTGTTCTGATGTGGGCCGGCGTGGTTCGCGGCGCCGCGTGACTTTAAACAATGCTGTTTGACCGAAGCCACGCGATGCGGTCGCAGTCGTAACCAAGCGAATGAAGAACTTCATCGGTATGTTCACCCAGCTCCGGGCCGAGCCAGCGCGTTTCGCCGGGTGTTTCCGAGAGCTTCGGCGTGACGCCGGGCAGCGTGATCTCAACGTCATCCTGCCACTTGAAGCGCTGGATCATCTGACGGGCGAGATACTGTGGATCGGTGAATATGTCGGCGACGCTGTAGATGCGGCCGACCGGTACATCCGCCGCGTTCAGCACGGCGAGCGCCTCGTCGATCGTGCGGGTCGCGAGCCACGTCGCGATTGCGGCGTCGATCTCGAGCGTGCGTGGCACGCGACCATCGTTCTGCGCGAGGCCAGGATCATTCGCGAGATCCTCGCGGTCGATCGCGATCATCAGGCGCTTGAAGATCGGATCGCTATTGCCGCCGATCACAATGCTGCCGTCGAGGCACGGATACGTATTCGACGGCACGATACCAGGCAGCGACGCGCCGGTACGCTCGCGCACCATGCCGTACACGCCGTACTCAGGCACAACGCTCTCCATCATGTTGAAGACGGCCTCATACAGCGCGACGTCGACGACCTGCCCCTTGCCGCCGTTCACCTGTTTGTGATGCAGCGCCATCAGTGCGCCGATCACGCCGTGCAGCGCCGCGATAGAGTCACCAATTGAAATGCCGATGCGCGGCGGCGGCAGGTCAGGATAGCCGGTGATATGCCGCAACCCACCCATCGATTCGGCGATCGCGCCGAATCCCGGACGGTCACGATACGGGCCTGTCTGGCCGTAGCCGGAAAGGCGCACCATCACGAGACCGGGATTTTTCGCGGACAGCACGTCATATCCGAGGCCGAGCTTTTCGAGCATCCCGGGGCGGAAATTCTCGATGACGATGTCGGCTTCCTTCGCGAGACGCCGGACGATTTCCTTGCCTTCTTCGGCTTTCAGATTGACCGTCACCGACTTCTTGTTGCGTGCCTGCACGGCCCACCACAGCGACGTGCCGCCCACTTCCGGATAGAGCTTGCGCCACTTGCGCAGCGGATCGCCGCCCTTCGGGTCTTCGATCTTGATGACGTCCGCGCCGAACTCGCCCATGAAACGCGCCGCAAACGGACCTGCGATCAGTGTGCCGAGTTCGAGCAGCTTGACGCCCGCGAGCGGGCCAGTGGTTAAACTCAATTGTTCTGCCTGTTTGTCTGCTGTTGGTCCGGTCAAAGAGGGCGGACATGACTATCGCGATGCGTTTGGGTAGCCTGCCAGCAGAATAAGAGCCAGACTCTTCCTGCCATGTTAACAAGCCGGATTTTTAAACATACGGCGGCGTTCCAGTCATTCACCCAGTAATGTTTGCGAAATCGATTCGCAAATTGTCATCGGAGCTTTGCCTGATCTGCATTAACCGACGCTGACTTCGCCCCATGGACGCGTGTCTTCGAATGTTCGCGGGCCCTCGCATGCCGGAAATACCAATTCGACGAATCACATCCCACTCCCTCGACGCGGCCTACGGCTTCCGCCGTTGCGTCGACAACTCCCGACGGCACGAAGCTTCGCAATCGCCTCCAAATTCTTGCAAGCATGGCGTTAATCATCGTATTGGTTCCGGGCGCTGAATCCGTGTCGGAATTTGACGGAATGTTTCGTTCAATGTGGTACGCGATATCCATGACAAGCATCATTGCAGTACCCTCCAACATAAATATCTCAACAACTATCAAACGGGACGCGAACGATCTCGACATGATGAAGGTCACTGGGATTTTGCGACCCCACATCGGGGGCGATCCATGTTGAGAAGGTACACGATGCGTTGTGACGATGGGCTTCCTGACATCGTTTGAAATAATTGAGCCCGAGGGTATTGGCAAAACCAAACCGCAGAAATCGAGGGGGTCCAGGCGGCAGAATTCCACAAGAAATGTTGAACGACTTTGCTGTGAAAACATCGCGAAACGGCGGATCGACCGGAAATTATGCCGAGCTCTGAAAGGGCCGGACACTTTCTGTCTGTGTTGCGGTGGCTCGCGTTGGGTTCTTCGCCTGCCGAAGGATAAACAGCTTGCGGCGCTGGTTTCCGAATAACAGATCGCGCTTAGGATCCGGGCATTCACGCGTGACTCCTGGCTTTCGCCAGTCGGGTTGCCGGCGTCATGATGAATGAACACGCACGTCCCGCATGCGCATCCTGAACACCATGGATTCGATGACGGTTGACAAGCGTTGACGCGCGCTGCCTGGACTTGCAGAGACTGACTGTGAAAGCGGCCGATTCACCCAACCATGCTGCTCCGTAGCCGCGCGACTTCTTGCCACCGGACAAGGGGTGTGTTGGAAGTGCACTACCGGTTTGCCGGATGCTTTGCCATCACCTTCCATCGACATCTCGGATGTCGGTTTTCCGATTAGCGGATATGTGAGCGCGTTTATTGAGGGAAGAAGGACAGAGAGATACGTCTCGCAAGTCTGCCGCGATCTGCCGTGTTGCTTGCCGCGTCCGATCGGTTTGACAGTGCCACGCATCTGCGACGCAACGCCTGTCGGGCAAGAGTTGCGACCTGCGTTGGCGATGGACATCTTCGGGCAAGATCGATACTGATCTGGGTGACACGAGGCGAAACAACTTTCTGATGCATCGCTTCGGGAAATCGCGCTAAATTTGCACGGCCTCGGGAAGGGGCCGTCTCTGAGTAGTTGGTTTGCCCGCTTGTACAGCGGGCTTTTTTTGTCGGGTAGCCTGCGTCTTGGCCTTCACTGCACTGCGCCTCGCAACGGAGACGGCGCGCATCGCCTCAGCGGCGCCAGACTGTTCCTTGGGGATAGCCGTAGCCCTTCCGGCAAGGACTGCACGCGCGGCGTTTTCAGCATCGGTGGGATCGGACTTCCCTTTGGATCGGCGCATGGCGCGATCGGGACGATTGACTTCAAGCACCTCGATCTCATGATCGCGAAGCAAGCGGGCCAATCCCGCTCCGTAGGTGCCGGTCCCTTCAACCCCGGCGCGGCGTAAAGGGCTAAACGAATTCGCCCATGTCAGCAGATCGAAATATCCTGCCGTGTCGGTCGTTACCGATAGCGTTCCAAGAAGCCTGCCTGTGTCGCTAATTACGGCCCCGACATGCGTATCCAGATGCGTGTCAACGCCCAGAATCACTTCGTTTTGTTCCATGCGTGTATCCGTTGTAGTGGGCGCATCGCCAACCCCACTCGCAGGACAGGACACTCATGGTGCAGTACAAAGCTCCTATCAGGTCACAGACGGTGAGCCCGGCAACGCTCGGGGAACGCCGGAACCCGAGCGACAGGTCAATGCCAAGGTAGCTCGGCCAATCCCAGCACGGGTCAGATCGGTCCGACGTTCAGAAGCGATCTTAGACTGAGTGTCCCAGCAGTTTCCCTTTCTGCTCATGCTCTGAACCATGCCGTTGGCCTTCAGATCGCCCACAAAGTACGCGCTGGTGTACTGACAGCCCTGATCGGAATGAAACATCACCTCGGGTGGTGGACGCCGTCTGGCGCGAGCCTGCTGGATCGCCCTGATCACCAGCTCCGTATCGGCCTGCAGCGCGAATGCCCAGCCGATGATTCGGCGCGAATGCAGATCCATCACGATGGCCAGATAGGACCAGCCCTGACGGGTGCTCACGTACGTAATGTCACCTGCCCATACCTGATTGCGTCTGTCCGGCTCAAAGTTGCGATCCAGCAGGTTGGGGGCGACCAGCGCTTCTCCATTGGCCTTGCTCTAACGATGCGTACGCTGCCGCGTTACCTTCAACTGCGCTTCGCACATCAGCGAACGTGTGCGATGACGGCCTACGTCGTGGCCGCACTGGCGCAACGCCTGCGACATCCTGCGGCTGCCGTAGCTGCCGCGCGTTTCCCGATGAATCTCACGGGCGGCCGTTAGCAGCACTGCTGGCGAACGGCGTGCTGCGGGCCGTTTGGCACGTGCGTAATTGCTGCTACGTGAAACGCCTGTCACTTCGCACATCACGCTCACCGGCCAGGCCTTCTTCAGTGACCGGATCACTTCGGGAAGCGATCCATTTCCTTGACGAAGAAGGCCGTGGACTTCCTGAGAAACTCCTCCCCGTCAGGTCGGTTTCGCTTGCAGTACAAAGCCCAACGATTCGGCCCGTCGGGTGAGATTGTTCAGGACCCGCTGGCGATAGCGCTCTTCGTAGTACGCGGCGCCGGGATCCACATATTGCATGCCATAGCGCAGTGTGTTGTAGAACAACACCGCGATCTTGCGCGCGGTGGCGGTGACGGCCTTGGCGTTGCCGATCCGCGCCGACAGCCGTCGGTAAAAGCCGCCCAGCGCGGTGTCCGTCTTGCCGATTGCGACAGCGGCAAGACGCAGCGCGGCAGCGGCCTTGCTGGAGGAGCGGCGTGTCTTTGAGGAGAGGATCTTGCCGCCGGAGATCTTGTTGCCCGGAGCCAGACACAGCCAGGATGTGAAGTGCTTGGCCGTTGGCCAGCGCGACATGTCATTGCCGCATTCGGCCACGAGTTTGAGCGCCACATGGGGCCCCAGGCCGTGAAGCTGCGTCAGATCGACGCCAAGCATGGCGTAAAGCGCAGCACGCACATCAAAGGAGAAGCCGTTGGGTTGCTTGGTCCGGTACCGCGCCGCGGGCAATGGCGCGGCGGGCGGTTCGGCACCGGTTTGCAGTTTCCGAAGCGTGAGTTCTATACGCCCATCGCATTGCGCGACCTGGGTCTGGTAATAATCGTATAGCGAAAGCGCCTGAGTGAGCTCGAACACGTGCTCGGCTTTATAGTTGCCGATCAGCGCGTCGCGGATGGTCTCAACCGATGCCTTGCAACGCACATCGCGATGTCGGGCGAGTTCTACGGCATTGCGTTCGCCGCCACAATGGCGCGGATGATCTTCATGCCGGTTGCACCCGTGACGTCCTTCACGACGTGATGCAGTTGCAGGTTCATCTGCATTAGCGCTTTCTGCATGTGCTGGATATGTGCCGCGGCGTATTCGAGCAGGCGTTCCCGTTGCCGCAGATAGGAGCGCAGGGTGGCCACGTCGTGCCGCGGCCGGAAACTCGCGCGCAGCAGCCCGTAGGCGTGAAGCTTTTGCAGCCACTGCGCATCGCTCACATCCGTCTTGCGACCCGGCACGTTCTTCGCGTCGCGCGCATTGACCAGTACCACCTCAAAGCCGTGTGCCTCCAGGATCTCGAACGCGGGGATCCAGTAGACGCCGGTTGACTCCATGACTATCGTGGTGATTCCCACTTGTTCGAGCCAGTCGGCGAGATCGTGCAGCTCTTTGGTGAAACTGCGGAATGAACGCACCGGTTGCGGGTCACGCTCCGGTCCCACTGCCACCGCATGAAACTGTGCGCCGATGTCGATCGCCGCAGCATGGGGATGCACCACCGTTATCTGCGCCGCACTGCCGGCGCGCCGAGACTTCGTTGCTGTCATGTCAAACCTCCGCCATCAGAATGGGCAGAGGGCGGGACAGCGGAATCGATCACCTTGCTGAACGTGATCGCCTGGTGGCGTCACCAATGCTGGGTCCGCGTCAGTCCCTGGGCCACGTTTTTTAACGGGATGAATCACCAAAAGTCTGACGGCCGCTCCCTCTGGGAGCAGTCAGTGTAGCGGTGTCAGGGAGTTTCTGCCCTTCGGGCAGGGGCGCGTCCCTTGGGATGTTTTTTTAGAATGTCCCGCTCCCTCTCGAGATCGGTCACTCGCGCTTCCAGTTCGCGGATGCGACGCGCGTCCGCCTCGACCTGCAGCGTCGTGCGCGGCGGCTTTGCCTGCTCGGCACGCCACTGCGCTACCCAGCGACGCAGTGCGGTATCGCCCACGCCCATTGCCTCACAGGCCTGGGCAAACGAATAGCCCCTGCTGACCACCAGTTGTACCGCTTCCGCCTTGAATTCTTCAGGAATGTTCCGTCTGCTCATTGCTCACCTCGTTTGGAGAATTATCCCCTTTAGAGGAGTCCACAGTCATTGGTAAGCGCTAGTTAAAGCACACCGGATCGTCAGATGCATCGGAGAGCAGGGGTTCAAGCCTGTCTACTTTTTGCCCCAGTTGTTCCACGCCATGCGCAGCAGCGTCGAGTTGGCGGCCCGTCGGTCGAACAGCTCGGCATCGAAGTCGTCGCCCGCCCATGCTCTATAACGCTTCGCTTCGTCGCGATCTGGCTCCAGGCTCAGAACGCGCAACATCTCTGCATATCCGTAGGTGCCACCGACGTCCTCGGGCGGACAGGCACGTTCTCCAGCACCAATCCACGCCTCGCTGTGCGGCTCATGGTCCGTTTGAGTGACTTCTTCCACGTGAATGTCATGATGCCAGTCATCGCCAAAGTCATATCGATAGAGGAACCGGTGTCCCGGGTATGCAATCCGGTATAACCGCGCCTTGCGGTCATCCAGCATTTCGGGATCTTCAGCAAACAGATCGAGCATGTTGTCGTTATCGCCCATCGCGTAAGTCCGCCCGTCGATCTCGAAGTCATGCAAATGCGAGTCGGTCCACCCAAAGGCGGCTTGCAGGATGTGATGCAGCTTGCGCAAGGTGATATTGCCGTCGACGTGGATCCGTCGCCAGACGGGCGGTTCGATGTCACGGATCTGCGCGTGAAGTGTGTAGATGGTGTAGGACTTGGTCATCGCAGCCTCCGGCGCCGGAGGATCGACGCCGGGTAAGCTTATGCCGCCTCGAAGCGGACATTTGAACTTGGCTAAAAGCGGACATTACAACTTAGCCTCTACAACCAGATTGTTGATAAATTATGTTATGTCCAATTGAATGCGTGGCTGCGACGGATATCCCAGTCGCCCGTCGGTTTGCATAAAACGGTTCCCGCTTCTTGCAGAAACCTGTTTCTAGCTTTTAGGCGTGAAACAAGCGCCGCGTGAAACCGCGGCCCAGTCGCCCCTCCATCGCACCGGGTAATCTCAAGCGGGAGCGCTTTCGTCGGAACTCAGATTCGACAACGTGCGGGAGGCGTCGGGAAAGTTACAAAATTGCCTCTATCGCTCGTCGGAGGAACAATTTTCCGCAAAGCCTCCTGAAGCAGACTTGTTCCCAGCGCCAGTGCGGGCCCCGATTCGACCGGCCGCACCAGGAAACAGATCTATGCAAACCAACGGTCGTTGGTTTGCGTAAAACGGTTCCCGCTTTTTGTCCCTAGCCTCTCTATACGGGGCGCTCCTCGCCACGGAGTGACATCGTGTGTCGAACTGCAATCCATGTCTGAGGTGCTGACACCGGCGCCTGACCTCTTGCTTCGATCAAGCTATGGTCGAGCGCTCCTGCGGGAGCACACGTACGTTCGCTGGCCCCGTCGGCATGTGCAAGTGCTAGCGACGGAACCAAGCGCTAGCAACTTCACTAAACGATGGTATTTGCAATCATCGTTGCCATCAGTTCCGCGCGATCCAGCTTTTTGCCCTTGTAGATGACGGTCCCGTAGGTATCGTCCACAACGCGTTCACCATCCACGCTCAGATGAACGTGAATGCCGCGTTCCTGTGGCCGCTCAGCTGTCCAAATCACTGCAGGCGTGGAGGCCCACAGAGCGAATACGCCGCCCGGGTAGTCGTCAATATTCAGTTCCTTGTCGACGTCAACGTACTGCCACGCCTTGCTGAACTGATCGTGCATTGGCTTTAGCGGTGTAGATGCGATCGGTACCTTACTCCACGTATTGTCGCGGCCGCAGTTGCCACAGAGGTGCTTCGCGTGCGCGGTGCGGGCGAACTCGCCGAGATCGAGATGTGGGTATCCGCAATCGCGACAATTGATGCACCCCATCTCCAAGCCGCTATCCAGCGCGATGACAAACTCCATCGCCGCTGGGGGCGTCACGTGAACCTTGTTAATTTCGTCGTTTCGCGAAAAGGTCGCCTTCCGGGTTGTAGTGCAAAGACAGTGCTTCAAAGTCCTGATCCACAGCCTTATGGCCGTTAGCCTCCTTCCGGAGATGCACGTGGATTCTCGGACGACGCATGGGCGGCTTGCCCTTGCTGGTCATCGCCGCCGGCAGCGAACACCAGATCCCGACCTCCGCATGGTCTTCCATGCGGATATGCGGCGGATCGATTACATATGACATCGGCTGTCGGTGGTTCGAACACCGCATCGCGCTATCGCGCAATGCGGCAGCGATATCCGCTTTCGTACCCCAGTGCTTCTGATGCGTACGGCACCACCAGCGCTTCTGGCCATTGCGCATCTTTCCAGCTTCCACGATGTCGCATACCAGGATCGCGTCATCGCCCTTATTGGCGGGGAACGTGCCCAAAAGCTCTTCACTGAAGACTGCAATGTTTCCCAAAGTCCGGCCGTAGGACCAGCAGATGGCCTCGCGCGTCTGCTCCTGTCCGTCCGGCTTCACCGGTTGCTCGTAGCCCAGAAATTTCCGATTTGTCTTCGCCGCAGGCTTGAAATTCAGATCCCACTCATATGCCCACAAGCCGATCCGGCCCTGTGCATCGGCTGTGCGTTCGATTTCCATCTATTCGTTCCTATCGGATTTTTTCCGGTAACAGGTGACCCTCTCGAATCCCAGCGCGGCCAGAATTTTCTCGCCAGGATCGCGCTTTCCGCTGAGAACATCGCTGAGATACGCTGGCGACACGCCATGTTCAGCGCACCATCGCACCTGATTGCCAGCACGGCGAACATCGTCCGCCAACGCCGAACGCAGCGCCGACGGTTGCACTAGGATCTCATCTGTATGCGTTTCCATATACGCAGATTAGCGAATCCGCGAATCATTGTAAAGTCTCATCCGATGACATGGAAGCGTCCTCGTCATGCGAGGCGACACCGGAAACGGCACGGTGCGCACACAAAAAAAGGGGGCGCAACGCGCCCCCTTTTTTCTAAAAGCCTAGCTAGTAGCTACCGGCGAGCTTCCGTTTGGCGCGCTCGACAGCGCGATCAGGGTTTGCCCGATCAAGCCTGTCTAGCGCTTCGTTCAAAATTCGTGCTCCCTCGCTGACCGATCCGTTGCCTCGTAGAGCCCGCAAGGTTTGCATGGCGCGCAATTGGGCAGGATCGAGCTCGAGAGTTCGTTCCTTCCCATCCGGTCCTTTGATAGTCACCCTATCCATGTTACAGACCTCCTGCAAGTGCGCCCGAAATCATCCAATATGAAGTAGACCGACGCCAGCGAGTAAAGTTGCCGGTGAAAAAGATCATACACCACGTGATTGCATCGAATATTAACAGGTAACGGATCCGCAGAGTCGAATATTGCCACTACAGCAAACTTGGACAAGCGTTCCTCCGCCGGCGACGGCTGAACCACCGCTATCGGCACGGCTGCTGCCCAAGCGCTGTCCGGGTAGATGGTCTCTGGCCGTTCTGCTGCGAGCCCCATTTTCATCCCGCCGCCTTTCCACCAGGCGGCGCCCGCCATCGTTTTCGGGTCAAGTGACAGCCGCGGACGCCTCGGAGGGTGTCGATGGCCGACCTCGTACGCGATCGCCATAGAATGGTGATCGGTCGCCCGCTGTATTGCTACCGTAATACGAATCGCGCCAACGCCCCGGAACGCGAAACCCGGAAATGCGTTAGCAAGCAGCGGCACGATCGACTGCCGCATGCCCTCCAAGTATTCGCGAAATTTTCGCGGAAGAAGTGTCAGCTCTTCCAACAATACTGACAGCGACTCCCGCTTTGCCTCCGACACGTCTCGGCTCAAGCGGTCAAACGACGCGTCAAAATCGAGAACTTTTATTTTACTTTCGAGCTGGACCCTAACGAGCCGGTCGATTCCGCGGAAGTGGAGTTCTGGCGGTCCTGCCACAATCGTATTGAGCGCAGCAAAAAACCAGTGCGGCACCTTCTTCTTAGAACGTCGCCCCTTTTTGACGGCGTTCGAATCGCGCCTCGGAGCCGTTAGACCGAACGCAATTGTCACGGCGTCCGGGCGAAGCGCCCGCTCCTCGTCGAAAGACCAAGCGGGAAGGTTTGACATCAGTCCGCCATCCAAGAACTGGCGCGCCCTTGCGCTGCCTTCGCCAGGCTTCCGGTACTCAATTGACCATGGCTTAAAGATGAAAGGCAGGCAAATTGAGGCCGCAACTGCATCGGCAACGACCACTTCCGGAGTGGTCTCCCGCGAAAATAGTTCTAGCGCCTGATCGGTCACGTTTGTCGCAACGAGCTTCAGCGGCAGGCCTCCGGCGCTTCGCATCTGCCGAAAGGTAATGCCTCGTCCGTCTTTTCCGTCGGGTGCGAGATGCAGACGCTCCGCGATAGCGGTGTTCACTAGATCCCGCACGTTCTGCAGAGACGCGAGTCCGTCGTGGACCTTTCTGAATAGCACGTAAATCAGCGCTCCAGTGACTAGGAGCACGATACCGAGCCAAGGCTGCGGGACAATCAGCACAGCGGGCAAAAGAAACAACAGCGCCAGCCACCTGAACCGCAAAAGGCGGGACGGCCAAGAACTCGGTTTCACGAGGTCGCGAAGCGTTTTGATCGCCCACCAGCCCCGATCGGAGAACAGACTGGTCGCTCTCTTATACCGTCCCTTAGCGGCCGTCTGAAGAAGGTGAGTGCGGAACCTTGGGTTGAGAAGGTCGTCCGCCTTGTAGTGCGCAGCGGCTAACGCCGCAATGATTGCACCAGCGGATGTGCCTGCAACACCTACGACACGCAGCCCTAGGTCATCCACGGCAGCAAGTCCGCCGACGTGGGAGATGCCTCGCGCGCCGCCTCCTTGGAAAGCCAGATATACCGGATGCTCAAACCGGATTGACGTCCACCAAGCTGGCCGCTGCGTGAAATGCTCGATTGTGACTGTTTTTGGCATATGTGTACGACGTCATCGCGGGAGCCACACGAACTAAATCTGCGACACCTGGCCGCCGTTGCCGTCGCCGTAACCCTCGAAGCTCCGCGAATCAAATGGGTGTACAAAGTCTCATCCGGACCAGCCCCGGCGGTGTGCGCGTGTCGACAGACATCCACCGGAACGACTTCCGGCAACGCGTTGCGAGATTACTTCCCGAGCGCGGGACGTAATTTGAACACAACGGTGGCTCAGGAACAACGCGTCACATGCATTGACGAAAATGTAGCAGCGTTGAAGAAGTAAAGGTCGCGCCGAGCGCAGACCATCTACTGGAGGTGCTGCAGTTGCATCTCAGAGGAAGATCAAGACGTTGCTCGCCTCGTTGTACAGGTCGCCTGCGAATCCTTCCGGAAAACCAATCTCGAACCGCGCCTCTCGCGTAAGTTCAACCTCGCCGCGCACGCACAGCATCGCCCAGATCTGCGCCTCGCGCTACTGGACTGCCGACTCCAGATAATCGAGCTGTCGTAGCAACTGCATCTAATAGATGTAGTCCGTCCCACCGTCGCCGTTGCTCGTCATGCCGCCGCCCGGGGGTAGTACATGGTTCCGTCCGACACCGTTGCGCCGGCGTTGACGCGGTGCTCACGGAATCGTGCATGGTCCTCAGCAGTTAGCACGTGACCATTCGAGGGCAGCGCTGACTTTTCGATGAGCGTCGGCAAGTTGCGATGCTCGATGTCGGCGAGCTTGGTCTGAGTCTAGACGAGCGGTGCGGTGCGGTGCGGTGCGGGAATTGTGGCTTGTGGCGTAGAACGCATTAAATTTGTCGCCGTCCCGCAGCGCTTCTTAGGGGCAGTTCTTATCTTCTTGGATTGTACGTAAAGGCGGCGCTCTTGCCACCACGCCCAGGTCTCCCTAGAGCTTGTCGTTCGGTGGAACGCTGACGTTGACCTCTCGATCGTGCATTCCCGTGGCCCCAGTGCCAAAGCGAACTCTGGCGAGCCTGCTGTGCGGACGGCGGAGGCCGCCGCGCTTTTCTTCCTTGGCGTTTGGACCGGCAAGATTCACCCAAACGGCGCTACTATTTTGGTGGACCCACCTGCGTCGACGTCGAAGTCGTAGTCTGGTCCGGCTTGCCGCCGCCGCTCTGTACATTGACGGACGTTGTTGTTTGAGTCGACGAGAGTGCCGCCCGGATAGGACTCGCGGCAATGTCGACCACCGTTTCTCGCGCACTCTGATCGTCGGGGATGCGATCCTGTTCGACAGGTGGCATGGAGAACAACATGCCGAGCGACATCTTGACGAACGGCGACGACGTGCGGCGTATCGGCGTGGACCTCTCCTCGGACGAGTTGATCCTGTTGCTGGAAGACTACTCGCTGGTGAAGGCGCTCCCGCGCTTCATCGACATGCAGCTGTCCTCTAGCGAAGACGCTCACATTACCGACAGCGAGGCGTCCGGCAGGAAAAACATCCGCGTCAACACCGAGACCTCCGATAGCCTCGACAAGACGATGCCGTACGCGGAGCGCAGCAGTTATTCGGCATCGGGATTCGACGACGCTCGAGGCGTTGACGGCAGTGTAATTGGAATGCCGGGCGTCGCTCATTCATTTTGCGAAAAGCGCGTCCAACCGGCCAATTACGCGATCAAGTCGGCCAGTTCGATACCTTCTAGGAATCGTTTCCTTGAGCTTTTTTATTTCTGCAAGATTTGATTGAGCAAGAAAGTGCCCCGATGCTTCGAGGAATGCGCGCGCGCCCAACACTCCTTCGCGCAATGTTTGCAGTGTTTTGGATGAGCGCTCTAACTCTTCGTCGGTTAGTAATGAAATGTCGGCAGAAGACATTTCTTTCAACGGCCTAACCACCTGCCAATCGAACAGTCCGCCGACTCGGTCATACTGCTCTGCGGCATGTATGCCCCTTATCGTTCCGATCGTATCGATGTTGGCGTTTTCGCCGCGCTGCCCGAATGCAAACCCGACGTCCTTGTCTACCGTCGCAGCGATTTGAATTCGTCCATCATTCGCGGCGACTCTCGAGAAAGCCTGTTCGAGAGCGGAGTCCTTTCTCATCTCCGCCATGATTGTTTTGATAGAGACGCACGCGCTGGAAAGATTAGTCTGCATTACCAGCGCGTCCTGGAGAATAGCGGACCGGTCCCGGAGAAACGCATCCGCGAGATCTCGGCGTGCTTTTTCTATTTCCCTGCGCTCAAAAGCGGCGTGGATATCATCCCATGAGACCTTGAACTCGCGCCTTCCGCAGTCCTTCCCGCAGTTCGTCTCTTCGCCAGATTTGGTCGCTATGACGAACCCCAACCGATGCCATTGATTGCACCCGTTGAGCCCGCACTGCACGATTTTGTCCTTGCCGAACCCGTACTTGCCGACAATGTAATCGAGGCTGTCGCTTTCGCAGCGAAGTGCCTTCACGTAATTAGGTCGCCCCTCAAACTCCTCCTTCGATGCGAAGTGAATCGGCGTGCGCGTGGCTTGCGGTTCAATCATGTCGCTCAATTCCAACTCCCCGGAGTTTGGTTTGGCTATATTTTTAGGCAAAACTGCCGCGAACGGGCTTCCCATTTGACGGCTAAGGTTAGTCCCCGGCAAGATCGAGTTCTTGTTGACCGCCAAAGCGATCAACGATTTTTGCTTCGTACTGTTCCTTGGTCTTGGAGGATTCTGCCATCTCAAGCACGCGGCCCATATGCATCCGCAGCGCGCGCGTCCCTACATCGTTCAGGAATTGAAATAGTTTCTTCTGCCTGTCCCCATCTTGGGCTTTCAGGGCGCGGACGAGATCAAGAATCTTCCCATTGCTCTTCGCCAAAGGGTAATAGACATGCTTGACCGTCAAATGACGAAGTTGCCAAGGTTTCCCGCGTACCGGTACCGGGATTTGATAGAGGCGATGCCACTCCATATAAAGTTCGCTCGGGAATTCTTGTTCATACTTGCGTGCCTCTTCCTGCACGAATGCCTTAAAGGCAGAGATGACCTCTTCAACTTCCGGCCGATAGCCTGCGAGCGCATATACAAGCCCCGTGATCCCAGCGTTAGCCGATGCGCCTAAGATGATGTGAGCCTGCCGGGCAAATCCCTCCTGGCTTTTCAGTAGCTTGCCGTCCGTTTCGGCGGCGATGATCACCTTGCATAGCTGAATCAGGATGGTGACATCGTATCCATGCACCAAGCTGAGCGTTTCTGGCCCGCCAACTTGCGCTTGAAATATAACGGGTTTTTCCAGCTTTTCGCGAAGTTCAGGCCCGACGTATTCCGATATGGTCTTGCCAGATACGAATCGAGGTAGACGGGCACCGCCATCTCCCAGACCTAGCGCTGCTCCCATCCCACGTTGACTGATAACGGCGGACTTATGCTCGTCGTTCAGCACATAGCAATCAACGTTGAGTCCGAACTCTTCTTTGAAATTGCCCTTGTGCGTAGCCAGCAAAGGCTTCTCCCCCCATCGAGCCGTCGCCGCTTTCTTTGCAATCAGGCTGCGCTCTTCATTTGAGAGCGCCTTCGCACGAGCAACGCCGCCTTTGGCGCGCCCCACCGCTTTCTTTGCCGCAACTTGCTTTTTCTTCCCGCCTTCCATGCAAGCACTCCAGACTGAAATATGCTTGCATTGTATCTCCGGTCTGCGTATAACGCAAGCATGAACCTTTAATTATGCTTGCTTTATGGCGGCTGTTCGAACCGCGCCATCGATTCTGGCTTGGCGTTTCCTTAGGCCATGCTGGCAAACAGGTTTGCTGCAGCTCGTTTCATAAGATACGGCCTGGCCGTGTTCATCGTTGCCGAGCCATCGACCGCACGAACGTGCAACGTAAGGTTGACGGCAGAAGTCTGCTGGAAGACGTGCTGGTTGGGGACATTGTCTCCGCCATGCGTAAAGGGACATACTCCCGGCACTACGTAGCGTAGACGACCCCAATGTGGCAGGCGCCGGCGCAACTGGCTGGACCGGGAGGAGCACTTCCGCAGACTCTTTTCCCCGGCAGCGCGGACGTCGCCGCTGATGTCAAACGCGTCCTGAACTCCGGCACACGCAGTTTGTCCGTCAACGTGACCGCGTGAGGCCACAGCATGGTGCAACGGGGTATTGCTCAAATTCCTTACCGGGCCAGGCTTCGGCGAGCGTTCACATGTATTTAAATACTGCAGCCTGCCTACTCGTCCAGCAATACCAGATCCCGGTTGGCGGATATCGCGGCACGCTGCCGCGGTACACGACAAGACGCTCTGAATAGTTCAACGCTGTCTGACAATGCCGCGTCCCCGCTCCATGCCGATTGCTCTGCAGCGGCCTACCCCGCCGTGCCCTTTGCGTGCTGGTTTGCCGCTGCGTAGCGGCGGTTGGGCTGCACAGAATGATCCCAAACAGTTAGTTGTGTTTCTTAGTCAATCGAACTCCCCGCCCGCAGAGCGACAACACTCCGCTCCGTGTCGTGTCGTCCAGAACGGCTAGGCGGATTTGCAATCCGTCTACGCTGATCACGCAGGGCATCGCATGGATTCGCTTCTAGGGGTAATTGTCCCTTTCGTGCAATTTCTGGCGGTCATCACCCGCAGGGCGCCGTCCAGCAAGAATCTCCTGCGCTGCAACATTTCCTCGAAACACGCATCCGCCAAGCATCTGATAAGTAAGCGTTTTTAGACACAAACCGCCAGAAATTGCACGAAAAGGACGATTACCCCTGTCTACCCGCGCAGAAACGCCCGAAATACGCTGCTTTTTCTTGATCGTGTCATCGAGGAGATGCCATTTCCAATCCAGCGTATCCAGACCGACAGGGGCGGCGAGTTCTTCGCCGAATCGGTGCAGAGGCGTCTGATGAGCGAGTGCATCAAATTCCGGCCGATTCCTCCACGCCCCCCACACCTCAATGGCAAGGTCGAGCGTTCACAGCTCACTGACCGCAACGAGTTCTGGTCCCACCATGCCCCGACCGAGGACGAGATTGAGCGACGAATTGAGGAGTGGCAGTTCGACTACAACTGGCGCCGCCCGCACGGCTCACTCGGTGGCAAGACGCCCGTTGACCGCGTCGCAGAAGTGGGCGAAACCACACCTCTCGCGGAGCAGGTGGAAAGCGCCTACGACGGGCTGAAAGAGAGAATCCGGCATCGCGAATGGCGAGTTGACAAGACCCTTGCCGAACATCATCGGCGCGCGCTTGAACTCGAGTCTCCTACCGGAGCCACGAACTCAAGCGCGCCAAGAAAACGACATTCAAGAAAGTGAAACGATGTCTGTGAATCGCACAGGTCATGGCAATCGCTTCACCGCGCGCGAGCCATCTGGGCAGTTGCGCGCAGCGCTGTGTGGCGCGTACCTCCAGTACGGCGAATCGGTCGCACAGCTGGCCAGAGCTGGGCACCGGAATGTCCAGTCCGCGGGTGGCCCAAAAGTCTTCCATGTAACCGGTGGTCTGCCGCATGCCCCAGCCGAACAGCCGATAGAACGTGTAGATCAGCTCAATGTACGCGGTGGTATAGGTCGGCTCGCGCCCCGACACGCTGGGTGTACGGACTTCGCGTTGATGAACTGCGCCCTCAGATTGGCATCGGGAACATACGGCCTAATCATGCCGCGCTTTCTCAAGCTCTCGACGTACGCACGGGCGTTCGTCACCCGGTACCCCGGCTTCCTGCGCTTGCGCGCGTCGCCCTGTTTCTGCCTCTCTTTGTATGGTATTAACTGCACTGGCTCTATGATGTTGTGCTTTTACACAACCCCTGCCAACTTCGCATTATCCCCATCCTAACAAAGCCCACACGCACCCCTGATTCCCTCGTGCATGACCCCGCGCACATCTGTCATAGGGGTACCAGCAATACGGGTGCCAGCGAGTACGGTTCGCGTACCTCGTGCGCGAGCTGGAAGGCACCAGTTGTTCGAAGTTATTTCAAACCGTGTCGCGACACGCCACGCGACTGATTCACATGTACAGTCTCCTCATCGCGTCGATCCGACATGAACCCATGTGTCACGGAGGTGGAACAGCGACCGGTGCGCCGTCAGGCTGACATGTGGCCGTATGTTCTGGCGCCGAGGCCTGAATCGTCAGATTGAAACCGTTTTCGCGAAACCGCAAAGTGATTTGGAAGAGCCGTGAGTTACCCCAACAGGATTATTATTGGTCATGATCAACCTTCACTTGCCAGCAGGTTGAAGCCATTGCTCGGCGCGTACGACTACGAAGTCGATTGTATCGGTTACGGTGGGCAGCTGGATCACGTCCTGCGCCGAGGTCGGCATGACCTTCTGGTTCTTGGTCTCTCCTGTCCACCGGACTACGGCCTGTCGATCTGCCAGCGACTGCGCGATGCGGGCATTAGCATTCCGATCCTGATGCTTACGGAAAGCGACGATCCCGTTGACAGGGCCAGAAGCCTTGAGAACGGTGCCGATGGTTATCTGGCAACGTCGTTTTACCCATGTGAGTTCATCGCGTGCATACGCGCGTTGCTTCGGCGCCAGCAGTTGGCCCGTGGCGAACCCGACATCCAGACAGGCGAAATCTCCTTTGGCGAATTTCGCTTTGAGCTAGCCAGCCAGCGTCTTCATCGCGCAGGCACGGAAATGGAACTTCACGCTTCCCAGTCGCAGTTGCTGCGGGCACTTGCCGCGTCGGCCAACCGCCCAATCAGCCGTCACAACCTTGTCGCACAAATGGGCAGGCGCAACGATAGTGCGGGTTGCCGCAATATTGATATCCGCATTCGCCGGCTGCGCCAGATTGTCGAGGATGATCCCTCATCGCCACGTTTTGTCAGGACGGTTTGGGGAACCGGGTACATGCTCCAAGCAAACGTGATACGTTAAACGCATGATCCTCGCGGACAAATATGAAGTTTCCGTGTCGCTCGTGTGTTCCCTCCAATAGCCACCATGCCATCTCTCTCTGGCAATCAGGCATCGGCCAACAACGTGCCGTTAAAGTGTCCGCAACGCGACGACACATTATTCAGTAACACGAATGTTCCGTGCCGCATAAACTCCTACAGAATCACTCTGCGCGGGTGCCTTCTCCACAACCGATGACGACCCGAAAGCAGCGAGCGGGGTGACTTGGCTGTGGGACAACCATTTCGATCCGGCAATAAAATTCTTACCGGTCAGCAAGCAAGCCATGCCCGCAACAGGCAATGGAGCGCCGATCCGAAGAATGCCTCCGTACACCCTTCAGGAGCCACTCCGATGTTCAGGCATATTCTAGTCGCCCACGGTTCGCGGACCCCAAACCAATCCCTGTCACAGGGATTGAAGCTGGCGGATCAGTACCGTGCAAAGGTGACCGTTGTGCACGTCATCCCCCGGCACGACATTACAGTCGGAGGCCTCGATCTGGTCGCAGTCTCCGTTGCGACGAGCACCGAATACGGCAGCGAGATTCGGGAAGCCATTCTGGCTCGTTTGGATGTTGAAAAAGTATTGGGTGCAACGTGTCTGGTCAGGGAACCTGAGCTGGGTATGACCGTGGGTCGCACCGTAGCACATACAGCAGCAAGCGTGGGCGCCGACCTCATCGTCGCTGGGTCACGCAGCGGTGGCTGGCGCCTGTTCCGCAATGACACGGTGATGGAGTTACTTCGACATGCCAATCTTCCGGTGCTTGTTGCGAGCCAATAAATCTACCAGTACCCTTCCACCACGACACAGGAGAAAGGGCACGTTATGACGGGAAAAGCATCATAAAAAGCCGCAGCAGGGAGCGCGTGTAGCGGGTGGGTAGTGTTGTGTCGTTTGGCCACGCTCGTCGATGATCGTGGCGCGTGCAACGTGGTGGTCATCGTCGCCAACGATCTCATTGCGTGATGCTCTGCAATGATCGCGATGACGAAGCTACTGCCCTAGATGCTATGTGGGAGGGCAGCGACAGAAAGCCCGACTGGAGTAAAACGGGACTTGCACACTCGTTTTCTCCGAAGGAGCACGCAAATGGATACGCCTGACACAGCCCTCCGTGGGCAGAATACGACGGCAGGTGGCCGCCTGTACATGGCTTTTGAACTGGGCGAGAAGAACTGGAAGCTCTCACTGGGTGATGGCCAGCGCGCGCCCAGCCGCTGTACGGTCGCCGCCGGTGATACCACGGCGGTTCTCGCCGCCATCGCCAACGCCAGGGCGCGTTGCCATCTCGGCGCCGACGCATCCGTCTACAGCTGTTATGAAGCAGGCCGCGACGGTTTCTGGCTGCACCGCTGGCTGGCTGAACAGGGCATCGTCAATCTCGTGGTGGCTTCGGCCAGCATCGAGGTGAACCGCCGTGCGCGTCGCGCCAAGACAGACCGGCTTGACAGCGACAAGCTGCTATCGATGCTCATGCGCTATTACGCGGGCGAGCGGCGCGTGTGGGCGGTCGCGCGCATCCCCACGCCTGAGCAGGAAGACGACCGGCGCCTGCACCGCGAGCTCGAACGCCTGCGTAAAGAGCAGACCGCGCACACCAACCGGATCCGCTCCCTGCTGGTACTGCACAACCTTCGGGTCCGGTCTGTCGGCGGCCGCATCTGGGCGCACTGGTGGGACCCGTCAGCGCGAGCTGCTGGCGCCCGGTCTGCGCGCCGAGATCGAGCGCGAATGTGAGCGGCTCGCGCTGGTGCGCCAGCAGATCCGCCTGCTCGAAGTGCAGCAGGAGCGGCAGGTGCGCAGCGGCGCACATCCCGGCATGGCGCTGCTCGCCCAGCTTGCCGGCATCGGTGCAGGCAGCGCGTGGACGCTCGTCAGGGAACTGTTCGGCTGGCGGCAGTTTCGCAACCGCCGCGAAGTGGCCGGCTGTCTGGGCCTGACGCCCACGCCGTATGCCAGCGGCACCAGCGAGGTCGAACTCGGTATCAGCAAGGCGGGCAACCGGCGATGTCGCTGGCTGATGGTCGAACTCGCCTGGAGCTGGCTGCGCCTGCAGCCCCGCAGCCAGCTCAGCCACTGGTTCAACGAGCGCTTTGCCGGTACCGGCAAGCGGATGCGGCGCATCGGTATCGTCGCGCTCGCACGCCGTCTGGCGATCGCCCTGTGGCGTTATCTCGAGCACGGCGAGATCCCCGCCGGTGCGCTACTCAAACCGCGCGACGTCAACACCTTGAGGGCCTGAATCACTGAATGACATCGGATGCAGCAACAGTATGTAAAGGTCAACGCGCCCGGAACACGCTCGGGCTACCCATTGCGGGTGGCCGTTTCCCTAGATGGGGCGCGTCGGTAACAGGGTAGCTCCAGCGCTTCGCGCATGCGGCATGAGGTGACCGGCCTGTCAGGCCGGCACGGATAGAAGGTCGACCCGGCACTGACCGGTCAACAGACACCCTGACCTGAATGACATTGACATGCCAGGCTGCAACAAGGTTTACGCGATGAGCGTCGGTACCGTCCTTTACGCAACGGTCTCTACGGCCAGCCTGCGTCTGGTCGTGGTAGGTGACCGCGCAGGCTGGCCGTAGAGACCGGACAAGGAGGTTTACTTCGCATAACAGAATGTTTAGAACCGGGCTTGACTTTCAGTTCCCCATAGAAGAGCGTGTTAGGAACTTTGAAGTACTGGTGCCGCATGAACGAGCATGAGCATTGCGAAGACCACGAAATGAGGTTCCGTCGCAATAAGACGAGATAGCCGAGAATAATGCGATTACTGTGTACTGCTTATGAGATGAGAGAATAGAACTGGTTAGCGGCAGAATTTCTTCAAGATCCCGAAGACTGGGCGAATACGCCACATACCACCGCACGCACAGCAACATCACATCCAGCGGATAATGGAGCCGCTTCAAAACCTTGGCAATGCTTGCGGCAAGGGCCGTTCGGGGTGTCGCGGTCTTCTCCATCGTGAGCCTAGGCAAAGTTAGCGCCGCACGAACTTTACCGCGACATCGCTAATGCGACAGAACCTTGCCGCTCGCCCGTTAAACGCCTACACATTCATGGACATTCTCGACTCGCTTCGGCAGGCGCCCAGCGCCGAGTTGTATCGCCTCTATCTCGCCATCGGCAAAATGCTGGACGACCCGCGACGTATTCTCGAAATACGTCAACGCCTGCACCCGGGAATGGAGGTCGGTTATATCGGGGGCGATCCGCTCGCACCACCTTCGCACGGAACAGTGGTGGAGCTGCGGCAAACCCAGGCTGTGATTCAGGACAACCACAGCCGTCAGCGTTGGTCGGTACTATACGCGGCGGTTATCCCTGACACTTCGCACGGTCCAACTCACGCGCCTCCGTCGCCGCCACCGCGAGCACAACGTGAGGAATTCTTCGTTGGCGACACCGTTGGTTTCACCGACAAACATCTGAGCGAGCGAGTCGGCATCATCGTCAGGCTCAACGCAAAAACCGCGTCCATCGCTGTTAATGATTCGGAAGGCCATTGGCGGGTCTCGTACGCTTTGCTGCGAAAGATTGTCGACATCTAACCGCACGACACCGTCAACACGGGTTCCGCTGACGGGTACGCGAAAACCATGTTCGGCTTTAACCGGCTTTGTTCAGCAGGGTAGGTACCCGGTTTGTTGCGGACGCAACTATGCATTTTTAACGCAAATGGGCCTGCCGAACGAATTCCATAGGTTCAGCAGGTTGCCGATGATGACGCCCTCGCGCTGCTGCGATTCGATTTTTCGCGTCAGCAGTCGCGCCCCAATGCAGCGCTTGATTCGTGAGATCTGCGACTCGACCAGCGCGCGCTGGCC
>NZ_JALPRH010000046.1:0-30401 GCF_030464795.1 Paraburkholderia sp. SECH2
ATGCTGCTGCTGTACGTACCCACCGTCGTCGACAGCGACGCGACACTGCTCGTGTTCACACCTACGGTTGTTGACAGTGACGCCACGTTGCTGTTGTTCGTATTCAGGCCCGTCGACAGCGAACCGATGCTGCTGCTGTACGTATCTACCGTGGTCGACAGTGACGAAACACTATTGTTGGTCGTGAAAAGCTCATCCCCGGTCACGACGTCAGTGCTGCCCGCGCCAATCGTTCCATTGGCGACATTGATGATCTTGCGTTGGCCTCCGACAGCGGTACTGCCAACGCTAAAAACGTTTGCTACCCCTCCGTCCGTGCTGCCGACACCCAGTACGACAGAACCATTGCCAGACGCATTCGCGCCATTTCCAATTGCAACGGCGTTGCTTACTACCAGGGGACTCGTGGGACTCTTACCAGACTCTGCATTATTCCCAATCGCTATGTTGTTGGATCCTGAAACAAATTGCCCGGTACTCAGGCCAATTGCGACGTTACTCGAGCCAACAAGACTGTTCCCACTACCCGTGCCAAGACCGATGTTATTGCCACCCGTAACATTCACGCCTGCCGAGGCCCCGTAGGCGGTGTTGTTGTTACCCGTAACATTCACCCCGCTTCCTGTACCGACGGCTGTGTCTGAAACACCCGAGACGAAGTCACCCGCTCCGGTTCCGATGCCAATTGCCTGTGAGGCGATCATAGTGTTTGATGCGGTGCCCGCCCCAGCTCCCTGCCCCATCGCAATGTTGTTGTTCCCGGTGACATAATTCCCGGCCCCCGCCGCTATGCCCACGTTATTGTTGCCCAAGGCAGAAAAGCCAGTTCGACTTCCAGTACCATCCGTCTGGGGCGCGCCCCCAATCCAGACATTCGCGCTACCAGTTTGATAAAAGCCGGCTTGGCTGCCAATTCCAATATTCTCATTGCCCGTGACGGGGGCAACAGTACCGCCACCAGTGAGCGCGTTAGCACCTAAAGCCGTATTGTTGTTACCAACTAAGCCTACCGCCGAACCTCCGCCAATGGATGTGTTGCCGCTGCCCGTGACGCTAACACCCGCGTTCCCCCCAACCGCTGCGTTACCGTTGCCAGTGACTTTACTACCGGTATTAGCTCCGACCGCTACGTTTAAGCCTCCAACTACGGTGTTGCCGGCCTGAGCCCCTGTGGCCAAGTTGCCGGTACCGGTTACACCAATACCCGTCGAAGCACCAAAAGCACTATTACTGTCACCCGTGACATTCGCACCGGCCGAAGTTCCGACAGCCGTGTTGCTGTTGCCCGTCACTGTGTTAGCTGACTGGTATCCAACGCCTGTGTTGCCGCTGCCGAACGCGTTATTCAAGGACTGGTAGCCAATACCTGTGTCGAGGTTTCCTCCCCCAATCCCGCATCCTGTGCTCAGCCCGTAAAGGACCGCGTTATTTAAAGTTGGTGTGCACGCACCCACTCCATATACCGATGTTCCACTCTGAGTGTCTGCCTGAACGTCCGGCGTCGAGAGCGCCAGCGCCATCGAAATGATGATCGGGGCCTGGCCAACGATTGCCGATTTCGACGACTTCGTACGGCTGTGCGCATGCTCTGATGCAACGACAGTTCGACCCGTTTTGCGATCAAAGATGAGTCGATAGATCCGGTTCATGGTGCAACTCCTACTTCGATTTTGTTTCTGGACTTGTTAGAGTCGCCAATTTCCCGGAACAGCCCCGCAAGCGGTGCGGACCAGTCGGAGTAAACCTGCTGCCGGTAGGTCCGCACGTGCGGGTACCAGGCCGTATCGCTCAACCAGCGCCAGTCCGCGTGCGTCTTGAGCAGTACGCGTGTGTCACAGCCCAGGGCGCCCGCCAGGTTGGCCGTCGACGTGCAGACCGACACCACCACGTCCATCTCCTTCATCAGGGCCGCGGTGCGGCTGAAGTCCGTCAGCACCCCGCTCATGTCGCGCACCGGCAGGTCCGCCAGATGGCTTAACGAAGCACAGTGCTCCGCGCTTTGCAGGCTGTAGAACGCCACGTCCGGCCGGGTGCGCTGGAAGTCATCCAGAACCGCATTGAGCAGCACCGGATCCACATTGCGTTGACGCCGGTTCGTCTGCTGCGAATGCGGGTTGGCACTCCACACCAGGCCCACGCGCACATGGCCCGATGAACCCAGCAGCGATTTCATGAGCGCCACGTCGTCCTGATCCGGTACCAGGTAGGCGGCCGTCTCTGGCTTGGGCAGCCAGCACGGCAGATCGCCCATCGACGCCCGCCACACCTTCCTCGCGCCTGCCACCGCGGCCTGCACGTCGGCGGGCCGCGCCACGTTGTGCGCGAGGAGGTGCGCGCCCGGGAAACTCGCCTGCATCAGGCGCACAAGGCCCGGATGACAGGCGATCACCACCCGCATGCCGGCGCCTGCGGCACGCTGGATGAGACCGGCGAAGAAACACGAGAACAGGATCTCGTCACCCGCGCCCTGTTCACCATCCACCAGCAGCACCGCATCCCGCTCGAACTCGCCGCCCCACAGCGCGAACGGATACTCCGCCCGTTGCAGGGAGATCCGTGCGCCGGCCTCAAAGCGTTTGCCGTAATGCGGCCACGCCGCGTCAAAGCGCCCGCATCCCAGCAGGTACAGGGAATACTCCCAGTGCGTGACCGGGTCCTCGTCTTCGGCGAGCTGCTGCGAGAACAGCGTGTCAGCCCGTTCGTGCAAACCCAGATAGGCGCAGCACACCGCCATGCGGTGCGCCATCTTCGCGCGCCGCTTGCCCTCGATGCGCTCGAGCCGGTCAAAGCACTCGAGCGCTTTCCTGAAATGCTCACGCAGGCGCAGCATCTCGCCGTAGTTCCACAGTGCGTCCGCATAGTCCGGAGCGATCTGAAGGCACCGCGCGTACTCCACCATGGCCAGCTCGGTCTGGCCGGCCTCGGCCAGGCACACCGCCAGGTTAAAGCGGATCTGCGCGTCCTGCGGCGCGAGACCGGCGGCGAACTGCAGCCACTGGATCGCATCCGACAGACGGCCCAGCCTGCCCAGCGAGATGCCCAGCACGAGGCTCGCCACCGGATCTCGCGGCGCGCAGTGGATCGCCTGCTCCGCGACGATCGCGGCCTCCAGGTGTCGCCCTCCCCGTAGATGGGAGACGCCCTGCCCTACCAGATCGGTCCATTCGTTCATCACGCCACACTCCACACCATCAAAGACAGACCGGGTCAACCACCCGCCAGGCATCACGACTGACGGAATATTTATTTCGTACTACGAACTGCTTGATAAGGAGAGACACTGCAAACCGGATCGACGGCCCTTCGGGCTCAACCGGCATCCATCCCGTTAATGCGTCACACTGACCAGCGGCCGAACCTCAATCTGCACCGGGTACCATCGCTGCATCAACCTCCTTCACACCGCCGAAAAACCTTTCGATTGCGTAAGATGATTGTATTTAATGCTGCGGGCATAGGTAACCTGAATATTGTTTCGCGGGGTTTCATGGTGCCGGGATAATCGCCGCCGCCTCCACGCCTCCGCGCCGCCTTACTGCTGCCGCGGCACGCGATTCGTTCATGTCAATAGACCCCGCTCATCCACACATGAGCTCAGTCCCAACGTGCGCTAGCCCACATCCGGCCTGGAATGAAAACGAAGATGTAAGGTGCTTCTGGGTCCGGAAACACACTCTCCCGGCGCACCGCGGAACAGACATGCCGTGATCGACGATCGTGTCTAGCGCCACCAGGCGCACATCCCCCATCACGGTCGCATGCGCGTCATGACACACGCCGACATACTTTTCCAGAAAGATTCACGTCATTCAAACCGCATAGCCGACTAGAATTGCCATCATCGCGTCCGAACTTCTGTTTGACTCGTTCGGGTGAAGGGCGACACGCGCCTTCGGTCATCCGGCTTGGTCGTTCGGCTGTGCTAGGTGTTACGTCGACAGTCGATCGTGTGCCGGCACATTGCCCCGCTGCTGAATGAAGTCTCGCAGCGCGATATTTGCGTAAGGAGTCACGCCGGGTTTTTAAGTGAGCCCCCCGTCGGATCTCACAAGAATGTTTTGGTGTTGATTTATTGAGTCGTCATGCGAACTGGTAACTTCAAAAACTTATCCCCCTCTGACACCCCCCACGGGCAATCAGACAGCGGCTCACATAGCCCCGCCGGGCTTGCGCTTCAATATGCGGTTGGGGGCACGCCTGCCGAAGTAGAAACGGGGCTGCCCACAGCCTCATCAGAAATCACTGAGGACTTTCAGGCTGCAATTGAGGAACTGCGCTCGGCGATCAACGTCTGCCAATGGCAACGGTACGACCATTTGCAACGCGTCATGCAATCAACCGTACGACATACCAACGGCTGGGTTTGTGGCGAAACCAGCCTGGCCTCCCCCCATCTGGGCGCGAAAGATCTTCTTGCATGCGCTGAGCGCAATGCTCTCGCCGTCCTGAAAGACGCGGCCCAGAATGAGCGCTCGCACAATGCGCGGCGCACTGCACTTCCCTACTCCGCCGAACAGTTTCGCGCCGAAGTGAAAAGGAGCCCGGGCAAGTTACGGGTCGGCTTCCTTGGACGCGACTTTTTCAATCAGGCGACGTCCTATCTCATGGTCGGAATGATTGAGGCACACGACCGCGACACAGTCGAATACATCGCATACGACTATGGTGCTGCTGCAGACGATGAACTTAGACGACGCATGAAGTCTGCGTTCGACAATTTCCACGTCGTCCAGGACCTTTCCAACGAGGACCTGGCGACGCGAATCCGCAGTGACGGTATCGACATACTGCTATTCCTGCAGAACCCGGCTGATGCAAGATGTGGTGTCCTTGCGCTGCGCCCGGCGCCCGTCCAGCTCGCGTACCTTTATTACCCAGGTAGCTTCGGCGCCGGACTCGTCGACGCGATCATTGCTGACCGGGTTACGATCCCGCCCGAACTCGAAGACAAATACTCCGAGGGGATCATCAGGCTGCCACACTGCTATCAACCAAACGACAGCTCTCGCATCCTCCCGCTCAGAAACGCCCGACAGTCATTCGGATTTCCACCCGATCATTTTGTACTGGCCAATTTTGGACAGCCATACAAGATCACACCGGCGATGTTCGATGTCTGGTGTTCCATCCTGCGTCAGCATCCCCAGACCGTCCTGTGTCTGCTCGCCCCTGAAGAGACCGTCGTCGACAACCTCGTGCGCGAGGCCTGTAAGCGAGGTGTGACCGCTTCACGGCTTTTTTTCCAACCTGTGGTGTCTACTGAACTCCATATTTCCCGGCTTAGCTGCGTAGATCTGATGCTGGACACTTACCCATACGGCGCGCATACAGGGACGAGCGATGCGCTCTGGGCAGGCACCCCGGTACTCACCCTGATTGGAGAAACGTTCGCGTCACGGGTCGCGGCTTCCCTGCTTCATGAAGTCGCGCTGGACCAACTTGTGGCAACCCGCGAGCAGGAATATGTCGCGATCGCGACCAGCCTGATCGAAATACCTGCGCGTCTGTCCTCAATTAAACGGCATCTCGTGGGGAAACGACATAGCTTTGCGCTGTTTGACAGTCGCACATATGCAAGCACTTTCGAACGAATGCTGCATCAGCTCGCCCGCGAGTTTTGGCACCCCGCTGACTGACCGAACAGACCTGCTGCGTCTCCCTGGCTACGGACAAACTTTATCGACAACGACTGCACCCGCTCCCGGCTCCCTTAACCGGCCCTCGCCGCCGTCACCGCTCGCCGAGGTTTCCAATCGACGGTTTAGCTGCAGCCAGCAGCCGCGACTGTGCCGGCACGCAACTACGCCGGCCATCGAGGCGTTTTCCTGAACAAAACCCATGGCACGCATTTCGGCAGCATCCGATCGCATTAAATCGGAGCTGCTTCCTTTCTCAACTCAATAGACTCTGTCGCTCCCTTTTCAACGAAAAAATTTATGTCTCACCACCGCGCTTCATCCGCTTCAAGGAGACAACTGCTCCTTACCGGCGCCGCCTCGCTCACGCTCACGTTAGCTGGCGTGAAATCACGTAGTGCCCATGCCGAATCTTCAACGGTTGTAATGGAACCGGGCAAGATATCGGCTGACGAGGCTTTGTCACGCCTCCTGGCCGGCAATACCCGTTACGTCACAAACACACCTCTTCCAATCGACAGTGCCGCTGCGCGCGCTTCGGTCGCCTCCGCGCAACATCCAATCGCCGCGATCGTCGGATGTGCGGATTCACGCGTCGCCCCCGAACTGATATTTGATCAGGGACCCGGCGGACTTTTCGTCATCCGGATTGCAGGCAACGTCGCGAGCCGGGAGGGAATCGCAAGTCTCGAGTACGGCGTCAAATACCTCGGAATACCACTCATCATGGTGCTGGGCCACACTAACTGCGGAGCTGTTGCCGCAGCGGTCAAGGTCGCACAGGAAAGTACTTCACTTCCTGGTCACCTGCCCGAGCTGATCCAGGAAATAGTGCCGGCCGTGAGGACCGCCCGAACTCGGGGCAACGCTTATCTTGTCGCGAATTCGATCGTCGAAAACGTTCGTCTGAATACACACAGGCTGGCCACATCGGAACCTGTCCTGGCAAGTGAGGTAAAGGAGCGACGCGTGAAAGTCGTCGGAGCCATATACGACCTGGCCACGGGCAAGGTTGGTCTGATATGAACGAGGAAAGTGAGCGAGCTTGACCGTCAAACGATTGCGGAGCAGCCTTGCATTGCGCGATGCGTTGCCCAATATCCGCAGATGTCCATCTTTGCAAATCATCAGCGGATAAGACCGAACGGGCACAAAACGCGATGCCCCTCGCTGGCCGCACTTTTGGCCGTGGCCATAGCCGATGGTTGGGCTGGACCTGAATATGTCCGCGAGGTCGCCCGCCAACGATTTTCTCTTTCGCAGTTGATCAAAGAAAAATGCAGAGGACGAGCACGTTGCTTCGACGCATGACCGCACGCGATAACATTCCCGATTCAAACTTTTTCCGGGGGTGCCGGGCTTGTCCGCCGCTCGCCGCAACAAAACCCTAGTTCGCTCCTCGCGTGCATCTCCGGTAGAAAAAACCTGCTGACTGGTAGCCGTATATCAAAATAAATCTGACACAACGCCGCAAGCACAAGTGTCACTCACGGCGTATGCGGTGCTGTGTTCCGGAGAACTGCTTCTTGTTCAAGCCCTCGCGCGTGCGAAGTGAAAGCGTCGCTGCTTTTGCCTCGATGAGCCCAGAGCGCGCGCACAGCCAGCGCTGTGCGTCCGAACAGTAAACGGCTGGGACATCTGAGCTTTACCAGGCCGCTTCGCAGCCAACTCGATGCGGCTGGCAATGTTATATCGCGCCAGTTGGCGCTTACGCTGATATCCGCAGCCTGCAGACTAGCGCATGGTTGCGCCACACGTGTTCTTAACGCAGCAAACGGCCGCTTCATCCATTCGCACAGGACTTTGCGATCGCGGCCTAACGCTATCGTGACGGGCCTCTCCGGTTCGGTAGCCCAAATAAAACGGCTCCAAAGGCGAGTAGAGAAACAAGCAGCAGCAGCCACATCGAAGCATTGTAGCCGTGCATAAAATAGTGCCTGACGAGATCGCCAACCTCGCCTGGATCCAGGTTGTACCGCGAAAGCCGGGCCGGTGCTGAAAGCGGATCGGACACGAGCGCTTCCAGACCGTGCGAATTGATCGGCAATCGACCCGCCACCGCATGCGAAAGCCAGTTATCGGCGACTACCTGGTAGACGATCGTGGCCACCGAAAGACCAATGGCGCCGCCCAGGTTGTGCACGGTCCAGCATGCTCCCATCGCTCTTCCCCACTGACGCTTTCCGGAACCGAAGACAGCGCCAGGACCGTCGAGGGTCCCAGGATGCAGCCCACCCAATGCCCACAATTGCAAACGCCGCGACAACATACGGAATCGACACGGAAGTGGAGAATTGCGCCTGCATCACAGCTGATAGAGCAAAGAGTGGAAAACCCACCAGAAGAAAACGCCGGGGTCCGATGCGGTCAGTCGCCCGCCCGACAAAAGGCGATAACAATGCGACGACTCCAGTGGTCGGCAAAAGCATAATGCCACGCAATAAAAGAACGCCATCAGAAACGTCGCGATTCCAGCATGAATGAAATTACGGCTCAGGAACAGGTCCATGCGGATGATCGGCGAAGCTACCGTGCGCTCCACGCGAACGAGAGATGCAAGTAGCGCAGTGGCAACGACGAATGACGACAGCGTCTTCGAAGAGAGCCATCCCCAATGTTGCCCCTGCGTGATGCCCAGCAGCAGACCACGCCAGTCGATGCCGTCACGCCCTCCGACATTCCGGGACTCGCCCACACTGTACAAACAGATGGCAAAGCTCAGCAGGATGAATGGTGCATTCACGAGAAATACCGACCGCCATCCAAAAGCGCTGACCAGCACCCTCCCCACCACGGGACCGACTGCGAGGCCAATGCCGTTCGCGCCGAAGAGCATACCGAGCACCCTGCCCCGCTCGTTTTCAGGAAATGCGTTGGCGACAATCGCGGCGGTTGAGGTATAGAGCACTGCGCACGAGATGCCCTGCACGAATCGAAAAGCAATCAGACTGCCAATATTGCCTGCAAACCCGGCGCCAAGTGATGACAGGCCAAACAGGGCCAATCCGAGATAGAGCAGCCGGCGCCTGCCATACTGGTCGGCCATTCGTCCAGCCGCCATCATACAAGTGCAAAGCGCCACGAGAAACGCAGAGATGATCCACTGACTCTGGCCGACACTCGCGTGCAGGTCGGCCTGAACATTGGGTATGACCGTGTTGACGATGGTGAAGTCGATGCAACCAAGAAAACTGGCGAGGCTTACGCCAGACAGTAGCCACCAGCGTTACATGCGGATAGTCAATACTTAGTTCGCTCATGGATTAGTGGTCAAGTTGGGCGATGGGCCAGGCACTGGTCATTGATAGACCGGCGAGCCACAATGGATTGAATAACGTCTAGAAGTTTATTCCCGCATTCGGCCGCCTGGTTGCGCCATTCCATCGATTTACTGGCGACAGAAATTCGCCAATAATGTGCGCATGATCTCCAGCGAGCGTCTCAATGCAATCCGTGCCTTCGTGCAGGCAGCAGACGCTGGCAGTTTCACGCGCGCGGCCACGCAGCTTGGTTTGTCGAAATCGGCAGTGGGCAAGGCGATCGCCCGTCTGGAGGAGCGACTCAACGTCCGACTGTTTCACCGCACCACCCGCAGCATTTCGTTGACCGACGAAGGTAAGACCTTCTACACCAGTTGTATCCGCGCGCTTTCGGAACTGGAAGCTGCTGAGGCATCGCTTGCGGCACGCTCAGTCGTACCGTCCGGTCGGCTGCGTGTATCGTTGCCGTCAATGTTCGGACCCCGCTGGGTAATGCCGGTCCTGCTCGAGCTCGCCGTGCGCCATGAGCAGCTCGAGCTCGAGGCTACGTTTGTCAATCGCCGGGTAGATTTTGCCGAGGAAGGTATTGATCTCGCCGTGCGCATTGGCGAACTCGAGGAAGGATCACACTTGACGGCACGCGTGCTGGGGACACAAAAGCTGGTCGTTTGCGCAGCGCCCGCGTATTTTGCAACGCACGGCCGCCCAGCATCGATCGAGTCGCTGAACCATCACACATGTATCAGTTTGCTTCGGGACGGCAAAGTGGAGTCATGGCGCTTCAAGGGCAAATCAGGTGAAACCCGGTTTGTTGCCGTTCAGGCACGCCTGCGAATCGGCCACCTCGAAGCGATCTCGGCTGCAACTCTGTCCTGGCATGGAATTGCCCAGATACCTTTGTGGCTGGTCTCCGATGCGCTTCGTGCGGGTGCACTCCAGGCAACGTTGACCGAAATGGAAGCCCCCGGGCTACCAATTCATGTGGTCTGGCCTGCGGGACGCATGATGCCGCCGAGGGTAGACAGCGTCAAGCAGCATGGCCGGTCAGCGACAACTATCTTGGCCGGCCAAGATAATTGTCGCCGCCCACGCATCGCCTTCAGAACCGCTTCTGAACCAAGTAGCCTGATCACTCGCTTCATGTTGTACGCCAGCACGTGCAAGCTCATCTATATGAACGCGTCCCGTTTGAGCAAGCTCTCGTATGTTCTGGGAAACAGGTTGATCGCGGCTCTATATCCGGGCTTGTTGCAGCCTGATCCGCTGCGGCCCACTATGAAATCCGCTGACCCATGCCTCATTCTCCGTGCGAGCTCGAAGCTCGTATGAGCCTTCAGGTTTCGTGGGTCATGGTCCGACCTGGTGTGTCATCGCATACGGTGCCTGCGCAACCTTTAGACGTATCAATCTGATTGCAAGTTAATTGTTCGCGAATCGATTACCGCCTATGCCGGCTTCCTGCTCACGTAATCCCTCTGATATGGACGGTCATGGGCCAGAATCGCCCAGATCATCCGCGCCATCTTGTTGGCAAGCGCGACGATCACGACGTTCGCTGGGCGCCGCCTGCGCATCTCCTCAATCCAGGGGCCGGCATCCTTGGCGTGACTCAACACGGCGCGTGCGCCGTGGATCAGCAGTGTTCGGAGATACGTGTCGCCCCTTTTGCTTATCCCGTGCAAATTCACTTTGCCGCCGGAACCACTCTGTCTGGGTACCAGACCAGCCCACGCAGCGAATTCCCGACCGGAGCGAAAAACCTTCGCATCGCCCATCGTTGCCACTGCAGCGGTTGCTGTCAGCAGACCCACTCCGGGAATTTCGCTGATCGCCTTTACGGCGGGATCTTGCTTGACCCACTCGCGCATCCGGCGCTCGATCGCGGCAATCTGCTCGTCAAGCTTTGCCAGGCCGTTCCACTGCTCGCGCAGCGTATCGACCAGCACCGCTGGAAGGCGCTCGCTGATCCTTGCCAACACGTTCGGTATCGCCCCGTCCAGCGCCGCACGGCCTTTGCTCATCACTTCGCCGTACTCGGTGAGCAGGCCTCTGAGGCTGTTGATCTGCATCGTACGAAACTTCACCAGTTGCTGGCGCATGCGATGTAACGCCAGCATCGCCTGTTGCATTTCGGTCTTCACCGCCACTGGTTTGCCAGGCTGCTGGACCGCCAGCCAGATCGCGCGGGCATCGGCCGCATCGTTCTTGTTACGGATGTTGAATGCTTTGACGTACTTCGCCGGCATCAGCTTCACCTGATGCCCCATCTTAGTGAGTTCTCGCGCCCAGTGGTGAGCACCCCCGCACGCTTCGATGCCGATAAGGCATGGAGAGCGGTTCACGAAGTGTTCCAGGAATTTTTGCCGCTTGATTGGCCTGTTCACAATCTCACCTGTTTCCTCGTCCACGTAGTGCACTTGGAAAACCATTTTCGCGATGTCGATTCCAACCGGTGTGGGCTTCATCTCGGACTCTCCAGTTCGCCTCGAAGACCTTTATGATCTTCCATCTTGGGCACTTCAATGTCGTTCGTCCGTGTGGGTCCAACTCCATGCGACTCCATCGTTCACGGGTGGGACGCGTTCATTTCATTCTCCGTGCTCACCCGCTCTATGGTCCGTGTCAGGAAATGAGTAGCGCCCATCCATGCCTTGATCGTGCCGAACGGGTGCTCGACAGTCTGCCGCCGGATGCGCATCCTCTCGGGCGCATGATCAAGCCGCGCCTGCATCTCATCAAGAACAGCTTCGTGTTCCCAGCGTGTCACGCGACGACGAGGACCTGGCGTGCAGTCCCCTTTTAGCGGACATTGCTGGCAATTCGAACTCCAATACTTACTGATCTTCAGGCCGCGTTCGACGGTCGAGAATCGCCAGATGAGCCGCTCGTCTGCTGGGCACCGATATTCGTTCGTCTGTGCGTTGTAAATGAAGTCATCCTTGCCGAAGCGGCCATGAGCCGTTGCGCTCGATGTCACCGTCTTCGGAACGAACACACTCACTTATTCCAGCCTCATGGCATGCGAGTATTTCCTCGCTCTAGTAGTAGCGCGATCCGCAATCGCGGTGAGCTTGTCGACGGCCATCTCTACGCGGGCAAGCTTAGCCATTGACGTCAACTGATCACGATCAATGCCGTCATTGGTAACGGCGTGCGCGACGATCAGATGGTGTTTCGTGTCGACCGTCGTCTGGACGTTGTAGCCGGCGACTCCCCGTTCCTCGTGTCTTCATCGAACGGGCATCTGGATCCGTGATCGATACCTGTCCGTCGGGTGCCGCGTTGAGTTGGACCTCGATCTCCTTGAGGCTTCGCATCTCTTCCTTCAAGGCGGCAATCTTGTCCTGCAATCGCTCTGTTCTGGCCTTCGCGATTGCAGGCTCCTGACGATCCGCTGTATCCATCGCCTCGAGATAGCGAGCGATACTTGACTCGATGTCGCGCATGCGCCGTTCGAGCTTCGCGCTCGTGAAGTTGCGGTCACGATGGTTTACGGCCTTGAACTTGCTGCCATCGATCGCAACGAGCGCTTCGGCGAAGAGGTCCAGTTGTCTTTACGGAACCGGGAGATGGTTTTGAAGTCCGGCGTCAGGCGGCCCGTGAGCCACGTCAGTTCGACGTTGCGCTGCGCCTCGCGTTCAAGGCGACGGCTCGATTGAATACGGTTCAGGTAACCATAGATATAGATCTTGAGCATCACCTCGGGGTGATACGACGGCCGACCGGTCAACGCTGGTTCGACACCTTCAAACCCGAGTTTATGAAGATCAAGCTCATCTACAAAGACATCAACTACGCGCACAGGATTCGTGTCCGTCACGTAGTCATCAAGCGCTTCTGGCAGGAGAAAGCTTTGCGTACGACTATCGCCCTGGACGAATCGCTTCATCCGCTATCGGATGAGAAATTCTAGCGCTTCAAAAATGCGTTTTGACACGGTCTGGACCATGAATGGCCGGTCGACAACTCGAAATTCAATGTACTGCGCTCCCGCTATACGCTAATGGCGCATCGTTCTGAAGCCGCCGATATGCTCGCCGCGCTGCCTTCGTTCCGACCGACCATGAAGCGACTCAGTAACGCGTTGCGACAGATGGAACCACTTCTGCTGCAATTGAACACCGGTCGCCACTCGGCAGATGAGCTTATAAACGCCCCCTGAGCGTGAATAGAGTTCTCGCATTGGGCTCTGGGTTTTGGAAGGGTGGCCCGAACGACTGCTGGGCAGTGGTGGGTGCTGTATCCGGGATGCGTTTAGTCAAGGAGGGCCTCAGAATGGACAACGTGAAGCTGGAAGACCTCTGGATAAACGGAACTAGTCCCACGGTGAGTCATCGTATGCGCGGCAATGGTACAGACTCCGATTTCATGAGGGTCGTGCTAGAAGGGCGCGTCCGTGTTTTCGAACGCAAGCCAGCCACCAGAGATTGGTGCGAGGTTTGCCATGCGGAGTCGCACGCAGTTATCATCTGAGACGGCTGCTTGTCATACATGGCCTGTGGCGCGCACTGGTATCGTCGGCCAGATCGCGGTGTCTGGTGGGTCACTGAACCCCGTTTTTAAGAGGACTCAGACATTCCGGGAGCTTGCTATATGGCTGCTGAAGCCGGACCGGTCGGTCGAGGGAGTCTTCGTTTCAACGAATCCTGAAACGTGGTCTCGCTTTTCGCGCTCGACCCGGTTTGGCGAGATGCCAGCTGCGTACACTTGTGAGCGACAAACGGGAACGAATGAAGTTGCTCAGCAATGCCAGAAGGCTGATCGTGTTTCTACGGATACACCAGTCGCTCAGCATCGAAATCGTACTTCGGGATTGTGTGATGAGTTCACGCGACGCTTCGAATGGGGTCCAGCATGGGATTCGTCATGGTACGTTTCGTCGCGAGAAGTATGTGATGTCAGCAAGCCGGCGGCCGTTGCTACCCCGTGACAAGGACGTAGACACGCTGTTACCCAACGCGCTACTTACGGTATAGAGGGGCATCATGTCGGTAGCTGCGCAGCCTCTGGTGGATCCAACCGGACGGGTCATCTCGCTCTTCGTTTCGGCGCGGTAAGTTTGCCAGCCGCGCAAACTATGAAGCCTTTGTAGCCAGCTGAGTGTCGTTGACGGCGTCCACTTCGCACATGACGCAGAGCGTGCCGCCGGATTTCTGATTCCGCAGCGACTGATCGATAGCATGGGGCTTGCGCATTCGCTTGACTACCGGTTGCGCTGCCTGTCGAGCGGTGAGCGTTGGTCGATCAGATTGCTGGCACGTTACAAGCGGACAGCCTCAAATATTGCTTCCTGTTCGGTGGCGCCGCCCACCCTTTGTTGATGCTTATAGATACACCCCCCGTCCGCCCGTGGTTGGGCGCATTCGTGCACTGACAAAATCTGTCAGCAACTCGGACTTGATGTCTCGTTACGACGCGCGATGCGCCTCGGATTGTCGTGTTCATCGCGAAGTCCAGATTAAAACTGAACAATCCCGCGCTCAGCGCAGGAGAAGTCCGGGTCCTGTTCCCGAAAGCGTCGTTGTCGAGCAATGTCAGGGGACGTCAGTTTCCGCGCGCCCCCGTTGCGACTGCAGAAGGGGTGGCGCAACACAGAGGCCAACTACCCAGCCAAAATAAAAGCGAAAATCAATCCCGTAGTCGGTCCAGTCGTACACGGAGAATGCACGTACGTTGGAAAGCCACAGACCTAACTGCAGCGCGCCCGCAAGAGCAAGCCACGCCAGTGCAATTCCGGTAGTCACGAAGGCGCAGCGCCTGAAGGTGAGGTGATCCCACTGCTGACGAACGCAAATATATCCGCCAGTCAGTATCAGCGTACATGGTATTGCGGTTGTAATGATATCGCGACTAGACCATCCGAATCCTCGTCCGGTCACATAGGTAATCAGGAGGGGCAGTATGGCCAGTGGCCACGAAATCCAGGAATTCGAACGCGCGGCAAGCCACGCGGTTGTTATCGCAAAAGGGACCGCTGCCCACTGAATTACCTGCGAGACAGCCCGCACCAGACTTTCATCGGCACGCTGGTTGGCTGGACTTGCGTCCACATATACGGTGATAGCCTCGTGAACGCAGACCGCTACGACCGCAAAAGCGAGAGCCGTGCAGGCCGCGAATGCAGGGCTCTTGTCCGCGTGAACAGACTGAAAGCTTAGACTGCGAAAATATTCAAGAACCGGCTCAACGAAGAATGCAAGAATGGAACCGACCAACAGCGCCGATGCTGCAGTGAGCAACGTGAAATGATCGCAAAGGGAGAGCAATCCCTGCCAGAGAAACTCGGGCGCCGCCGAGCAAACTGAAACCCAGAGGGCGAAGAAGAACCCGTTGGCGATGTGGCTAAGCGGCACAGTAGCTCCTCATGAAGGCGATATAGGCGCCATGGTTGCTTCTCGACCTTTCGGCACCGGTTGGATTTTCGTTCAGAAAGAAGAAGGCTCGTTCAGTTATTCGGCCGAGGATACCCGTCAATTCTGCTAGATGTTCTAGACTCCTGGAACTGATAGTCAAATCGTGTATGTAACCTTGAAAATGCGATGCCGTTTGCCAGGCACTCTTGCGCCTGATGAGCACGATGAAACTCGCGTGGATGGATCGCCAGATGAATATGACTGTGCACTATGTGCACAGCATGGTAACGAATAACGGTCAGAGTTCGTCGCTGGTAAGGTCGTCTGACGGCGCTCTTCAGAAACCGGAAAATAGAGTAAGGTAAATGGACCTGTTCCCGTCGGCGTGCGGCAAATACTTCTTCGTTTGTAGACGTGGCGAGCCGGATGACGCCTGCTTCGAGCGCCCCAGCAAATGTGCCTTTCCAATCGCCCGCTGCGATTCGCGGGGTTGCTTCGCATGCTGTCATGCACGGTCATTACCGATGCGTCTTTTGCTATGACGATGCGACGGGTTCCGGCCGGGTTGAGGAAAATCTGGCCAGCGTGTCGAATGACGGTTTGCTCATTGGCAGTGGTTTTGAGCTTCTTTTGCACCGCGTGGTCTTCACGCGGCTGCCTGGCATGAACTTGATAGCGAAAATCCGCTGTCGAACGCAGCAAGGCGCGAAGATAGTTGATGGGTGCGCGCGCGTGCTTGAGATGTTCCCAACTCGCTTCGACAACATCGGACAGAAGTTTGCCGTGTTCGCGACCCTCGCGCATAAGTTTGAAAATCAGAAATTCACGAAATCCCAAAGTTGCGAGGCGGCGAAGATCGCCCGATAAGCGTGCTGGTTGTCTCTTTTGATCTTTAGGGTATAGATCCTTATATATAGCTCCGTCTGCCACCGTGGCAGTCTGCCGGGCGTGAGATAGGCGTTCTTCATGTTCAGAAGACGCGCCCGGAGTGTCGGAAGCTGGCTGCGTCTCGGTGGCGCGCCCTATTTCAACCAGACTGAGGAGGGAGGTTGCCTGTTCAGTTAAATGAAGGTAAGCGCGACCAAAGAGGCCAGCCTGTCCATAGCGTCGTTGCGGAGGCCTGTTGATGAGGCCGGCGGCTTCCAGGTCGTCCAGACTTCTGTAGAACGTGCGCATTGATTGCATTGCTCGGCCGGTAACCCCAGCCATGCTGGCGAAGTCCCGCCCAGACCTGAAGGCGGCAGGGTCGCCGATGGCGGCCACGGTGGCCGTTGCGGTCGACAGGCCAACGCCGGGATTTCAGCCACAGCATCAGAAGTACGCGAAACGTCAATCTTCCTGTCGATCGGGGCGTAGACAACCCCACACACGGCTCTCGCAGACGCACCCAGCGCTTCAGAAGTATTCCTGGCTGTCGCTCGTGGCTCCCGGACAGCCGTCGCCTGACCTGTCTTGCCCGAGCCGTTAGCGCATTCGTAGGTGAGTTTTCACGCGAGTCTTCGCTATTGCTGAACGTCAGCTCTGACTTACGTTCCACACCTCGCAATCGGTAGTTCGGCGGGAGATACGGGTTTCGAAAAGTAAAATCCCTGAACCGCCAGATCGCCAAACTGTGACAGCCACTCTACCTGATCTCGAGTCTCTACCCCTTCAATAACGAGCGAAAGGTTCAGTTCCCGCGTGAGCCGGATAAGATGAGTTAACAATAGTGTCGATGCATATCGCGTTGGAATACCCTTCATAAAATCGCGATCGATTTTCACGCCATCGATCGCAAGATTCACCAGTTGCGAAAGCGATGAATAACCCGCTCCGAAATCGTCCAGCACGATTCTCACCCCCGCTTCGCGCAACGCACCAAGCCGCTCCCGAACAACGGCGCCCCCTTCCAGCATGACCGTCTCAGTCACCTCCACCTGCAACGCGTTCGGCGCGATCATATAGTCGTCAAGGCAACGCCTTACCGTACGGACAACATCCGCGTTCATCAGCTGGACGGGAGACACGTTGATCGAAAGCGTGAGCGGACGCGGATCAGTTTTCTGCCACTGACAAAAATCCCGGCATGCCTGATCAATGACAAACTCACCGATCTGCACAATCAAGCCGCTCGACTCGGCCAAAGGAATAAAATCAGCCGGCGAAATCACACCTTTGTCCGGATGCCGCCACCGCACAAGCGCTTCGACCCCTCTGAGCTCTCCGTCGAGCCCAACAATTGGCTGATAGTCCAGAAAGAACTCTTTCTTGATGATCGCGTGCTGCAGGGACTGGAGTTTTTCCACGCTGGATTTTGCGCGCTCAGACAACTCTGTCGAATAGACAAAATGCTGGCTGACACCGGCGCCCTTGCCCGCTATCCTGGCCTGATCCATTGCGAGATTAGCCTTGGTCAGCACATCGAACTCCGTGTCGTTCGAATCGTCGTACACGACAACACCAATACGTAAGCGGACCGTATGACTGTTGCCGCGTGTGCCGAACGGGCGATCGAATCTGCGGATCAACGCCCCCGCAAGGTCCACTGCCCTCGCGCCAACACCATCGCCATCGAGAAGTACAACAAACTCATCGCCGCCGATACGCGCCAGCAATCGACCCTGTCCGGCAACGTCGGCGACGCGTCGCGCAATGCGACGCAGCAGGTCATCGCCTGTCTCGGGTTGAAGCGTGCCGTTTATATACTTGAAATCGTTCAGATCGATGTACATTACCGCCAGCTTCGATGCCGCACCCAACTCTTGCATGCGGCGCCGAAGCGCCTGGACGAACATGTATCTGTCTGGCAATCCGGTCAACCCGTCAGTCTGTGTCTGGTTCTGGGTCTTCGTCTTACCCGTCGTTATGGTGACAATGGCTGCCGCTATGACCAGCAGAGCGCTGGCGACAGCCCCCATCAACAGATACAGTTTCTTCGCGCGACGATACCCGGCCAGTACTTCGCGCTCTGACAGCCCAACCAGTACCGCAAACGGATAGCGGACAAGCTGGTGACAGGTCAGGAATCGGCGAACGTGATCTACAGGATCGTCAACCGTACCGCCGTCCGCTCGACCCAACTGGCAGTAAGAATGCGCAGAGAACTCGTTCGCGGGCCCCCGTTCACCTCCAGCACGTCTTGACAACAAATAGCCGCTGTCCGAGATCACTGCGAGCATGCCGTCGGATCCAGGCGCATCAAGGTTGTAGAAGCCATCTGTGAGATAGTCCGGATCCTCTGATACCACAACCACCCCGGCGAACGAATCATCTGAATGATTCGGGCGACGAGTGAATTGCAATGTCCATCGATATGAAATCCGCCCCAGAACGGGCTGGCTGATGTAGAGCCCCGCCTTGCGATTGGTCTCGTGAACCTTGAAGTGTGGTCGGTCGGCAAGATTCACACCACTGCTGCCAGGAGTCGTTGACTGGATAACCTCGCCATCCGCCCCAACAATGGCGACCTGCAGTGCCGTGTCCGCGGAGATCACACCCTGCCGCCCATAGGTTTCGAGGGCGAATGTCGACGGCGAACGTTCGTACTCTGCCTTTAACCGGCGCAGGACGACATCGGCGTCATGAATTGTCCTGTCAATATGCGTGGAAAAAGAATCCGTCAACTGAGCTGAGCGCTCCGCTGTAGCGCGCCTTGCCTCTGTACCCTCAAACTGGATACGGGCAAATGCAACGATCCAGATTACGCCAATCAGCACAGCGGTCACCGTTACGATCCAGCCAACGAAACCCGCTCTACATTTCCAAGGCGGTACAGGGTGCCCTGCCCTTCCTGTCCAGCTCGACTGCTCACACCCTGCCACTACCATCACTCCTCTCCTCTCCGGCGAGAGCAAAAAATTGCCCCGCCGCTAACTATGAGGCAGGAGACCAACAGGCGATGCGCACGACATGAAAGGCAACAATATTTCGGACAAAATCCGTCATCTCGCGGCACGTCAACCGTTCCCCATCTCCTGCGGGAACCCTCAAAGACACGAGTGCATACCTGGATCACATGACCTGCGCATGGCTCAACACAATCACATGCAACTCGCGCGCGCACGATCGGCAAGGACCCTTTTCACCAACGATGCTCCTGCATGTGAACTCCTTCCTCTGCAGTACCGCAGATTCACCTCGCAACACTACTGCAGGCGGAGTCCTTCCTGTCGCGTTGACCCGAACGCGTTACGCAGCACGGTCCTCATTTTCAAGGGTCACGTGTGCGGCAGAATCAGGGCAACGCTCGCCGTCTTTCATGTCCTGAAGAAGCCGGTCAAACTGGCGAATCACCTGATGAGACGTGATCAACGCGGAACACTCGTACTGGCGGTTAGTTCCTTTATGCCGCGGACACCAGAAGAAGTCCTTGTGATCAAAGCGGTGCCGGACATCATTCCAGCACCCGGTACACGTATGAATGTTGAACACGCGGTACGGCGTGCGAAACTCGTTAAACGGCAACGTGAAACCACTGATCATGACAACTGGAACCCGGCACGCCCACGCCAGCCATGCCAGTCCGCTCGACAACCCGACGAACGCCGAGGCGTGTTGCAGTAGTGCCACCCGCTCCCCGAGCGGACGATTACCGGTAAAGTCTTCCGCCTCGGGGGGGCAGTACTGCCATGCGGGGACCTGCCCGTGGAACTGTTCACGATCAATGCATAGCACGCGGTATCCGCTCGCCTTAATGTGCCGGATTACATCTCGCCAACCGGTCGGGTTGTTCCACTTCTTGCATTGGGTCGACGCCTGGACTGCGATGCACACGTAAGGCTCTTCGACAATCCGCGGTGCATCAAGCTTCAACTTCGCAGGCAACTCTGCGTCATCCACACCGAGAATGTTCGCCGCTGTCCGATGCAACCCAACGAGCCGAAAGTCGATTGGCTGCATGCAGTTCTCGCTGTCGTCAAAAAATAACCCCATGCGATAACTCGCATAGAAATCGTCATGCTCACTGAAAGCGACATAGTGTAAGTTCGGATAGGTCGCGCTGAACAGCGCGGCAACCTCGTCGGCCATCGTGTAGCTCACCTGGCAACCGTGAATTTCGCGAAACCGTTCGACGTAAGGAAACCACGCAAGAATGTCCCCAAGCGTACCCACGGGAAAATGGACGCACACCCGTTTGCCTGCAAATTCCATATCGTGTGAGAAATCGGGCTTCTCTTTGCCCTTCTGCCATACCCGAATACCAAACCGGACATAGAATTTCTTGGTGCTCGTCACCATGCCTTCGGCAATATCCGTTCTGAACAGTACGTTTCCGCTATCAAGATCGTGTAGCTCTACGCGCCAGTCCCCCTTCGGCAACAACACGCGCGCACCATCGTTAAAGTCGTATCGAATGCCTCTCGGACCCGTTCCGGTTGGAATCGCTACCTGCGCCTTTGCGGAATCGTCCATTTCTTTTACCCTGTACACGTTGATAAGTCCTGCCCAACAATTCACCTCGAGGCTCGACCAATTCACTGACCATAAGGGACGTGAACCAGACACCGTCCCGCAGCCGCGGTCAAGACGTGAGATTCTATTGACGGCCGGATCGTCGTGAAACGCAAATATTGTTTCACAGCATTTCATCAAAAATCCGCCCGGGCGGACTCGGAGTCCACGGCGCAACATCACGCACCGAAAGATCCAGCCGACTTGACATGACTGGCTCACACCACGCCCTGGATACGCCGTCCATCCGCTCCACGGCCCCTGACGGCGACTGGAGCGGTATCCCGCCCATCAGGTTCGTCGCTTCCCGCGGTGCTCCAGCTTGCTGAAATTATTTCAAAGGATGTCGTCATGTGCATCAGCCCAAGGTGAGATGTAAAGTCTCTACCTGTACATGGCTGCAACTTGGAACGGATAGCGTACAACGTGCAGGCAACACCCAATCGCCTCCCTTGCACTGGCAACGAGTGTTTGTATCAGACGCCACAGGATCAGGCTGCGTTGCTAACGTCTGCGCCAGCGAGGAGCGCGTTTGCAATCGCGGGAATCGACGCTGTGGTCATGTGCGGAATATGATCCATTGCGCGTCTCCGCGTTCGGTCATACGACAGGAACTGAGCACGCACTGCTGATCGACGACACTTCCAAGGCAAATCCCGGTGACATCCGATGAGGATGTCCATGACATTACTGCCGGGAAAGCATCGAAAGATCGAATCGTATTTTTAAATCCTTTGCCGCCCAAACCTGTATCGGCAAGGTTTGAGATCACACGCTAGTTCAGGACACCTGTCAGACGGAGTTCTGTTCGACCATGTGTCGACCCCTCTCCGGTCAAAACGTCGCATCGCGAATGCATCCATTTCGCGGCGCGCCCTGAATCGACAAGGTGTATGCGCTTCCTCCATATCGCGGGTAGCTACGCCATCGTCCTTAACTGCGACTTTTATGTACTCAACCTGCAACGATGCGCCTTCCCTCTTATCGGATTCAGATGAAGACCGAAGTCAAATGTCCCCTCCTGCCAGAATCATCATCGTCGACGACGAAGTCGAACTGCGTAACATGCTTAAGCGCTTCCTTTCCGAACACGGTTTCGATGTTCGAACGGTAACTGACTCGAAGCAGCTTGACCGCCATCTGCAGCGTGAGCGCTTTGATCTGGTGATTCTCGATCTATTGATGGAACCGGAGGACGGCCTGTCAGTCTGCCGTCGACTTCGAAGCGAAGGGCACAACCTGCCAGTCCTCATGCTGACCGGAAAGGGAGATCCGATTGACAGGGCGATAGGCCTTGAAACCGGCGCAGATGACTACCTTCCGAAGCCGTTTTTCCCGCGAGAACTACTGGCACGCGTCAAAGCGTTATTACGGCGGCAACGAATCGCCGCTGGCGAGCTTCCAACTAACTTCCAGTTTGTGCGATTCGGCGACTTCCGCCTCGACGTTGCCCGACAGCTTCTGACACGCAATGGCCAGTCTGTCGATATCCACTCGTCGCAGATGATGCTCCTCCATGCGCTCGCCCTGACGCCCAACCGAGCGGTAAGTCGACATATTCTGAATGCCCGGACCGGTGGCCGGAACCAGGACGTTTTCTGCCGCAGCATCGATATCCGGATATTACGATTGCGGCAGGCGGTGGAGGACGATCCGTCAACACCGCGCTTTATACGGACAGTTTGGGGATCCGGCTACATGCTCCTTTCGGACATTGAATTATGAGAATCTATAGATTTCCACGCACCATGCTGGCACGCAATATTGCTCTGCTGGTCGTACTGGTTATCCTTAGCCAAATCTTTACGTTAGGCACGCTTGCCTATTTCGTCCAGGGCCCTCGGATCGAACATGCTGCACAGGCATTTGCCACATACATCAAGGAGATTGACAAACTCGTTACAACGCTCCCTCTGGAGGAGAGTTCCATCGTCACGTCGCGCATCGAGGAAGAGGCAAAATCTGCTGACAAAGTCACTCTCGTAAATCAGGACCTGCATTTCGACTTCTATCGCAGGTATCAACACCGGATCTTTTCCACCGAACTGCTCAGACAGCTGCCTCCGGATATGCTAGTCCGCTGGGATAGTGATATGCAGCATAGCCTCCTGATCGGCATGAATATAGCCGGGGCGCCCACCTGGATACGAATGCCTATCCCCCAGGACCCGGAAAGCACGACGATTACAGCTGCAGCGCTTCTGTCCCTCGGGCTGGGCATTCTTGCCGCCGTAGCCGGGTATCTTATCCAGCGTCGACTGAACACCCCTCTGCAAGAACTCGCTCATGCGGCTGCACAAATAAGCAATGGCCGGCGTCCCACTCCCCTCCCAACCGATGGACCTGCGGAAATTGCACGGGTGAGCGAGTCATTCAATCAGATGGCGGAATCGTTAAAGCGTGCAGAGGCGACGCGCATGCTAATGCTCGCGGGAATCTCACATGACATCAGAACTCCGCTGACCAAGATGCGCCTCGCGATTGCGATGTCGGATTCTGCCAATGCCGACCGCGCTTTTGTTTCATCTACCGACGAATATCTGAATCAGGTCGACGAGATCGTCCAGCAGTTCCTTGACTACTCGGGGAGCGGTGAACGCGAAGCCAGCGTTCCAGGTGACTTGAACGTTCTCGTGAAACGCCTTGCGGCGGACTTCTGTGGGCTCGGACACAACTTCACACTGTCTCTGGAGCAATTACCAGACGTTTCGTTCCGGCCGGTTGCCATGTTTCGCATGTTAATGAACCTTATGCACAACGCGGTGGAGTATGGCCGTGTTGGCCTCCACGTTCAAACTCTGTCCGACGATCATTCTGCGTTCGTTGTGGTCAGTGACCGCGGAACGACGATCTCCGGAGAAGAGCTCGAGTGTCTCAAATACCCTTTCCACCGCGGCAGCAACTCGGGCACCCGTGTCGGCGGGACTGGACTGGGTCTGGCCATCGCCGAGCGCATTGCGAAGCTGCATGGAGGAAGCCTGCAGTATAGAACCCGGGAGGGCGGTGGCATATCTGTCTGGGTCCAACTACCGCTCCAGGCTGTCGCCGGCCTCGATGAATGGGTCCCGCACAAGGAAGCGGTTGATCACTGTTAACGGGCGCCGGACTCGGGGCGATTTCGACACAGGCGGCAACCGTATCTCGTCACTCCAACGCGTTCTTCGCGCCTGGCTGCGAGTGCAATCTGGCCAAATCACGCAGTTTTTCCGTGAAACCTCTCGAATCCCGCGGGCGGAAGTCGGCGGACCATCGGACAGATACTTCTTCAACTCGCCTCACCCAATATGGCAACGGTCCTGAACGCCATGCCCATTAGGAGATCCATCTGGGCAGCCAACGATGGCAGCAACAGCAGAAACCGTTGCATCGTGTGTAGACGGCAACGATAGGTGGTCGTTTGGGACGGCAGGGTTTCATAGTTCCGCCAGCGATTCGGCCCTGTCGAAGTGACGCCGCCTGAATGCTCGGCGCGCGCGGAATGCAACGAACAGAAGTTCGGCGATAGACGCGCCGTTGGACAGGATCGTGAACATTGACCATGGACACGATCTCTCTCCATGCTGACCATTAGCGATGCCAACCCCCGTCAGTTTCCATGACGCTTGAATCCAAGCGGTGTATTACTGGCTTCCGTTGATAAAAGCATAAATGCAAAGCGTGACAATCAACTCGCGTCCCTCGCAGCTATCGCAGTCGAAAATCCTTTAGCCACTGGTTCCGACTGTCGAGCAAGCGGGCGGCCATGATGCGTTCGCTTCTCTCATCATGCGTTTATTGCCGACATGGACGACCTATTCATGACAAGCATCGCCGGCCACACTCCATCAACCGGATAAGCAATCTTCTGTCACGGCACGTCGGTGATGAACGTCAGACAATGGCCCCGCTAAACTCCTCAGCAAACTGAAGGATCTGACGCAAGACGTGCCGCCGCTGCGCACGTGAAACAGCACGAGACGGCAGTGCATCTTCAAAAGATCGGATGACGTCTCGCACAAATCTCTCGACCTGCCGTGGGTGATCATTAAGGCGCTCTGCGGGGGCTACCTCATCTGACGAAGTGAATGCGTTTTTCAAATCAATCAGGTCCGGCATACAGCCACTACCAGTCCGTCAGAAAGGATATTCACGCACCGCATCCGACCGCGATATTGGTGCGCTAAACCTAGCCGGTACGGATAGCGATTCCCGGCGCGCATCAACAAAACGCCGCAACGTCCGCGAACAGAATCTGCTTGCAATGCAAACGTTCGATTGAGTTGGGTCGCAGGGGGTTCGGCAGAAATCGTGGACTCGTCGTCGTGCCCGATGACATAAATAGGAGCTGCGGGCAAGGCCCAGTCCGGCAAAGAGTTCTGACAGCGCGTAGGTTTGTCTAAGGGCTTCAACCACCAACGTCTTTTCCCGATTGGTCAGGAGCTGTGGGTCGAGGCCCAGGCTTTTTTATCAGTTCGAGGACCTTCTTCAAAATGTCGTGTTCAAGTTGCAATTGCCGGATGTTGTATCGAAGCGATTCGACTTGCCGCTCCAACTCTGCGCGCTCAGGGGCTGGCGGCGAATCGTTTTTGCGTTTCATGGATGCCGGAACCTCGTGACCGAGTAGCTTATTTTTCGAGTTAATGGTATCGATTGCCCCGGCAGTCGTCTTCGGTTTGCGTGGCATATATGCTCCTTGAGCTACATGTTATGCCGACACACAAAATTTATGACAAGCCCGCGGTGGTGCACCTATCGCGGTGATACGCCAGTACAACGAGTAACAACGAGCCGAGCTAAGCGCTTTGGAAGGATGCCTACAGCGTCCGCGCTATCCTTTCTCCCCCTGAACTGGGAGGGTCGCCGCGCACGTGCTTAATATCTCCCCATGATATTTCGTTGGTAGTAGAAATCTTCAAATGCAGAATACATGTGTGCGGCGCGTCGCACTATTCCTGAATTTGCCTTCAGGCCAACGCCATAGAAAAATAGATCATTATGCGAATGATCAGTAAAAAAACCATAGCTTGAAAACCACCCAGAATGGTTAACAATTCCTTCGAAATCCCTTCGCAATAGATTTTTATAATAATTTTGACCAGTCGCGTGTGTTAGCGGAGAGAACATTGGGCCAAATTCTTCCGTGCCATGTTGCTGCCTTCCCGCGGTGGCACATGTCATCAGTACGAGCCCGTCGTCCTTAACAACTCGCAGCATGTTAATCCAAGTTTCTTTCCAATTCGGATTGTGTTCCATCGCTTCACACGAGATCACGACGTCATACTCGGCGCAGCTAGCACCGTAGCTCTGCCCTGGGCAAACGAGATCAACACCTTTCCCCTCACCGATATCCAGTCCGATATATTTACAATTGCTGAAAAATTCGCGAACACTTCCATTAATATCCAGACTTCCAATTTCGAGCACATTCTTCGATACAAAATACTCATGGAGAAATTGTTTAACACCGGCTATGAATTGGGATTGTTGGAGATGTGCCATAGTAAACCATATGATATACTAACGTAGTAATTTTTTGAAATTAGTCGCTACACGCATTGATCGATTTTTAGTCAAACGACTGTTCTACGAACTTAAATCGAATATTCATTTGAATGTGCCTTGCTTACTAGCGATTCAGTGAAAATTTTTTGAATTGTGGATTTTCAATATCCAACCAATGTGGCGAGGATACTGAATTCGAGTGCGACACATAGACCGTTGATCTGACCGACGAACAGTAGCATCGGAATTTTGGCATGGTGTGATTCGCCACTATCCAATCCGTGTAATAAATGTCGGCGTGCATTGCAATGTCTTCCGTGAGTGCAATGGCGAACCTTCTATTAAAGGCCATTGATGAACTCATGCCCCCAGGCTTATGGATGTCAAACAGAACAGACGGGTAGTATCGATACCCATTGTCTTTCATTATTAGAACATCGCAATGATTTGATATCCGAAAATCGTATCCACGATCCAGATCACTCAATGATTCTTGAACGTGATTTGCCAAATAGAGATCGTCATGATCGGTCCAGAAATAATGTGTGCAATCTTCTTCGAGAAGTCGGAGGATTGGTTGAAGATACCACTCATGCTGAGGAATGGTAACGGGAGTATGTATCCATATTATCGGATGGCTCAGATCCTCGATGCACCAATTGTAATTATCAGGGGACCCATTCTGATGAACGCAAATTAGATCGGGCGGTCTCGACTGGTGTAACAATTGCAACACGCAGTGACGTACCGCATCAGGTCGATTGTATGTGGGGATTAAGGCCCCCACTTTAACTGCTTCCGATTCGAGAGTCATGATTTAGCGACAGTCAAATTTCGTCGATGATCAGCAGCCGGTAGGGCCTGGTGATCCGCTTGATGGCTTCCTTCAGCTGGTAATGTGGTTGTCAGTTGCATCAGGAGACCAGCGTCCGTGATAAACCGGGTTCGCATACCGGCCTGTGTTGCACGATATCCAAGTGCGATCGCCAGATGGGTCTTACCAACGCCACCGGGTCCGAGCAGCACCACGTTCTCGGCCCGTTCCACGAAGGCGAGGCTACCGAGTTCGAGAACCAGCGCTTTCGGGACGCCGAGCGCGAATTCGAAATCGAAATCGCCGAGGGTCCTGATCGCCGGGAAGCCGGCAAGGCGCGTCAGCAGCATCCGGTGGATTCGTTCTTCGGTACGTGCCATGGCTTCGTCCTTCAGGGCATGCTCCATGATAGCCGAACTCGCGTTTCGCGGCCATCTGGCCGATGTGTGCAGCTGGGTTGGCAGGTACAGCGGATTCAGCTGCTTGCACAGCACAGTCAGGCGCTCGAGTTGCGGGGTCATGCGTGGACCTCCTGCGCGTGGCTGAACGAGTCGTAGCCCGACAGTGGATGTAGCAAGGACTTGCTCCATTCCGCAGTCGCGTAGCGCGACTCGGGTTTCGGTCGTTGATACGGCGTCGCGCCCGTATGGATCGAACGTCCCACATACGGCGCCGGCAGCGGCAACAGATGCGAACGCTCTTCGCGCAGAACGCGCCGGGGGGGTGCCGTGGATACGGACGTTTGCTCGCGCAGCCAGAGCCTCACACGCTGGTTGCAGATGTCCTCGTCCGCCGTCACGCCAGCCTGCTTGAGCATCGAAACCAGCGGAACCCAGAAGCTGTAGCGTAGATATCCGTTCATGCCTTCAACTTTGCCCTTCGTCTTCGCACGGTACGGCTTGCACACACGCGGCACGAAGTCGTGCTGTTTCGCGAAGTCAGCGGGGGATTATTCATCCGACGGCGACAGTCTGCTCTACACGAGAACTGCATTTCAGCCGACCGTCGTCTGTTCCACAACGCCAAAATCCGGCGACGAACCATCCTCTTAGACAGCGACGCGACCGATACGGTGGCGACCAGGCGATGGCGCCGGCAGACTTTCCTGCTTTCTGACAGACAATCTGGTAGCCGGACACATCGTCGACCGAAAAGGCATGTGCACCGCCTGCCAGGTAGACCCGCCAGATCCTGCACGTCTGCTCGCCGAGCATCTCTCGAATAGTCCGGGAATTTGCTTCAAAGCGCTCAGACCAGACGTCAAAGGTTCGCGCGTAATGCCGTCTCGGCTCTCCACGTCCAGTACCTCCAAGCCGCCTGCCCGCATCTCCTGAATGGCATGCGACAGTTGAGGCAGCTCCCGGCCCGGGGCCACATACTTTCTAATAAAGCTGCGAGCCCACATCGGAGCCTCATTGCTGTCGGGAGAGGTAGACGCAATGCCCTGATTCAGAGCTATGCCACCGTCCCGCAATAGCGAATTAATCTTGCGAATGTAACTGCCCAGATTCGCGAGCCCTACGTGCTCGAACATGCCTACACTCGTGATGCGATCGTAATGTCCTGTTGCGTCCCGGTAGTCCTCCAGCAAGATTTTCACCTGATTTTCCAGGCCTGCCCGCCGGACACGCTCTGTCGCCAGTTGCCACTGTCGCGTCGAAATCGGAGCCCCTACGCATCGGGCTCCAAAGCGCTGCGCTGCCCGTATGACAAGCGCCCCCCATCCACAACCTATGTCGAGCAGGCGCTCCCCCGGCTTCAGCCGGATCTTGTCGAGGATAAGATCGATCTTACTGAGCTGCGCCTCGTCCAGTGACTCGTCGCCTCGCTCGTAGTAGGCGCACGAGTAGACCATGTTATCGTCGAGCCACAGCTTGTAGAAGTCGTTTGAGACGTCATAGTGATGCTCGATCGACTCTTTGTCATCCTGCCTCGTGTGCGGACGGCGAAACCGCGCTGTGTCCCATGCTACCCACGCGACCCGCGGACACTGAAAGAGGGAATGCTGAAGCGTGCTATTTCTCGCCCTCAACGCGGAGAGTCTATGGGCAAGCCGAATAATGTCGTTCACATCGCCATCGATGTCGATGTGCTGGTTAACATAAGCTTCGCCTAACGATGTGACCGCGGGATCGAGCAGTGATTTCAACCCGTGACCATCGTTAGCACGTACGTGAATCAGGGGAACGTCGAAGCAACCCAGGTCGTAGCTCATTCCGGACATAGTCGTCAACCGCACTGGCAAATTCAGCCCGTCCCGGATGCGGTCGATCGATCGCTCTATCTTTCCGTTTATCAGACTGTTCATCATGTTGAGGTTTCCACTTCCAGACGCCGATCGCAAATACGTGTTTAAAGCACCCAAAATTCTTGCCGGATGCGACTAGTCACACAGCGGCTCTACCCTGTCGATTTAGAACATCGATCGATTCACAAGTGGTGTGCGCTGTAACATACGTCAACGCTTGAGGGGGCGCGAGTCAATGTTTGTTTCGCCATATTTCACCGCTGGCGTTTCAACACGCGCGCGCACGTCTGTGCGTATGCAGACAGACGTTGATGGAGTACTCAACTACCTCACGCTGCCATTTGTTGACACTGGAGTAAAGGGTTCGGATTCGTTTCGGAATACTCCACCCAGTCATCTCTCTGAACGACATACGGGCAATCGAATTCGCGCACACCTGGCATTTAATTTCGACTCGCGGGGCGCGCGCTCGAACAGAGTAAGCGCGATCCGCGCGATCGCTCGCGGTGTTGCCGTGGCGCGGCCTGTAGAAGTTCGCCTGGGTGAAGATGCGGGACAATTCCGGGTTATGCAAAGTGCCGCTTCTGCGGGTTCATGGCAAGGACAGCAAGACCCACATCGCCCACTGCATCCCGCGGCCGCTGGATGGATCGACCCGTACCTGAACGTGGCCGGTACGACACCCCGCCAGATACGTCGTTGTCCCGTCCCCTGCGCGATGCAACCGACTCCGCAATGACAGCCGACGCCGTCTGTCAATGCGTGTGCTTCAACGTCTGAAAAAAATCGCTTGATCTCGCTGCCGCCGGATTTTCCTTCATTGACACGCTTTCTTTGCGGGATTCAATGAGCGCAGTGTACATACCGTACCGTCAGCTGACGACCGCGGTATGGTAAGAATACAGGTGGCGAACGCGCGGCAGGGTCTTGATGCCGCGCGTGCACCGAATCAACGGTACAAGACGGCACGGTCAGAAGTATTGCCGGGTCGGACGCGATCCGCCTCTTAATGCCGCACCACCTCGATGTCGCATCCGGATCCAGGGTCGGGCTCAAGTCCGCGGCGTAGGTGCCGTTATGCGATGTGAGAAAGACTTTATCAGGCTGAGTCACCAGGCATGGACAAAGCAGAGATTTTTTTGGTTGGCGATCGCGGCTACTGACGCGTGAACAGGCCGG
>NZ_JALPRH010000047.1:0-28148 GCF_030464795.1 Paraburkholderia sp. SECH2
CGTCAGCCATAGACCTGTGCCCACCTCCCACTACCGCGTCAGCGGTTTAGTACAATCATGAGTATGGTGTGGTAAAAAATATGTGCTGCTCGATAACCACGGAGGCGAAGGTAGCGTCTTTGTGGAAATCGAACAGCACATATTATTCGGTTACAAGGAGCGGAGGAAGGTCAGCAGGTCGGGCTGATCGCGCCATTGCTTTTGTCCTTCGGCATCGCCTTCCACTTCGCATGTCGCCAGCGCCCGCGCCTTTGTTTCCAGATTGATCTCGGCATAGATATTGGTCGTCTCCAACGAAACGTGCCCAAGCCAGCCGCGTATCGTATTGATGTCGACACCGGCCTGGAGTAGTAGCGAGGCGGTCGTATGCCGAATCACATGTGGGTGCACATTCTTGCCGGCAAGCGACGGCGCGTTGGCTGCAGCACGGATAGCGCAGCCTTGACCAATGCATGAATGCCGGAGCGCGTCATCGTCTGGTGGAATCGATTGAGGAACACCGGCGCGTCTGCGGCCCTCCCCTCGGACTGTGAGCGCAACGCATCGAGCGTGGATTTCCAGAGCGGGCAGCGGCGATGTCTGTTCCCCTTGCCGACGATGCTGACCGAGCGCGTGTGCCAGTCAACGTCGCCAATCTTGAGCTGCGCAGCTTCGCTTGCACGCGCTCCTGAGTTAAACATGAAGAGCAGTAACGCATGTTCGCGCTGCCCCTGCGCTGTATTGACGTCAGAGGCAGCGAGCAGGGTGTCCATTTCCTGCCTGCTAAGGTAGCTGATCTCCGGCCGACTGGTTCTCTTAACGGGAATCAGATGAATCTGTGCCCACCAGTCGACGTATTCCGGTGCATGTTCGCCGATGAAACGAGCCAGCGCATGGATGCCGCCGAGCCGCTGATTTCGTGTGCTGACCATACAGTGGCGTTGTTCTTCCATGTGCGTCAGGAACAGGCGGACCATTTGCGCGGAGAGATCATCAACGGTCAGGCGGTCGATCCGCTTGTCGACCTTGGCGGCCAAATACGGAAGCAACAGCATGAGCATGTCGCGGTAACTTCTTTGCGTATTGATGGCAAGGTTACGTTCGCCCACCAGATACTCGATCAGGAAACGTCGGATCCACGGACCCAGCAGGGATGAGTTATTCATGTTGCACCTCAAGGACGTAAGTTTCAAAGCGCGTGCTCGCTGCATTCAGCAACTCGGGCGTCAGGGTAAGGTAGCGTTGGGTGCCCGCGAGATCGATGTGGCCGAGATAGGTGGCGAGCTGCGGCAACAACAGTTGCAAATCCGCGCCGCAGCGATACCAGGCGATTAGCCGGTGCACTGCGCCTGACTGCCGCAAATCATGCAGCCTCGGCTGGCAGGACGCACCGCCTTCGCGTTGGATATTTGCCAGGGTGCGCTGTCGCTGAAAGGCACTGCACACAGCTTTCTGGCTCAGGGGGCGACCATCGCGGAAACAGAAGAACGGCGCAGCCGGTGCCTGCCCAAATCTCTGGTTGCGTTGCCGGGCATAAGTTTGCATCGCGCTATTCAGATCTGCGCCTAGCGGAACCAGCCTCGATCTGTAGAATTTGCTCTCGCACACGTGCAGGACGGCTTCGTCGAGATTGACGTCCTGCATGGTTAGCCGCAAGGCTTCGCCATGGCGGAGGCAGCCGCCGTACAGAATCAGAATGAGTGCACGCAAAACATATGCATCCAGCAGACCGCGTGGACTGCATGCCGCCGACGCCACGTCGAGCAGGCGCTTTAATTCCTGCTGCGAATAAATATAGGGTGTCAGCGGTGGCGGCAATTTCGGACTGTAGCGAGGAAGCGGCGAAGCCGTGACATGTCCGCGCGAGAGGGCAAAACGAAACAGGCAGTCAAGCACTGACCTTCTCTTACCCCAATGGTTAGTCAGCGGCCTGTTGCCAGTCAGGAAGTCCTGTACCTGTTCGGCTGTGACCGACTCCACATCAATGTTGCCATCAACCCGGTGGCAGAATGAGGCAAGCGTGGCCGCCTCGGACTCGAAGCGCATGCCCAACGCCCGTTTGTGGCTCACGTATTGGGCGACAAGTTCGGAGAGCTTCATAGCAGACTCCCCAGATCGATTTCGGCCACACGCCTCAGTCCGGTCAGGTCAACCTTCGCATAGGTTCTCGTCGATGAAGCGCTGCGATGGCCGAGATGATCGCCGATCTCCTTCAGGGCAAAACCAGCGTCGAATAAATGCCGGGCATTCGCATGCCTCAGGCTATGTGCGCCGCGCCGCGGGATATCAATGCCAAGCGTCGCGAGACGCGATCGGACAATGCCGCTTACGCATCCGGGTGATAGCGGTCGGATCGGCGCCTCGACCGACAGAAACAGCTCGCGATGGGCGCTTCGCGGACGCGCTTCCTTCAGGTAGCGCAGAATCGCGTTTCCAACTGTCGCCACCAGCGGGTATTGCTGTGCGCAACGCTGCTTGAGACGATGGACATGGAGGATCTCGCCGCACCAGTCTATATCCTCCAGACGGAGCCGTACCACCTCGCCGCGCCTCAGTCCGTAAACAACCAGCAGCATGATCATCGCACGGTTGCGTAGATCGATCGTGCTCTCGCCGACAAAGCTAGCGACGAATCTTTGCACATCCTCCCAATTCGGCCCGAGCGGCAACCCCTCCTCTCTATACACCACTGGTGCTTCAATGCCCGACGCAACGTTGGTAGCCCACCCTTGTCTTTCTGCGTACCGGAAGAAGTTGCGCAGCGTGCTCGCAAGCGCGTGCAATGAGGCTCTGCTCCAGCCGCGGCTGCCTTGATACGCGAGGTAGGTGTCGACATCGTGGATAGTGAGAGCATCAAGTGCCCTGTCAGGGCGACAGACCATTGCCAGAAAATGACCGACCTCATCACGACAGGTTGAAATCGTAGCAGGAGAAAGTCCTCGCTGGTCGCGCATGAAATCGACGTAGTGCTCGACATAGCGAACAAATGGTTCTCTCGTGGGATGCCGTTCCTCCAGACACCCCAGAAAGCGCAGCCAGACCGTGGCGGTATGGATGAACAGAAGCCGCGAGCTGCGGGACTCGTTCGTGCGCTCACTTCGGAGAAGTCGAATCCGATGGTCAACCGCAAACGCGATTTCCTCGTGCGTTATTAACCGCGGGCGGGACAGATCAATGCTCTGTGAAAAAACCAGCAGGATCCACGCGATCTTGCGGATCGACTTAGGCGGATAACCCAGTTCCTGACAATGTACGAGGAAGCGCTTCCTGGATTCCACGCAGGGCGCGAGAGTGTGGGCAGCAAGAGCATGCGGACGCGTAAAGAGAGTCTCAAACATGATATTCCCCCAATGTTGATCAGTGGAATATCAGTATCAGCCTGAAATTATGTCGTCATGGACGCGTCAACCTGGTAGGCAATACAGGGTCATCGAGAGACACCGCGACATTTTTTTTACCACACCATACTCATGACCCATGCCACGGTTGTTGCGCGAGCCTTCCATCCCATAATGTTCGAGCAGCGCTGCATAGCGAACCGTGAAGTCCTCCTCTTCCTGCAGGTTTCTGAAGGCCGCCGACAGGCTGTCAGATCGATGTTCTCGTGGGCAACCGCCCGCCTGCCACAGAGCGTTCTGCAAGCCGGTCGCGAGAGCCAGGAAGCTCTCCCCGCCATCGACCACGCTGGCGTACTCCCAGCGCGAGAACGCCAGCACGAAGTGATACAGCAGGTGGTTGAACGGGATGCCGCCAATCGTTACGCACAGCTTGTCCATGTGCGTGAAGTCCGACAGGCCTCGCGCGCCAGGCTGATACGTTTGAGGGAAGAACACTTCCTGGTTCGGCCCTTCGAGCGCGCGCCACTGGCTGACATGCCGCTCAAACGTGCGCCGCATGCTGTCGGGAAAGGCATCAGGATAGTCCTCCTGCAATTTGCGCAGCAGGGTGATCGCCTTCAGCCTTGGCGCAGCGCGTAGCAACGGGACCACTTCGCTCTCCCAGACATCGGCGAACGGATCAGGGCGCGAGCGCCAGTAGCGCCGGGGCTGCTGTGACGGTAGCCCGGCTTCGTGTTCGACACGCCGCGCCGTGCGCTCGCTCATGCCTGACTTCGCCGCAGCGAGCTTCTGCGGATGGTGTTTGCGATGGTTCATGTAGAGGCGGACCTGCTGGTCGGTGATGCGGCTTCCAGACATGGGCTGACCGCCTCTTTTTTAGGTTCAGTCAGCCATCCTAAGCCTCGCCGATCCGGCGCCGCCGGCAGTTCGTCGTCTCCGGCGGCTACGCCGCCTCCGACTCCTCACTACCGGCCAAGATGAATGTCGCAACACCAGACGTAGTCGTTGTCGCCCCCCAATGCACGCAAGACGCAACTACGAACGCTGCATCGCCGGGTCAACGCATGGCGCGCGGAGCGTGTGAGAGAAATGGTTCTGGGCAGCATGCGCCCGTGCACCGAAACGCCGACTGAAGTGTGAACTGCTGAAAAGTTGAAAGCCGGCGGGGGCCGGGCGCTTCGCGCCCGGAAAACCACGAAATAAAAGAAGAAGGAAAGCGAAACGACAACAATCCGTCGGGTAACATTCCTTCGTGAGGCAACACGCCGGCCAAGATAATTGGCGCCGCCCACGAGGGTCCGCGCAACCGTTGACGCGTTGATTGAGTGCTTCAAGCATGCAGGTCCGTGGGAGTGATGGCCCGTTGAGGACACCCGAGCCTCAAAGCAAAGCCGGATCAACCGACCTGGATGTCCGAGGGGCCGTGTCCACATAGCGCCGTGACCCAAGAAAACAAAACATCGACATAGCTCAATGTCACGGGCGGCAACGGCGGTGAGAACTGCCCCCCTCCATGGCCACCTGCTCAATTGCCACAGTACCACTCGACGGCGACCGGCTCTTTCAATCGTGAGACTGCTGGACATCCAGTACCAGCCAGATGCCAGTGTCGCCGTCTGTCGCGCGAAAGCCGACGCGACATTAAATGACACAACTTATTGCTATCGTTTCTCGAACCAATTGCGTATCGTTTCGGCGACCAGCACGACGGGCGGTTTGGGAACATGCCTCTCACTACGCACGAATCCGATTATCGCGTAGTTATGCGAATAATACATGTAGCTATCGCAACTTCGAATGAAACCAACCTTTACGAAAGACAGAATTCCTGACCGAAGCCCATTTACCGCGCTTGTTGCAGTTACAGTTTTGACGGGCGTGGGTGCGGGGCTGGGAGGCATGGTACTGGCGCTCCTCCTGCACGCGATTCAGCACTTCGCCTATGGATACAGTGTGGAACACGTGGTTAGCAGTGAAAGTTTCTTACAGGGCGTAACCAACACCACTCCTGTCCGGCGTCTACTTGCCCTCACTGCCTGTGGATTGGTCGCTGGACTCGGCTGGTGGGCGCTATATCGTTTCGGGCGCCCGCTCGTAAGTATCAAACAAGCCGTCAAGTCCGACGATCCGCGCATGCCGGGCGCGAGTACAACAGCTCACGCGCTACTGCAGATTGCGACGGTGGGGCTCGGCTCGCCGCTGGGTCGTGAGGTCGCGCCGCGCGAGATAGGTGCGGCCTTCGCCGGCTGGCTATCACATCGCGCAGGTCTGTCTGTTTCCGAGAGACAGATCATGGTCGCATGCGGCGCGGGGGCTGGAGTGGCCGCCGTGTATAACGTGCCACTTGGTGGTGCGGTGTTTGTGCTCGAAGTGCTGCTGGGAACATTCGGATGGTCGGCGGTAGTACCGGCGATCGCTACATCGGCGATCGCCGCCATTGTCGCCTGGATCGGACTGGGCGACGAGCAGCAGTACCGACTACCAGATCTGGTACTCAGCGCCCCGCTAGTCATGTGGTCGATCCTGTTCGGTCCGGTTTTTGGTCTCGCGGCCTGGGGCTTCACCAATTTGATGACTCGCGCACGGGCGAACGCACCCAAAGACTGGCGGCTGCCAGTTTTCTCAATACTCAACTTTGTGATCATCGGAATGCTGGCGATGTACTTCCCTCAGCTGCCAGGTAATGGGAAGGGCCCAGCGAGCCTAAGTTTCGACAGTAACCTGACAATCGGACTTGCCGCAACTCTGCTGGCACTCAAGATCATGGTGACCGCGAGCAGTCTGCGCGCTGGCGCACAAGGGGGTCTGCTTACTCCCGCACTGGCGAACGGCGCACTATTGGCCGTCGTATTGGGTGGCCTCTGGAATTACATGTTTCCGGGTACGCCACCAGGCGCTTTTGCGATTGTCGGCGCGGCCGCCTTTCTCGCCGCCTCAATGCAAATGCCGCTTACCGCCACTGCAGTGGTACTCGAGCTCACGCGCGTCAATCACGACTTCCTCGTCCCTATTCTACTGGCTACGGCTGGATCGGTAAGCACCTTCGCACTGCTCGTGCGCATAAGTTCTGTTCGAGCACGCTCTGCGATGGCGGCCGCTCCGGCTTCCTTCGCATCGTCCAAACCAACGGCCGAAGTCGAAACGGGTTGATGGTTGCGTTACACCGGCGAACGGGTATGACGTCTGGTGATTGTGCGCCGGGCACTCGCCGGGAACAGGATCAGCAGGTGACCGTCGTTTCGCTGTTTTCCGGGGGAAGCGCCGAAACGAGGTGGGTTCGCAGGTACGTGATGCCCCGACAGTTGCACCGCAAAGAGACTAACGCGGCCCGAATCCGTCTATGGCTAAATGAAACCTCACGTTCGACGCGCTCCGCGTACAGGTTCATGCCGTCGCCGCGCCACCAGAAGACCTTTTGATCAGCTTGTCATGGGGTCCGCAGAGGGCAAACACATGCTCTGTGTATGGATCATGTTCAAGGTAGCCGACCCGGGCAATCAGACCATCCATGCCGTAGAACGCGAGCCAGCTGCCCCATTCGTCAAAATGAGTGTTCTGCTTTTGTCGTTATGCCCGATGGTTAGAGCCGTCTGTCCGCGCTCGTCATCACGGCAGTCAATCGCACCGTCACGCGCTTTCTTGAATGCCTTGCGCCGTGCCTTCGCAACCAGCGCCGACCCACACTCGCACCCCTGCGAAACTCACGTGGTTAGACCCGAACAAGATCACTCGCCACAGCCTTTTTTCACAAGATGGTGAAAACATTCGAAATAGATGTCATGCACAACGGGCGACTGGAGATCTAATCGCAGATCCTCGCAGAACAAGAATGGGACTCTCTCCCAGTCAAATTTGTTGGGCGACCTTGCGGCAATGATCTTCGCCACATCTTTGGAGTAGCTGGCAAGTAAAATTCGCTGTAACCAGTCAGAATCGTCCCCGATCTTCGCGAGCCACAGACGCATTGATTCGACAACATGCTGGGCGGACAGCCAATCTCCAGTCAATCGCTTCGAAACCAGATGGGACACCACCAGGTAGGAGAGTAGCCTGGCGCGGGTATCCAGATCGAGATTTGAGGGAAATTCCATAGATCGGTTGAATTAAAACGGAAACGTGCGGCCGATAGATTTGACCGGGTCTTTCGCCGCCTCGCATTTATTGTGAGGGACAATATCCCAGTCTCAGACTGCACCCTTGATGAGCGTCCCGCCTCGAGCGCGCGTCAAATCGATGACCAGTTTGTCTACGCTTTGCACAGTACACCTTCACGAGATGCGGCGCAGCGCTACATTGTCTCGTCCCGTGTCATAGCCCCAATGGCAGGTCCTTTACGCGTCGCCCACTCGGGGTAACCGTCCGACCCTGACCGTGTAGACGCCTGATGAAGTCAGTCCTCTATCGCCTCAACAAACACTCACTGACTTCGATCAATCTCTGACCCGTAGAACGGCCAAACGGTGCGCCGTGATGCGGTCATGGCAGGACGCGCAGCTTGCGAATTCGACCAATGCCCGGCGAACGCTCGAGAATCAGATTTATGATGAACTCTGGTAACAAGGCCCGCGGCACCGATGCAGGCACATCCACAACCATCTGTGAAGGAACGTGTACGATAAAATCGTTCGGCGCACTCGACAGGCTGTGCTCATAGCTGACGCGGTAGTTCATATTCGCGTTCTGACTCTCGGCTGTCATCATGGTTGAGACGGAGCGCAAGTTCGCCCCCGTACAGGTGCTCACAGGCCCAGCCTAACGCAGGCACGCGGCGCAGAACACATCGTATTCTGCCACTACCCACGGCCCGATCGTCGAACGCACACAGACGGGCGCCAAACCGCTGGCTCATCGGGGCGCTACGAAATCCGTGCGGCAAGAGAGCGGTTGTGTTGCTCACGCACCGGGATGGCATCCCCTGCCACTCAGCAACAAGTCACGGTTCGGCCGTGATGCGGACGCAAAAATGCCGAGCCTCAACCCCATCGAGCCGTCATTCTGTCACCGAGTGCGCGTCCTTGACTTTTGCGTGGTGGGCAACGACTCCATGCCCCACCACGCCAAGCGCACAGTACCCACGGACGGCACAGACAACTCCCCACTACGCTACTGATGCGTATGTCCAGGACGACAACATGCAAAATGATCAAGATGAAATGAAGCGTATTTATTTCATAGCGTGGGCAAGTGGCGAGACGCCATAGAATAAAAGCATCTTTCCCCGTGTATTTCGGCATCACGTTTCTTCCTGAAGTCTCTTCGTGCAGCGGGGTCAAAGGTACCCGCAGAACGCTTTGCTGATCCTAAGGCCGATACGGACCTGATCGTCGCAGCGTCAGATGGAAGAGTGTGCTGGGGTACTTTTTACACATACAAATAATCCGGAACGCAATCTACGCGATGGAATAGTTACCTCCCCTCGACTGTTTATGCACTCTTCCTGTTGACACCATTTACCGGCATTTAGCTTGCCGCGGACAGCCGCAACCCGGAAAGCGCTATAGCGACGGTGCTGCTTAAGGCCGATCATTCTTGGGATGGCGTCAGCTACCAGCCCTACCCCAATGGGCAGCCTGAGATTACGGTGCTGAAGATCACCGTGCCCCCACACACCGCTTTGCCGAGGCACACGCACCCGATGCCTAACGCGGCGTACGTACTATCCGGTGAGCTGACTATCGAGAATCGGGATGGAACCCTTCACAAGCACCTGAAGACGGGCGATGTCCTGCCAGAGATGGTCAACACCATACACCGCGGGATTACAGGTGACGCGAGCGTTGAACTGATTGTCTTTTATGCGGGCATGCGGGGGACGCCAACCGCGCTATCAGTGAAGTGACCGTACTGTGCCAGCCGACGGCCTCGGGAGTACCCATTTGATGAGATTGATACTCTCTGTAGTTATCGTAGAAGAAGCGCCGTCGCGCGGCCGAAAGCAAACATCATGATGGCACCTCGCCCGCTCCACCTGCTGCTACTCTCGAAGACTGGCATGCAGCTACAATTCGCCGAGCAAACGTCATCGGCGTTGGACGCTGCGAAACGATAGGCACGCTTCGACACAATTGCACGCATTGCCGGGGCGTTGGGATTCAACCGGTTTCCCCCAGGAATCCCGCCGCGGAATCACGCGTTGCAGTGAGGAAGTGACCATACAGAACACCTATGTGCGTGCATAGCGAAGCGCCCAATGACCGAGGAGATCATTCATTTCGATCAAGTCAACAACATTGCATGAGGAGTCTATCGCTGCTCATCCGGATCGCTGGGGCATTTTCAAGGTTCGCACTGAACAGGCGCCAATAAACACGCACGCGCGTATGTCTTGCTCTCGGACGGGCACCAGCTATATGGGCCGAACGGGTGGCTGGGGCATACTTTCCTGCGCCAGCCGGCAGGGGCATTCTGTAGAATGTTCAACTCATACGTCGCAACACAATCGCGATCTCGTGGCCAATACCGCCGGCACTTGCGAACGCTAACGGGAAAAACTCTGCTCTCACAGGGCGTGGCACTCCGAACTCGCAAGTCCGAAATTGCCAGCACCTCACCAATCTCCGCAAAAGATCTCGCACATCGCGATTTTCCCGGAAGGCGTGATTGGGTTTCCGCCTCAAAAACGTCCGACAGGACTCGGGTGAGTTCGCAACGCGCTGCGACAACGCCTGCGACTCACCCGAACGTTATCGATGTCGCCCGACGAGTCCTGTGCATCCGCGAATGCGCAGTGCGAACTTCGCCCTCCCCAGATCCTCATCGCAGATCGCCTCGATGAAGTAAAGTCCCAAGAGGATCGACACCGACTCTGGAATCCCCGCGCCACACTCAATTCGACTACCCTGCGATTGTGACACCCCAAACCGTGCCCAGAATCGCATTTGACTTTCCTTTTTTGCCTTTCGATAAGCGGCTATCGATCTGCAATCAAGGATCGTGGATGGTGCTGTAGCGCAATCCCACTCCGAAGAGCGGGATTGCGTTTGAAAAGCATGCTCTAGCAACTCCATAGCGTCATTCCTCTTGAATGATTATCGACGATTCATTCTGCCTAAATGCGACCCGAAAGGCACCTAGCAGACCTGTTAGGAAGTGGGCGTCGCCCAATTTCTGCTGTCAAAGGGCCGCTCCGGTCGCATGTCACATGACCGCGATGAAAATATCAATGAAGGACAGTAGAACGGGTGAACGTCGCATGCGTCCACGTTGCTGCGAACACCGTCGCTATCCAGCTCAATTCAGAGAGGCGCGTGGCAAGTATCTCGGATGTTCGCAACATTCCGAGATCATTGCCGCATTGATCAACTGCCATCACATTGCTCCTCACATCGTCGCCAACCATCCTTAGCGTATGTTGGTACGACTCGTCCACGTACCAGTCCCAACTAACAGATAGCAGGCGAGGCTCACCACACCGCCCGGCTTGCCACTCGGTATACCCGGCGCTCGTTGCGGCGACAGACTCTCCTCGAAGCTGCATGAGCAGCTCCGGATCAAAGTCCGAAAAGAGATGGCATAGCGTTAGGTTCGCAAGGTCGACAGCACTGGCGCGAATGTATCCATCCGGGGAGATCGTGAGTGGCTCTTTAAATCGCGAGTTCATAAAATTCGGTCTCAAAAACCATTAATTTAATTAATGACAATAGTTCCGCTTACTAACAAGGCAATCAGCACAAATTCGAAATGGTTGAAACATCCTAAATGTGTTGATTGTATGCACGATATCAAATTAAAGACTGCTTTGAACCTGCAATACATAGCAGTGTGTGAAAGCAGACGCACGTGTTAGCGTGAGATCACCATTCGACGCGGTACGAAGGTTGCAACTGTTCGACGTGGTTATACCGGTTCATGCGAACTTGTAATAATTTATCGGGTTGTGTGAGCTCAATAGCTCGGCTGCCGGTCGATTTCAGCCTCGCAATTGGTTCCGCGCGGGCGGAGGTCGTTCCACGAAAAAATCTCACCGCATCTCAGGCGATGTTCTGAAAAATACAATGCGCCGCATAAAGCAATGAATCCTCGCACAACTAGTCCACTCCAGCGCCTCTTGCCAGCCTGTAAACATTGACAGTTACACACGGGTCAGCGTTAAGTTGTAATTGTCCCCGTCAAACGAGTTAGCGAGGACATCGTGCAAAATTTCTCAATTCACTCTGGCGGGACAACCTCCGGAGATGTCGCCGTTCCTTTGGCTCGCTATCGCTATCAGAGGTTTGTGAAAGACCTCGGCTGGGACTTACCTTCCGAGCACAACGATAGTGAGCGTGATCAGTACGATCGCAACGATACCGTCTATATTATTGCGCGTGACGAAGATGATTCCGTTTTGGGCTGTGCCAGATTGCTACCAACGACTGGTCCGTATTTACTTCAAGAGATATTTCCGGATCTTGTGGCATCCGGGGTACCGTTGCCTTGCTCGCCAGATGTATGGGAAATATCACGCTTTGCTGCAAATCCCCTTTCCGGCGGCGGTCCAGATGGAGCATCCGGGAACTACGCCATACGTCCGCTACTGGCTGCCGTGGTGCAGTGCGCGCTCACCTTGGGCGCCCGGCAACTCGTCGGGGTCACGTACGTAAGTATGGAGCGACTCTTCCGACGTATCGGAGTGCACATGCACCGCGCGGGTCCTCCGCAACGAATCGACGACAGGCCTGTCATAGGATTTTGGTTTGACCTCGATGATCAGACGCAGCGATCACTTGGCATCGAGCCAATAGGTAACGCATTCTCGCGTGAGACGGAAAGGTCGCTGGTGCAGAATGTGTCGCCATGATCCTCGCGAACTCCACAGCTTGCCAAGGCCACGACCGTCCTCGGTGTTCGGGAAGAGACGCTGCTGAGCTGTAACACAGGTGGCAGTGCCCTGACAGCCGGAAGATCACTGGTGCACGCATGCGGCATCGATACGGTCGCTCTCGAATCCACTGGTGTCTACTGGATCGCGGTGCTCGAGCATCGCAGGCTGACAGGCTGGTTGGTCGATACAAGGCAGTTCAAATATGTACCCGCTTACAAGAGCGACGCGCAGGATTGCCAATGACTTCAGAACTCATGAGTCTCGGACTGCTGCGCGTGACCTAGGGAAAGTCTGCAAAATTCCTGGCATTGATGTGAGTGTGGACTATCCTGGGAGCAGGAGAATTTAAGGGGTGGGTGATGGCACAACTTGGCCTTGGTCTGGATCTGTCAACGAAACGCACGCGCAAACGGGAATTTCTCGAAGAGATGAGGCGCGTGGTGCCGTGGTCGCAGCTGATTGCCCTGATTGAGCCGCACTATCCGAAGGGTAAAACGGGACGGCCGCCCTTTCCGATTGCCACGATGCTGCAGATTCACTTCATGCAACAGTGGTTTGGTCTGTCAGACCCGGCGATGGAAGAAGCGCTCTATGACGTACCGTTGTATCGCGACTTCGCGGGGCTGGACGGCGGCATGACGCGATTGCCGGACGAGAGCACGATCCTGCGGTTTCGCCACCTGCTCGAAGCGCACGGTCTGGCTGTGCAGATGCTCGCGCTGGTCAATGAGATCCTGAGCGGCAAAGGTCTGATGCTCAAGGCCGGGTCGGTAGTCGACGCCACGTTGATTTCTGCGCCCAACTCGACGAAGAACGCCTCAGGTACGCGCGACCCGGAAATGCACCAGACGAAGAAGGGAACTCAATGGTACTTCGGGATGAAAGCGCATGTGCGACCTGCAAGTCGCTTGAATTTCTGTTCGACTCAACGTGATCCGTTGTGATCGAACCGGCTGTTCCATCAGCCGTTTCCTACCCAGACATGCGGAGCCGGTAACGGCTCGGTGTGAAGCTCCGGGGACAATGTAACCACCGATCTGTATCGGTACGCGGACCCGTGAGGGAAAGCGGAATCTGCCAGCACAAGTGCGGTGAGGGACTAGGAACGAGCGGTAACGACCAACATACGTGAACCTCTATTAAACGTCGTCATCATTGACAAGCCAAATGTGCTGACAGGCTGAGCCAAAATGGCGCGCGGCAAGGTCTGGCCTCTGTGTGCTGGGTCAGCATGGACATTGCGCCGCCGGCGGATAGGAGGGGTCCGTCCCGCTCTGAAATTCATGCGGAACAGGATAAGCCCGTAGTGCTGCCGGCAACGGCAGGCGAACCGCAAGGAACGCTGTTGGCACTGCGGGTAAGGGATTGCGGAAAAAGCGAACGCCTTCCTGTAATGGGGAGGATACCGGCTGCTGCATGGTCGGACGCGAAAGCGGGCAGACTTCCGCGTGGTCATTCATGGCGAGAGAACTTGATTAATCGTTATACGAGGGAAGGCAGATGACGGCAATCGGTGGCGCTGCACAAGCAGAGGCGATCGATGCTGGTGCGTCCTCGCACCCCGCTGAGATGTGGCTTCAGGCTGATTGGCCTCGCATCACAGATGAGGTGAAACGACTCCAGGCGCGTATCGCCCAGGCAACCAAGGAAGGCAGATGGGGCAAAGTAAGTGCCCTGCAGCGTCTGCTGACCCGCTCGCATAGCGGCAAAATGCTAGCCGTGAAACGAGTGACAGAGAATCGCGGCAAGAGAACGCCGGGCGTTGACGGCAAGACCTGGCCAACTCCGGCGGCCAAATGGAAAGGGGTGGAGGCGATGCAACACCGCAGTTACCGGGCGTTGCCGCTTCGACGTATCTACATCCCTAAGAGCAACGGCAAGAAGCGTCCGCTAGGAATTCCCCGCATGCTATGCAGATCAATGCAGGCGCTATGGAAGCTCGCCTTGGAGCCCATTGCGGAAAGCCTGGCGGATCCAAACTCGTACGGGTTTCGCCCCAAACGTTCGACTGCCGACGCCATTGAATATTGTTTTACCACGCTGGCTAAGCGCAAGTCACCAGAGTGGGTTTTAGAGGGCGACATCCGTGGCTGTTTCGATAATTTTAGCCACGACTGGATCCTCAAACATATACCAATGGATAAGGTGGTCCTGCGGCGATGGCTTAAGGCCGGATTTATCGATAAAGGTACCCTGTTCGCGACCGAGGCGGGAACTCCGCAAGGGGGCATCATCTCACCCGTCATCGCGAACATGACGTTGGACGGACTTGAAGCGGCAGTAGATGCCAGCGTAGGGCCGACGCCACGCGCCGCCGAAAGTTCAAAGTCAACGTCAACAGGTATGCGGACGACTTCGTTGTGACCGGAGTCTCGAAAGATATTCTGGAGCAGAACGTACTCCCTGCGGTCAGGCAATTTCTGGCCGTTCGGGGGCTGGAACTCTCGGAAGAGAAAACCAGAGTCACTCACATTGCCGATGGGTTCGACTTCCTCGGGCAGAATGTCCGCAAGTACGCGGATAAGCTGCTTATCAAACCAGCAAGCAAAAGTGTGAAGGCACTTCTGGAGAAGGTTAGGGAGATCGTGAGGCAGCACAGGAGCGCCACGCAGACGAATCTGATTCTGCAACTCAACCCCGTGATTCGAGGTTGGGCCATGTATCACCGTCATGTGGTTTCCAAGTCTCATTTTACGTCGATAGACGCTCACATCTGGCAGCTCTTATGGAAATGGGCTATGCGTCGGCATCCCACGAAAGGCACGGGTTGGGTGAAGCACAAATACTTCCACGTAGAGGGACATCGTACTTGGGCGTTTACCGCGCGAACCAAAGATCGCGGGGTCATCCGACTGTTTCGAGCTACGATGATTCCAATTGTTCGGCACGTGAAGATACGTGGTCAGGCAAATCCGTTTGACCCTGCGTGGTCGCCTTACTTTGCCCGTCGTCGAACCGCGACCGATGGTTGATTGCCCGGTCCCATCCGATGGGGCTGCCGAATGGCTTGAGCCGGATGCGGGGCGACTCGCACGTCCGGTTCTTAGGGGGCGGTGGCGCAGCAATGCGCCACCGCTACCCGACATCGGCGTGGACGCGGAGTCTGGCCTGGTTCACACGGTCGTCGGCACAGCTGCCAACGCCCAGGACATCAATACAGCCGAAGCGTTGTTACACGGCGAAGAGGCGGATGTGTACGCTGATGCCTGATATCAGGGTATTCAGAAGCGATGCGCGGACGGTTCAGTGCGCTGGCATGTCGCAATGGGACCCGGCAAGCGCAGAAGACTGGACCTGAGTGATCGTCTGGACGCGATCTACGATCAGATCGAACGTCTGAAGGCCGGCGTGCGCGCCAAGGTGGAGCATCCATTCCGGATCATCAAGCGTCAGTTTGGCTATACGAAGACCCGATACCGTGGCTTGATGAAGAACACTGCGCAGATCACGACGCTGTTTGCGTTGGGTAACCTGTGGATGGTGCGTAAGGTACTGCGCAAAGCGTGAAACACGTGGGCGCAGACGCCATGAATTTCGGCAAACGCACCTTCCTACGGTTCGAACAGAACGGTGATCGAGGTCCCGGCATCTTCGCCGCCACTACAACGCGGGCAGCAAACTGCGCGATGCGCAGGAAACGGGTTGTGCAGACCTTCCCTAGCGCCCCGATGGCGAGGTCTGCGTCGTACGCGCGGTGGTGCGACAGCGCGAGCTGCTGCTCACCGAACAGCTGGGTGCAGCGTATTTAGTAGGCGCTGGTGCAGATGATGCAGATGAACCTCCAGCTTACCGAGGCACTCACTGACGTGATGGGTACCACCGGACAGGCGATCGTTCCCGCAATCGTTGCCGGTTAACGCGACCCGAAGATGCTCGCGCGTTTCCATCACGATCTCGTCAGTGCCAGTACCGAAGACGTCATCGGGGCGCTAATCGGCAACTGGCGCGAGCAGCGCCTTTTCATACTCGGGTACCCGACCCACCGCCTACCGCGACAGCAGACACTTAATATGGCAGCCATGAGGCTGTCACGCAACAACTCAGCGCTCGGCGCATTCTACCGACGGCTGTTCCCCGCATGCACAAACCGGTCGCCAACCACAGCGGTGGCCCACAAGCTCGCCCGTATGGTGTACTTCATGCCACGCTCGGCAAGCCTGCGTCGACCAGAGGCAGCACGTTATGAAGGACAGCAAAGGCAGCGAGGCATCGCGGCCCTCCGGCGACGTGCTTCCACCTTTCGATTCCAACTCCAGTCAAACGCGCCAACGCCCTGAAAACCGCCTTTCCGCCAGGTTTCTTGAGAAAATGAAGCAACACGAACCGTCCACGCCCGCGTTGCATTGGTGGGCGGGTTCGCCAGCGGATGCATCTCCGAACTGCGGATGAACAAAGACACACGCCATAGGTTCACCGCGTCAACGACGTCCCAGATTCATCTCTTCCTGTCCCGGGAATGTTGCAGAATCAGGGACGCTTTGGCCCCTATGTTATCAATCTCCATTTGACGTTCGCCAAAATACCTGCCTTCCGGCGCAGTCACATACTTTCTTGCGCTATCGACCGCTACATCTCCAAGGAGGGCAAGCCTCGGCAAGAGTAACTCGACATCTCGCCGGAAGACGTCATTCGGTTTTTGATCACTAACAAGGCAGAGTATGCTAAGACCCTCTCCGGGACCGTAAGAGGGAAGTGCAACTCCAGTGCGCAAGCCATGCATGCACGCTTCCTCAAACATATTCTTCTGTATAGAGTTTTTGAAATCGTCCGCTGTCCAAACGAATGGTGATGAACGCGTCACGCAATGCGCAACAACAGGGTCAATGTACGCGTAGCGCAGTTCTGTGTATTTTTGACGCCATATCAACGGATACGTACTACGTATATACGCATCTTCGTATCTCATGCAAAGCCGTGGAAGCGCGGCAAAAAGGATTGTCTCGAAACCCCACTCTCCGGCGATGCGTGAAAGTCCATCGAACCAGAGAGTCTCATCCCGGCTCTCCAACCGGGCGGAGAGTTTTTCCAGAAGGTTGCTTGACATAATTCCCTTTCGGTCCGGACGAACAATAGGTTGACCTTCTTTCAACTGGACGCTTCAGAGGAAACCGAAGTCTTGAGCGCCCCATCCATGCATTCCCTGTCTACGCACGCACGTCAATCGACGGCTTCGAAGCACCGCGGATCTTCCCGATCAAGCGCTCTCATTGGGGACATCTCTAACGTATCAATTTCCGAGCGTTGGCCCGAAGTCAGATCGTCCATGCAACGTCATCTATCGAATTTCTTTCCCATCGCTTCGGCAGTTACGGTGTACAAGATCAGCGAATCGCGTACCCAAAAGCGGCTAGAAACGAGACGACACATCAATAACGTCGACGATTCCCAATTGCACGGCGATCATGACAGCCGCTCGGCTAGAGCTTACGTTGAACTTGGCACGTACATTCGCCATGTGAAAATTCACGACAGCTTCCGAAACCCCGAAGATTGTAGAAATCTCCCACGCGGTCTTTCCGATTGCAACCCACTCAAGACACTCTTTCTCACGTGGGGTAAGTTTCGGGGTGCGTCTATTCGCGTGTGCATCTACATGCTTTCGCGCACCGTCGGCCACCACGTCCCTAAGCAACACGAGATTGGGAATCATCGCCTCAATATCCTTTTGGAAAGAGTTGCCTGGTTTGCGGTCGCTAACAAGGCAAAGCAGACCTCTTTTTCCACCTGGCCCATGGACCGGAAGTGTAATGCCGCTGCGCAAGCCGTAACCAGCGGCTTCCTCATACATAGACTTCTGCGCTGCTGTCGAAAAGACCTCGGGTGTCCAGACGAGTGGCGCCGCGCGCGTCATCGAATGCGAAACCACGGGATCGATGTATGCAAACTGCCCCGCACCGTAGGAGCTTAGCCACGATGAGGCGTACGTGCTGCGCACGAAGGTATCTTCGAACTTTAAACCGGACCGAGGGAGCACCGCAAACGTGATTTGATCGAAACCCCACTCCTTAGCCAATCGCACCACGTTTTCGAACCAGGCCGCCTCCTCAAACGAACCCAATATAGTGGACAGCTGTTCAAATACACTCTTCGACATAGCCCTGTCTTCCCAAAAAAGCCGCGATCGGCTCATCGTTGTTTGAGAGCCTAGCTAGGTGCCCGAAAAATCTCAGCTTGTCGCACTCTTATATTGATAGAGCTTTCCCATGCCTCTACCTTTCGTCTTCAACATGGCGCGATTTACCAATGAAACTTTCTGAATTAAATATTTAACTCGGTATGCGTATCATCGTTAAAATGGCGCGAAAATATGTTGAATTGATTCCGTGCAGAACGCGAACTGGCCCGCTTGTGCACACGCCCTCCGCGTATCGACAAGGATCAGCTCACCCTTCGGACTATTTGTTGCGAGTCAAGCACATCTGTATCAATCCGGCTTTCTATCTAATTTTGAGTAATTCGCTACATTCGAAAATATTTCTCAACTTTACGTGCACAGCTATCGTGCTGTACCTCTTAGAATGTCAATGGCACCGGAAGTACTGTGATCGTCATCTCGAGGGATATTTTTACTGACTCGCTGATTGATTTTACATGCCAGTGACGATTTTCGACGGTTCGAAATTGTTTCGTTTGATGTCGCGCCGCGTATCGCGCATTGACGTCGGTCAGTACTGCTCGCCAACGGCGTGTGACGACCCCCCTTTCTAGCCGTCCCTGAACAGTCTGGAAAGCCATGGGTTCCTGCGTTTTTCCCGTCGGAACGGTGTCGTAAGAATTGCGGAGACCCCGCGTATTAAGACGCGGAACGACCATGTACGTGCTTGTTTTTCGCGACCTCGAATATGTCGAGCGGCATGATCACCGATACCGAAAGATCGATCCGCGTATCAACGCCAAAGGCCACCGGCAGAATCGCTTTCTTGAAACGCATCGACGCAATGGCGAATATACGCGACGCGTCTAGTGCGGATCGCAACAGATACCCTTGACGGTGCAAGTTATCGCGAAGATTCCGAGGCGCTAGCCCAGACGAGCGGGAGCAACACGGGGCGACCCACAGTCCCCTCAAAGATCAGAATGCGAACGCTCACGTGTTCCGGCGCGCTGCTTGCGGCGTGGCGTGTTCCCCCTATGCCCACAAACCCGCCAGTGTGCGTTGCCGGATGGATAGATATAGCGACCATCAGCCCAACATGACCCGTTTCCTGACATCGCAACCAATGAAGCTGTCCGCTTTTTCGACGCGGCAATCAATCAACGCCTCCTTTCGACCTGTTCATTGTTCAATGGGAACCTCCCAGAAAGGGTCATCATTGACTCACGGACCACGTGAGACTCAGTCACGTCCGAATTGCATCGAAATTGGCTACAAAAAGAGCCCGCTCCGAGGAGCGGGCTAACGAGGTTTGCTACTGCGCCTTCCGGGGATGAAGACGCAGTAGCACTTTAAGCCTGGTTCCCCTGAATATGCACTCGGAATGTTATTTCGCTTGATGTCGCGTCGCCGTGGCGACTACGTTGAAACAGCATTCGAAAGACGGTTGTCGATGGTTCAGTCAGCCATGACGGACGGCCGCACGGAGAGGATTGACCTCGTCAACGGTTCGGCATGCTCGGCGAGATCCTGCTTACCCTAAAAAAAGCGTAGGGATTCAACCTGAACAATCCCGAAAATCCCTTGTGTGCTGTGGTTTTGCGCCCGGAATGGCGCCGCGGGAATCGCAAGGGCTGGCATCGAGGCACATGAGGCCTGCAATTTCCGGTGAGGTTCGAATACGCCCGTGACACGCCTACTCTACCGAGCACGTATTCGACCTGCCCGACGGCGAATGCTGTCTGGCAGGATAGAAAATCCTTATGGGCGCAGGTCGACAGGCGAGACGATCGAATCTACCACGATTGCCTGTGTGATCGAGGTGTCCTTTGGGGAATCCGTGATTGTTGACACGACGGCGGAGGAGACCGCGGCGATTGACGGCGTGCAAATCGCTGCGGACTTCCTTGAACCCAACAGGCGATTTCGGACGGCTACGGCATTCGCCCAGCGATCACGGTGTCTCCATCGAGACGCCCAAGAGTGACGTCTCTGGAGATGAAAATTACAGGACCGGCGACCGACAAACCGGATGCGACTTCCCGGAATAGCCGATCAGACTGTCCGGCTCGTCGAAAAGCGCTGCCCATACAGGCGGGGCTGTATCACTCTCTACACGCGTGAGCCCGATCGCGGTCATGTACAACTTTCCGAAGTGAGCCTTTTCCGGCAGAAGACTCCATCGACGGGCAACACACTGGCTATGTCTATCGAAACGGGCAAGCGGCTCGGGGTGTTTGTCGTGCTTGCCCGGGCTCGCGGCCAGTCGACTCGCTCTCTTTAGTCCGCCGCAGCGTACCTGCCCTCCGTCGCAGACAATTCGACCAGAAGCACCCGGCATCCCAACTCGAAATAGGTCGAAGTCGGCAATGCTCTTCGTGCTGCTATCAGTTGGGCACGCACTGACTGACAATCCGCAAGAATCACCTCTCGCTGCCTGGGGACGGCCGTCCCGCAGTGAAGCAATGTCTCAAGCCGCACCACGGCGGCGATCAACTTCTGCATTTCGCTCATGTTGTCCTCGACTCACACTATGTCAATCGACCTTGCGCAATATCGCTTTCGGCACTGCGAATCGTCAGTAGCCGGTCGAACACAATCACCCGCATTTCGCCTCTCAGCCGTAAGCCCCGCACGTACTTCGCATTCGCGCATCGTCCGAGTTCGTTCGGGTCGTTACTTTCCCTGTTGAATACAAGGAGCATCCAGCCGCATTTGGTGCTCACTTGGCACGCGCCAGATAGCGCAGAGCGGTTAGTCTCCGGCATCCGGGGAGATCCGGTTTTCCCCGGCGTGACGCCACCAATGGGCTTGACTTGCTTCATCGGCTCTGTCTGATCAACGTGAGTTCATCGGCGCGGATCGTGAAAAGGCAGATCAGGGACGGTCGCAAAGCGATGCCGCATTCACGTGCATCTTGGCCACGCATCCGATACAGCGCGGAATGCGCGGCACATTTCCTCCCGCCTTTCCCGTGAAGATGGTCTCGGGAGGGCCAGTTCCCGAGAGTATGACAAGAAGATCCAACGCACGCTTTCCGGTGGCTCTCAGTATATGTTTGTGCGCCACTATCGCACCTTGAAATCTTGTTTCATGAAATGTCATCACGAAAAATGCGAGATCATTTTTCTCACGCAGACTGACAGGTATGGACATGAGTTTACACACGACCGCGACGACAGAGGTGACTCGCGCCAAGCGTGCTTCGAGATGCAATCAGACGTCGTGGGCATCCGTGCAAACTCGACATTCCCCAGCCGGCGATCGTCCTCAATACCACCGAGGGTTACCGCGGTTGCAATCAAACGAAACAAACTTTCGATTTAACTCACGGGTCAGCAAATCTACAGTTCCAGTTTCTCTGTTGTCTTAACTTACGGCCCCGCTCGTTTTCATGAGGTCGTATAGAAATGACCCTCTTAGTCGGCTGCCCGGTTTTCGAGGCCATCTTCGCCTCTTATTCCGTGAAACGAAATTCGCTCGCCGACGCATCGTTCGATATTCGTAGCGGAATCCTAACTCCACGACGTGTTTGCTGGCCCCGCCTCACATGCACCTCGGTTGGTGAGGCGTACAATCGGTGCGTTTTTCGCTGGCGCTCCACGGGCTTGAATAGGCGGTAGGAATTACCCTCTTGTTAAAAATCTGCAGGAAAATCGCCGTGAAAACTGCTCTCATCGTTCTGGATCTGATCAACGATATCGTCACCAGCAACGGCAAGCTCGGAGCTGCCACCACTGCTGTTCAGGCAGAATCGCGCGCCATCATCGACAAGCCAATGCTGCAATTGCGATCGCCGGCAGCGAAGGCCGGCCAGTCGTTCTCATGAAGGCGGGATTTTCGGCGTACTACCAGGAACAACCGAAGTATTCGCCGTTCTTTGGCAAGGCGCACGAATATGGGGCACTGGAGATGGGCCAGTGGGGCACAGCATTTCATCCCGAAGTCCATGTCGAGCCAACGGACTTCATCGTCACGAAATCGCGCGTGAGCGCTTTCTACAATACGTCGCTCGAATCGTTGCTGCGCGCTCAAGGGATCGAGCGCGCGGCGCTCCTCGGCGTGAGCACGACGTGGGCAGTTGAGTCGACCGCTCGTGACACGCATGATCGCGACTACCGGGTAGTCGTAGTGGAGGATGCATGCGCTGCACGCGATGAGGAGCAACACCACGCGTCCGTCAAGAATATGTCCGCGATCGCGAGCGTGACAACAGTCGACCAGTTAGAGAACCTATAGCCGCGGTCAAGGGCATAAGCGTGGATGACAGAGAGTCAATAGACGTGCTCCGCATGATGCTCGTCGAGCGAGGCCGTACGGCGCTGATATGGTTGCGCGCAAACGTCTTGTGGAGGCAACTGGGACGTACCGTGCTGGCACTCGCACAGCTTGTCGTGTATTACTACTTCACCGGTGATCCGATTGCGCTGCAGTCGAACCTGATCCTCGTCTCACTCTACATTGGCGCAGCCCATATCAATTACGGTCTCCCGGGCGTGCTATTGCATGCGTTCGTGATCCTTGTGGCCTTTGGCACGCTGCTGTTTGCGCAGCACCCCTGTGTGTTGTTTGCGGTCCTCGCGACACTATTGGCAACCTCCGCCGTACTGCTTGGCCAATTCCGTGAGAACTGGCGCACATTCAGCAGTTTCTATCTTATTCCATCGGTCTATATGGCGATGGACCTGTTTGAGCAGAACCATGGAATGTACCTCTGGTCGGTATTAAACCAGGTCGTGCGTAACCGCGAATTCAAGCACACCGTATCGAGAAGCATTCGCGATGGATGGTCGCGTATCGCCGCATCGCGGCGATCGAGATCGATCATCGATGTCGTGACTTTGAAGGGTGCGAGTTTGATGACGCACGGACGGATGGCCCGCGCGTCATCGCATGTCACTCAGACTCAGTCAGTGGATGCCACGGATTTTTGTTGTTTCGCGTAGTTGAACGGCAGCAGGTGCGTGACGTCGGCGTCCAGTGCGCGTTGCGGCAGTTCCTTCAGCACGTGCAGCAGATACGTGTACGGCTCGACGTTGCACGCACGGCATGTAAGCATCAGGCTGAACACCATCGCGCTCGCCTTTGCACCGTCAACCGTATCGCTGAACAGCCACGATTTACTCGATGTAGCAAACGGTCTGATGTCCCGTTCCAGCAGATTGTTATCCACTGCGACGCGTCCATCGGTGACGTAGCGGCTGAGGTATTTCCACTGGGTATGCGTATAGCTGATCGCCTTGCCCAGCAGACTTTCGGGCAGCACCAGCGGCGCCTTTTCATCCAGCCATTTCTGGAAGGCTTCCAGCAGCGGTACGCTATGTTGCTGGCGCAGCCGATACCGGTGATCAGCCCATGTTTCGTTCCCCGGTACCTCGCCCCGCGCAAGCGCGTCGACCTGATACAGCGCCCTGAAGTATTCGAGCGCCTGATGGACGAGCGTGCCCGTTTTCTTTTTGCTACCCTTGTGCGCATCGACGAACAGCCTGCGCGCGCGCAAGACATCCGAAGTGCGTCACGCCTTCGAGCGTGCGCCACGCGGCATAACCGTCGGTCAGCAGCATGCCGTTGTAGCCGGCGAGGAACGCCTGTGGATATTCCTAGCCACGCCCCGGCGGGTAATCGTACAGCACCACCGGCTGCTCGCATTCTTCGGCGCTCCTGTAACACCACATATACGAGCTGCTCTGCGGGGTCTTGCCTTCCTCTTTTAGGACCTGCGTCGTCGTCTCGTCGCCGTGGATCCGGCACTGTGACAGCAGCGTCTGGTGCAACGCGTTGTAGATCCGGCTGTAGTGCAGTTGCGCGGGCCGGATGATCCATTTCGCCAGCGTGCCCCGCGTGACAGGAACGTTGGCGCGCGCGAGTACGTCCTCCATCCGGTACAACGGGGTCCCGTCGACGAACTTGCCAACCGTGACGGCCGCGATGATTTCCACGCTCGCGTTGCTGCCAGGCAGTGGCTGTGCCGGCATCGGCGCGGTGAGGATGGGCGTGCGTTCGGCGTGGCGATCACAGTGGCGAAACGCATATTTGAAACGCACGTGTTGCAGTACTGACACCTTCACTTCATAGTGCAATTGCTCACTGATTTCCTCGCCCATACGGTGCAGCGAGTTGCTGCAGCACGGGCAGAACTTGTGCTCGTCAGGCAGGTCGTATTCAATCGTTGGCGGGGCAGATGCGGCAGTGGCTTGCGCCCACGCTTGCCTCGTGCAGGCCCTTCCGTTTCCGGTAGTCCTGTGTCTGGCAGCGCGAACGCATCGTCCACCTCATCATCGCCATCGGTGCACGGCGTTGCGGCAATCTGCTCCGCCTCGTCGAATACGCGGTCCCTGGGCTTCTCGCTACCCGGCGCGAAGCGCTTGTCCTGCGCGAGGCGGAACAGTTCCTCGAGCTGCTCGACCCGCTGCACGAGCTGCCGGTTGCGATCCTCGAGTTCGAGAATGCGGGCAATCAGCACATCAGAAGCGAGCTGTTTGAGATGGTCCTTGGTGGACGACTTCGTGTGATCATGGGTATCCATGTGTGCCACGATACTGAAGTCGTCGTCTCAACAGGTTTACCGTCAGCCTGGAAACATTGTCGCGTCATGTTACGTGACCGGATCAAACTCTTGCTGTATGACCGCACGGGTTTCTGGTTGATGCTGCGCCGACTTGAGGAGGATCGCTTTGTGTGACCGCACAGGCAGCAGGCGGTGATCGAATTGACGACCGAGCACCCAACGTTTCGATCAGCGCCGTCACCAGCGCGGCATCCTGAGCTGTGCATTCCAGCTCGACGCTTACGCCGTTTGGCAACTGTGCAACCAGCCGCGAGGGCAGCAGCGGACGTTGCGACGCACATACCGGCTCACGTCTTGCCGGCGCTGCCGGCGGGTCAGGCTTCATGGGTCGCTCCAAATACGCGTGCGCGTCGGCACAATCCCTGGCCTGAACCACAGGAACGAACACCGCCGGGCTGTTCTCGATGACGTTCGGAGTGGTACCCGATGCGCTTCTGCGCGTGGCCTTGTACCTGCCAATCCATCGCCCGCAGCTGGTTCGCGTTCACGCCGGCTTTGAGCGTCATGCCCGCCACTGACTCGCCGGGTTCGAGGCAGGCCTTAATTAGCCGCTGCTTGTCGCGTTTGTCAAAACTTCGTTTGCCGTCGGCGCCGACGTTGATTACACGCAGGGGCAGGAAATCTGGATGGCTCTCGGTCATGGGGGGTGTCCACTGAAATGAACTGAACCCCGGAAATTGGTCATAGATCCGACCCTTGGGGTTCAGTTCAAAACCAGCCTAGTTCAATTTGGGGGCGATGATAGATTTTTTGACAGCACCCCGGGTCGACTACCGCCGTCAACGATCGAAAAGACGGGCTGGGTTGGAGACGGTCATACCCGCAGTCGAATAGTTGCTGTCGCAATGGAGTGCCCAAGACTAGAACGTCGAACCGTCTTTGTTCGGTGCCGCCCCTTATTTGCTGGCTTCCGGTGGACAATCGGCTTCTTTCGTCTGAACCCTGTTTGTCCGCAAAGAGACCCGGACCTTTCGCGATCAGCACCGAGACACCTGCGTGACGGGTTACTGCATCAGACATACTCTCTTTCCAGAAGCGCCAGCCCTTCACTTTTCCAGTGCCGAGCACGATAAGATCAGCATTGAGATCGCGTGCGGCGTCAGAAATCGCCCTTCCTACGGTCACGGCGGAGGTAGGGAGAGTTATCGTCAGCGTCTCCCCAGCTATGCCAGCGTCTTTCATCAATCGAGCACTTCGATTCGCGACGGCGCGCCCCTGATCTTCGATAGAGCAAGAAGCGGCAATCCCGAGGTCATATCCTGCTACCGTTGCTAACAGCGGAATCATGTTAATCACGTGCAGCGCGCTGAGGTGGGCGCCACACTCCCGAGCCAGTTCGATTCCAGTCAACAAACCCGTGTCGCTCAGACTTGTACCAACGGCCACCAGAATACGCTTACGCATGCATGTACCTCAAGATTGGCGCACGACGACGTACACGCGTCCCAAGAGACTCGACGTCGCACAGAACGTGGACTGGACCTCCCATCGTTCGAGGTCAGGCGATGACCTGCAAGACTGCGAGTGGCTGGGGCAAGCCAACAATGAATTGGAGGACTGGATATCCGGTTGCCCGCCACAACTGTTTCACCGCGGAGCTCTCAGCACCGCGGATGCATGGTGGCAAAGGCTCAATGCCCCCGCCTCGATAAGCGGCGCTCAACGCGGTAGCGTGCAAGCACAACATCCAGGATCCCGTACGTGTTGATGTGTCGATAATCATAGGTTTGAGTCGCCAGCGTAAATCGTGTCGACATCGGATGAAATAATTTCCCCGTTGAGTTCAGGCGGTGGCTGAGTGAGGCTGATCGGGAACCGCCCATGAGCGTGGCAAGTCAGATGGCTTGTATCCCAAGAGGACGCGGCAGTATCTTTGCGTAGCGATTTCTTGAACGTCCAAAACCTCCTCAACGGGATCGATAGAAATGATGCTGCCGTGTACTATCAGTTCATTGTGAAACTGACCAGACTGTCGCTGGCCAGGATGCACAGGTCCGATCCGGACTCACTCGGGTAGATACAGCGTCCCTCAACTCGAGGAGACTCGATACGTCGCATCCGTCCCCGCCTTCACCCCTGCAATGGGGAACGCAGACGATTTGGTCATCTTCTTTCCAAAGAATATCTCGTGATCGACATTTCGCTGACTGAGGTAACCGCCCGTGATACGTTGTTCGAGACCGGTTGAGGAAAACCGGTGTCCACAGGCTTACCACAGCGGTCTAACGGTTCCTCGATCTTGTTCGGAATTGCAATCAGGTGCTCCAATTGAGGCCCCCAAACAATGCGAGCAGATCTCTGATTGGCGAATCGTTCCTGAATCAGCTACCGCAGAACTCTTCGTGATTGTGCATTGGCACTTCCTCCCAGACCTGGTGATAGACCAGGGCAATCTCAGTGATAGGTGTGTTGTGTTTCTCGATCTTCCGCCCGTAAAGCGCAAGCAAGGGTGATCCCGGTGCCTTGTTGCCTTGATGAAGCTGGTGCAGGGCCAGTACTGTGAATTTTCGCGCTCGCGGTATGCAGCTGGTAATGCCTGATTGCGCGAAAATCCGTCAGAATGCTGAAAGGAGCAGATCAAGACTGACTTCCCGCGTGGCGTCATGCTGACGAAGCGCGATTTCAACGAGCAACTGTTCACACGCGCCACGAAACTTGTTTTCCTTAGCGAGCACCTCGGCCGTACTCATGCGAAAGTCTTCGAGGAACCGGTCAGTACGTGCGGTGAGGTGCAGCGCGGCGAGATCGTGGCCGATTGCATGACATTGCGTTTCTCTCCCACGCCATGTATTCCGTGGCGCACCATCACTACCTGCCCGTCCCCATGAAGTGCAGCGCCTGTGCGCTACCTTTGATTCATCAGATTTGCTCCGAGAAACCTCGTCCTTCAGGGCGAGGACTGAAAGGAGCGCCGCCGGGAGGCAGCGCTCCCACGCGAGAAGAAACAAATCGCCGTCTCCGCGCAAAAAGCGTTCTCCCAACTGAAGGCGAGGAAGCCAGGTTAGCGGCGGCACAACGTCGCAGTCGGGTGCGAGCGGATAAGGCGCGAGAGCGAATCAGGCGTCGTATTCGACAAGTGTTGTAACGATCATCCAGGATGGGTGGCTTTTTTGCCCCGACGCGTAGGCGCAGGTCGAAGGATGGGTTTGAGTGTGGGTAGCTGACCGAGAAAAATCCTTTTCTCTTCTGGCAAGCCTTGTCGGGTTTTTTCTGGGGAGTAGCCTCCCCCATCGACGGAATCAGACCCACCGGAGGTTTTTGCCCGGCTTCATCCAGTGCTTGCGCGGGTTCTGTCGCAATAAGACGAGATTGCCGAGAATAATGCGATTACTGTGTACTGCTTATGAGATGAGAGAATAGAACTGG
>NZ_JALPRH010000048.1:0-20335 GCF_030464795.1 Paraburkholderia sp. SECH2
TCTTTGCGGCGGCAAAGAAAAGTAGGTGCCCCCCCGCACAGGGGGAACGCTAATAAACCACTAACAATTCAAGGAAAGGCCAAAGCGCTAAGAACACTGACAATAAGCGCCCCGCAGGCAAAAAACCCCAAATCCTCTCCCATAAAAACAAAATTCAGCGCACACTATCCAACTGCTCCCTCGCGGAGCGATAAAAGCCTACTGGGGAGCCCATCATGGCAAAAGGTCAAATGCGCAGTAACCGAGAAGTAAAGAAACCGAAACAGGCCAAGAAACCCACACCGGCCACGACGCCATCGGGCGCACCTCCGATCCGCGTAGCGCCAACCGTTTCGGCAACGCCAAAGAAACACTAAAGAAGCACGAACCAGGCAGCAAGCCCGCCCCGCCAGGCGGGCCTCCCCAGCTTTACCTCGAAATATCCTCCAACGCAACATCCCGCGTCTTCGGCCCAAGCGTCCCGATCGCCAACATGACGATCATCATCGCCCCCGAAATAAACACAAACACCCCATTCACGCCAAAACGGTTCAGGCACCCCGCAATCACAAACGCGGAAAACATCGCCGAAATCCGGCTCCACGAATAAACAAACCCCACCGCCCTCGCGCGAATACTGGTCGGAAACAGCTCGGCCTGATATGCGTGATAGCTATAAGAAATAATGTTGCCCGCCAGCACCAGGCACACGCCCAAACTCACGAGCAATACCGTCTCCCGCGCCTGGCTGAACAGCAACCCACACACCACGTTCACCGCCGCCATGCAGATAATCACCGTCTTACGCTCGAAGCGGTCGGCAATCAGCATCCCCAGCAACGGTCCAAGCGGCGCGGCGATCGCGATGATGCTCGCGTACATCAAACTCGTCGTGACGGTGATGCCCTGCTTGATCAGCAACGTCGGAATCCAGTTCGCGAAGCCGTAATAACCCATCGTCTGGAACACGTGGAAAATGATCAACATCAGCGTGCGCTTGCGATACGGCGGCACCAGCAGATCGCGAAACGTCGCACGCGCGCGCACCGGTTCTGGCAACGCCGGCTCCGGCAAAGGCCTTCCATATTCTCGTTCCACGCGCGCTTCGAGTCGCTTCATCACGGCGTCGGCTTCCTCGATGCGGCCCTTCTGTGCGAGCCAGCGTGGGCTCTCCGGCAAACGCAGACGGATCCACCACACCACGATCGCACCCACTACGCCGGTCAGCACGACCAGACGCCAGCCGTCGAGGCCGAAGTAGCGGTGTGGCACCAGCAAATACGACAGAAACGCGACGATCGGCACCGCGCAAAAACCGACTGCCTGTGAAAAGGCTGACGCACGGCCCCGCACATGTTTCGGCACGAGCTCGGAAATGTACGTACCGATCGTCACGATCTCCACGCCGATGCCAATCCCTGCGATGAAGCGCCAGAGGTTGAGTCCGAGCGCCGTGTCCTGGAACGCCATGATGATGTTGGCCGCGGTGTACCACAGCAGCGACCATGTGAAGATCGCGCGCCGCCCGAAGCGGTCAGCGAGAAAACCGCATGCGGCCGTGCCGATGAACAGGCCCGCGAATAACGCCGCGATGAAGCTCGCCACACCGCTGGTACCGAACAGACCGTGCGTCGTCGCAGTGAGAATGCCGCTGCGCACGAGGCCCGGCGCGATATAGCCGGAGAACATCAGGTCGTAGAGTTCGAAGAAGAGTCCAAGGCTCAGCAGCATCACCAGTTGCCAGATCGAACGCGTCGCGGGCAAACGGTCGAGTCGCGCGGAAATGCGCGCGCCATTCAGCGCGATCTCTTCAGCACGGCCGCTGGCCGACGCACCGGCGCCTGAGGGCAAACCACCCAGCGCGCCGGCATCGCCGACCGCTGTCGCATACACCGCATGATTCGACGATTTCATCGTCCGTCTCCATGATTTCCGGTCTGACGCCGGATGAGATTGATTGACTACGTTTGACACATCGTGCGTAGCGCTACCCTCACGCAGCTTCTCGCGGCGTCTGCGCTACGCCGCCACCCAACGCCGTGATCTGTGCTTCGTCGTAACCCAAACCGCGCAGCACGTCGGCGGTGTGCTCACCGATCTTGGCGATCGGCGAGCGCGGTTGCAGACGCGCGCCATCCATCGAAATCGGCAGCAATGGCATCGCGGTTTCGCTTCCGTCATCGAGCGTCAATCGTGCAAGGCCGCCGCTCTCGTTCAGATGCGGATCGTCGAACAGGTCTTCGGGTTTCGTGATCGACGCGAACGGAATGTGGTCACGTTCGAACAGCGGCACGAGCGCCGCGCCTTCGAAGCGACTCAAAGTTTCACCGAGCGTCTGCAGCAACCACTCGCGCGCGAGTACGCGGTCGTTGTTGGTCGCGAGGCGCGGATCGGCCAGCAGGTCGGCGCGACCGAGAATCGCGCACAGCGCGCGCCACTGGCCGTCGCCGGTCGCGGCGACAAACATCTGCTCGTCGTTGGCAAGCCGGAACACGTCGTAGACGGCCCAGGCGCTGATGCGTTCGGGCATCGGCGCAGCGGGCACACCGGTCGCCGCGAACTGCTGCATGTGTTGCGCGGAAAGCAGCACGCAGTTTTCGAACAACGCGCTCTGCACTTCCTTGCCGCGTCCGCTCGTATGCCGTTCGTGCAGCGCGGCAAGCACGCCGATCGCGCCGAACATGCCGCCCATGATGTCGTTGACCGAACTGCCCGCACGCAACGGACGGCCTACCGGTCCCGTCATGTAGGCAAGGCCGGCCATCATCTGCACGACTTCGTCCAGAGCCAGACGGTGCTCGTATGGCCCGTTAAGAAAGCCTTTGTGCGAGACGTAGATCAGCCCGGAATTGCGCTCACGAAGCGACGCGTAATCGAGACCCAGGCTCGCCATGCGGCCCGGCTTGAAGTTCTCGACGAATACATCCGCGGTATCGACCAGCTTGTGCAGCGCGGTCAGCCCCGCTTCGCTATCGAGATCGAGCGCGACACTCTTCTTGTTGCGATTGAAAGTACGGAAAAATCCCGCGCCGGTACCGAGCAAACGGCGCGTACCGTCGCCGCGCGGCGGCTCGACCTTGATGACTTCGGCGCCGAGGTCGCCAAGAATCATTCCGCAGGTCGGCCCCATCACCATGTGCGACAACTCGATTACGCGGATGCCTGCAAGCGGCAACGCGCCCTGTTGCCCTGCTGAAGACGTAGGTGCAGAAGAAGCAGACGTAGAAGAAATTGAAGTCATTGCAGCACCCGTGATCCGGAAGATTCAAAACGTTGAGCAGCTGCACTGAACTGCTTCGGCAAACCGGCGCGCGCCAGATAGCCGTACAGCGGTTCGCCGGGGAGCGCGTCGGCGAGAATGTCGCGCGACGCGATGAGTCGCATGAGGTCGATGCCGGTGTCGTAACCCATGCTGTCGAGCATGAACACGAGGTCCTCGGTGTTCACGTTGCCGGTCGCGCCCGGCGCATGCGGACAGCCACCGAGGCCGGCCAGCGACGCGTCGAATTCGCGGATACCGTGCTGCAGCGCAATCAGCGTATTCGCGAGACCAAGGCCGCGCGTGTCGTGGAAATGCAGCGAGCGCAGCTTGCTGCCCGCGACCTCTCGTACCAGCTCGATGATTTCCCCGACCTGGCGCGGCGTCGCTTCGCCGGTGGTGTCGCCGAGTGCGATAACGTCGGCGCCCGCCTGCAACGCGGCGCGCGCAATCGCGGCGATATCGGCGTAAGGCACCGCTCCTTGCAACGTGCAGCCAAACACTGTCGACAATCCCGCGATCAGTTCGACGCGTCGCGCGTTCGCACTGGCCGCGCTATCGATCAGCTCGCGCATCGCGGCAAATGACTCGATCATCTCGACAGGCGTCTTGCGGACATTGGCAAGGCTATGCGCCGTGCTCACCGAAATAGGCGCGACGATCCGATGCACGCCCGAATCGAGCGCACGTTGCGCGCCCTTCAGGTTCGGCACCAATGCCGTCACGATCAGATCGTCGTAGGTGAGCGCGTGGGCGATCACTTCGTCGGCGTCGGCCATTTGCGGCAATAGCTTCGCCGGCACGAACGACGCGACTTCCATATGCCGCACGCCGGCGGCATAGGCGGCGTCGATCCAGCGCCGCTTGAACTCGGTGGGCATTGTGCGTGCAATGCTTTGCAGGCCGTCGCGCATGCCGACTTCGGTCACGACGACGCGCTCCTGGGTGTCACTCATGGTCTTGAATCCCGGTCTTGAATCTTGCGTGGAATGTGGGAAATGAAGCCGCTGAGTGACAGCGTGCCCGCGCGCGGCCGTGCGGCAAAGTCTGCGTTGACGACGCACTCCATCGCCGCTCGCGATGGCCGCAGTGGCATGCGGGGCGGGCGTGCGCCGTCGCAAAGGGGAAACCCTTAAGGGCTTTTCAGAGGATGCAGCAGATGGTCGAGTAAATGCGCCGCCGTCAGCGTCAGCGCCTTGCGGTCGCGCATGCAGATCACAAACCGCCGCTCCGCCCAAGCTTCGCGCAAAGGCACGGCGACGATGCCGTATTCGTCAGCCGCATGTTTGGGCAGCGCCTCGCTCGGCAGGATCGCAACTGCAAGGCCTGTCTGGATGAAACGATAGGCGGCGTCGAAGGTCGATACATAGGTTCGATAGTTGAGCTCGCTGCCTTTTTCCACCGCAATGCGCTGCATCAGCGCATTCACCGATGCATTCGATGCGAGCCCGAGATGATCGAACGCCAGGGTCTGCTCGAAGCCAACCGCCGTCTCACTAGCCAGCGGATGATCGCGCGGCACGATCAGCGCGAGATGATCGGAGCGATACGGCAGCACATCGAGACTGCCCATCGGCACCACATCACGGCAGATGCCGAGATCGGCCACACCCTCCTCCAGACCGCGCACGATCTCGGCGCTGACGCGTTCTTCGACATCGACACGAACCTGCGGATTGGCCTTCAGAAAAACCGACAACGCCTCGGGCAGAAACTCGACCATCGACGAGACATTCGCCAGCACCCGGACATGACCGCGCGCGCCGGCCGCATATTCGCTGAGTTCGGCCTGCAAGCGTTCGTGGCCGCGCATGATGAGCCGTGCGTGCCTGAGCAGCGCCTCACCGGCGGCAGTCGCGCGCACGCCGCGCTGACTGCGCGAGAGCAGCACGACGTCGACCAGCGCTTCGAGATCGGCGAGCCGCTTGCTGACCGCGGACGGCGCGATGAACTCGCGTTCGGCCGCCCGCGCGATCGTGCCTTCCTCGCAGACGGCGATGAACAAGCGCAACGTCACCTGATCGATTTGCCACATGAACGGGCGCGCCCTGGATGTTTGAAGTGGGAAAATTATGCCCGAGGAAGGCGGCGGCCAAGCCCATCCCAGGGTATCCACGGCCTGCACGCTGGTTGGCGATCGTCGAGCGCGCCCCGGGTTGCGGCCGTTAATCGTGTGGCAAACTGCGCAATCAGAACAACTGACAAAGGCTTTCCCATGTCCACCGCCAGTCTCTTCGTCACGTCCGCAGGCGTCGGCCTCGCGATTGCCGCACCGGTCGGCCCGATGGGCATGCTATGCATCCGCCGCACGCTGACGGGCGGTCCGCGCGCGGGGCTCGCAATCGGCTTCGGCATTGCGACCGGGGATGCGGTTTATGGCCTGATCGCGGCGCTCGGCCTGGTCGGCATTTCGCAGTTCATGCTCGCCTACGACCGGCCCTTGCATCTGGTCGCCGGTCTGTTTCTGCTTTATCTCGGCGTGCGTACGCTGCTGCAAAAAGCGCCCGCCGACGCGGCAAACGGCAACAGCGACGGCAACGGCAAGCTCGCCCAGGTAGGCCGCGCCGGCGCACTGCGCGCGTATGCAAGTTCATTGCTGCTCACGCTGACCAATCCGCAAACCGTCATTATGTTTGCCGCGCTGTTCACGACGCTCGCTCCGCGTGGCGCGTTTTCATCGAGCATCGCGTTGACCACCGTAGGCGGCGTATTTTGCGGTTCGATCGCGTGGTGGTGTTTTCTCGTGACCGTGGTGTCGCTCGCGCGTCATGCGATCGGCAGCAAGCTGCGCGTCGCGATCGACCGGATCGTCGGGATCACGCTGGCGGCGTTCGGTATCGTCGAGATTCGCCGCGCGCTCTGAGTAAGGTTAGCGGGGCTGCGCAACGGCGCTCAACGAACGATGCGCCTTCTGACTCACGAGCGGCCCCGCAGCGCCACGAACACCACACCGGCAATCGCCATCAATCCGCCGCAGAGCGTCGCAAGACCTGGACGCTCGCCGGTCAGCACGGCGGACAATGCCGTCGCCACCGCGGGCGTCAGATACAGGAAATTGGCCGCGCGCGCCGCGCCGAAGTAGCCCAGCGCGAATGTCCACGTTGCATAACCCAGCGCCGCTGGAAATACGCCGAGCACCAGCACCGCCTGCACCGTGCCGTGCGGCGCACTGCCCAGCGAACTCAACGCGCCCGGCAGCCACGGCGCCAGCAACACCGCTCCTGCCAGCAACGTGTAGGCGGTGCACGTCAATGCCCCGTAGACCGGAATCAGGCGCCGTTGCAGCACGAAGTAGCTCGCCGAACACAGCGCCGCGCCGAGAATCAGCGTGCTGCCCGCGCCGAGCGTCAGGCCGCCGGGCTGCCCTCGCGCAATCACCGCGATGCCGGCGAGACTGACTAACGAACCGAGCCATCCCCACCGATTGAATCGCTCGCCGAGAAACACGGCTGCCAGCAGCGCCGTGAAAATCGGCAGCGTATTGACGATGAAACTCGCCGCCCCTGCCGCCACCGTTTTCTCGCCGGTGTTGAGCAGCGCGTTATAAAGCGCGATGCCGAGAAAACCGCACAGCACGAAACGCAGACCATCGCGCCATGTCGGCAAGGGTGGACGCCGATAGGCAAGCCATGCGATCACCAGCAGCGCCGCGGTGGCGAAACGCGCCGCCGCCAAGGGCAAAGGCGCCAGCCCCAGCAAGCCGATGCGAATGAATGGAAAGGCGGACGCCCAGGACACGATGGTGCAGGCGACCGCGCCTGCCGCCAGCAGCGGCTGCCGCGCGGAACGGGGCGATGGGGACGAAGTGAGTGTGTTCATGCGCAAATGGTGCCGCTCCGCGAGCTGCTAAGCTAGCGCACAAATGAACATCGTGATGTGAATATGGCTCACACCTCCCCACAGCCCTCGTCGGCGCGGCCGCCGCTCGCGAGCCTCGAAACCGTCTGCGCCGTCGCCCGCGAAGGCTCGTTCCTCGCCGCTGCCGAGGTCGCCGGATTGACGCACGGCGCAATCAGCCGGCGGGTGGCCGCGGTCGAAAACTGGCTCGGCATGACCTTGTTCGAACGCCATGCGCGCGGCGTGCGGCTGACGCCGGACGGGCAGCGCTTCGTGGGGCGTATCGAGCAGGCGTTCGGCATCATCGACAGTGCGGCGGATCAGTGGCGCTCGCCGCGCAGCCCGCAACTGGTCAAGCTGAGCGTAGTGCCCGCGTTCGCCAAACTGTGGTTCTTCGAGCGCCAGGCGGCATTCGAGAGCGCTGCCCCGGCGCTGCGCATCCAGCTCGATATCGATCATCGCAACGCGGACATTGCCGGCGGCGAAGCAGATCTGGCGATTCGCTACGGGCGCGGCAGTTGGCGTCAGCTCGAGGTCAAGCCGTTCCTGCCGGAGACGCTTTATCCCGTCGCGCATCCCGCGCTCGCCGCACGCCTCGCGAAGCAGCGGCACAAACATGGCGACGCCGCACTGCTCGATGTGCCGTTGCTGCACGACTCGGACGTGACCGGCTGGCGCGCGTGGTTCGGCGCGCTGGCTATTCCGCTGAAGCCGCGCGCCCAGGACCGGCGCTTCGAAGACTACACACTGGTGCTGGCCGCCGCCGAAGCGGGACTCGGCGTGGCGCTGGCGCGCGTGCCGTTGGCCGACGCGTATCTGCAGAAGAGCGGCCTCGTGCGGGTGAGCCGCCACGAAGTCGCCTCGCCGCTGACTTATTACTTCGTGCATGCGAAGGGCGAGAGCCGGCCCGAAGTGCTGGCGCTGATCGACCGGATGCAGGGGGCGCAGCAAGGCGTGTCATAGCACTTCATACGCAAGCGCGGCAGTTTTGCGACAATAGCGGCTTTCGCCGCGCCGTCGCGGGCCTGTCGCCGGGATGCGCCGGCGCTCAAAGGCAAGTGCGCGCCGGCGTTGCCGTCTAACCTGTTCAACCCACCCGACCGTCAGCGGTCTGCTCAATGGCTCTTCCCCACATCGATCTGCTGTACTCCGTCTCCGGCCTGTTCGTCGGCTTTCTGGTCGGGCTGACGGGTGTCGGCGGCGGCTCGCTGATGACGCCGATCCTGGTCCTGCTGTTCAACGTGCATCCGGCTACCGCGGTCGGCACCGATCTGCTGTACGCGGCCGCCACCAAGGCGACCGGCACGCTGGTGCACGGCCTGAAAGGCACCGTCGATTGGCAGATCACCCTGCGCCTCGCGGCGGGCAGCGTACCGGCGGCGACCATCACCTTGATCCTGCTGCATCGGTACGGGATGGACACACCGGGCGCGAGCCGGCTGATCCAGATCGTGCTCGGCGCCGCCCTGCTGGTCACCGCCGTGGCGCTGATCTTCCGCCCACAGCTCGCGGCGCTCGGCGCGCGCCGTCAGCGTGCGCCGAGGCAAGGGCGTACGCTCGCGCTCACCATGCTGACCGGCGCGGTGCTGGGTGTGCTGGTGTCGCTGACGTCGGTGGGTGCGGGCGCGATCGGCGTGACGGTGTTGCTGCTGCTGTATCCGTTGCTGCCGACCACACGCATCGTCGGCTCCGATATCGCGCACGCGGTGCCGCTCACGCTGCTGGCGGGCGCCGGTCATTGGCTGCTGGGTTCGGTCGACTGGTCGATGCTGCTGTCGCTGCTGGTGGGATCATTGCCGGGCATCGCGATCGGCAGTTATCTGTCGTCGCGTGCACCGGACGCGCTACTGCGCAACGTGCTCGCCGCCACGCTCACGCTGGTCGGCGTGCGCCTCGTGCTGTCGTAAAGCAGCCGCGCTATTTGAAAAACCGGCAGGTCAGATCGGTCTCGAACTGCCTGACCCATTGGCCGTGATGGTCGTGATATGACTGCGCCCAGCCGCCGCGCCGAACCGTGACAAGGCGCTCGTGCGCGGCATCGCCTGGGTCCGGGCAGGCGCTGATGTCGAAATGCGCCGGCGCAAAACCATGCCGCGCGCATACCAGTTCGAAAGCCGCCCGATCGCTGATCGGCAGATCGGTATAACGCAATTGCGTGGTTTCCATGGCGTTGACTCCGGTTCCACTTGCATCACAGTACGCTTCGCGCCGCGTCGATAGTGTGTCACAGCGCACAAACGGGCTGTTGCGGCGCCGACGTTCAGCCCGCCACTGGCCGACTCATCATCACCGCTTCAAAAATCACCGCCGGGAAAAATAAAGCGAAAAAAAAGCTCCGGGTATTCGCCGGAGCTCTCGCTTATGCAGGCCGCTTATCGCGGCCTGCTCATTGCAAGCGTCTTACTGCTGCACAACGGTCAGCTTGTTCGACACCGACGTCACACCGGCGACGCCCTTGGCCGCTTCACCGGCAGCGTCGATCTGGCCTTGGTCAGGCACCGAACCCGTCAGCGTCACTGCACCGCCACGAGCACGCACGGCGATGTTCGAGACGTCGATGCCTTGCGCCTTGGCGAGCGCGCTGCGCACCTTGCGACCCAACTGGCTATTGGCCTTCTTGCCGGCCTTGGCACTTGCAGCCGGCGCTGCGGTCGTGCCCGTAGCCGTTGCATCGCTTGCCTGAGCGTACACATTGCACGCCACCACCATTGCCACAACCGAGCCCAGCGTTTTCAGAAAACCGACCGATTTCATAGTTTCTATTCTCCTTAGCTACACATTGGACCGCATGTACAAGCGGCTTCGTTACGACTACCGGCGGCCATGCTTAAGACGCGTCAACGCGCGGCTCAGCGACGGCCGACTATGGCTGCGACACGGTGTGCGAGAGGCGAGAGAGGCCGGCCACCGTTAGTCGCTGCGATGCGCTACGGGAGCCGGCAAGCCGCGAGGTCCGCCAGCGCGCCCGGTTCTTGTCTGTCGTGCCGGGTCACGCTGTGCAAACATCTGTTCGCGGCAGCGAACCACAATTTAATCTAGCCGCGCCAGAAGCGCAAAGGGTTTAGTCATACGTTGCGATGCGTTCCGGTTGTCACAGGGGGCATCGGGCGTGTTTCGTTCATGCGTTGTTCATATTCTGGTTCGGGCGTGCCTGGCCGGCGGGTCAATGTGTCGTTCATGGGACGTTCATATGCCGGTCATGCGCCGTTCACGAATTGTTACGGGTTTGACGGCGCCCGCGCCGGCCGGACGCTGCGCCGCCGCGCTAATCTCAGGTACCATCGGCGCGTCGCGCTGCCGCGCGGCTTGTGCGGTTTTTTGTATGTCCCGCACGGCAGCCAGGCCGGCATGGCGCGAATGCTTCGCCCGGTTCGCGCGCCGCGGAACGCCGCCGTCCTGTTCACTTTCGACCGTAGCCGTCACGTCACCCGATGAAGCCAGCCACCGGCCGCAAACGCCCTCCCCGTCTCGTCGCCCGCTTCGTGGCGATCTCCTGGCGCGATCTGGCGGTCTCGTTCGGACCGCTCGTGCTGATTGCCATCGCGGCGATCTGGGTCGCCGTGCGCCTGATCCAGCCCGCCCCGCCCAGCACGCTGACGATCAGCGCCGGCCCCGAAGGCAGCACCTTCTGGAATGCGGCCCAGAAGTACAAGGAGATCCTGGCGCGCAACCGTATCACCCTGAACGTCTTGCCCTCGGAAGGCTCGCTGCAGAATCTCAAACGGCTCTCCGACCCGAAGTCGAACGTCGACGTCGGCTTCGTGCAGGACGGGGTCGCGCCCGGCGCAGCGAACGAGGGCTTGATGTCGCTCGGCAGCGTGGCCTATGTGCCGCTGGCGATCTTCTATCACGGCCCGACGATCTCGCGGCTCTCCGAATTCAAAGGCTTGCGCCTCGCGGTCGGCGCCGAAGGCAGCGGCACGCGTGAACTGGCGCTCGCGTTGCTCAAGGCCAACGGCATCGTGCCGGGCGGCCCGACCAAACTGCTGCCGCTCTCGGGCGACGACGCCGCCCAGGCACTCGTCGCCGGCAAAATCGACGCGGCGTTTCTGGCCGGCGATTCGGCGCAACCGGCGGTGATGGGCAAGCTCTATCGCACGCCGAACGTGCAGTTTTACGACTTCACCCAGGCCGACGCCTACACCCGCCGTTTTCCGTATCTGACACAACTCCAGATGCCGATGGGCGCGTTCGACCTCGGCAAGAATCTGCCGTCGACGCCGATTCATATGGTGGCGCCGACCGCCGAACTGGTGGCGCGCGATTCGCTGCATCCCGCGCTCTCCGATCTGCTGATCGAAGCGGCACGCGAGGTCCACGGTAAGGCAAACATCATGCAGCGCGCCGGCGAATTCCCCGCGCCGCTCGCCCACGATTTCCCGATCAGCGACGACGCCGCCCGCTACTACAAGTCAGGCAAGAGCTTCCTCTACCGGATCCTGCCGTTCTGGCTGGCAAGTCTCGCGGACCGGTTGCTGGTGGTTGTAGTGCCGCTGATCGTGCTGCTGATTCCGGCGCTGCGCGTCGTGCCCTCGCTGTACACGTGGCGGGTGAAATCGCGCATTTACCGCTGGTATGGCGCACTGATCGCGATCGAACGCAGTGCGCTCAGCGAGTACTCGGCCGAAGAACGCGCCACGCTGATCGAGCGGCTCGATGCGATCGAAGAATCGGTGAACGGGCTAAAAATGCCGCTCGCCTATGCGGATCAGTTCTACGTGCTGCGCGAGCATATCGGCTTCGTGCGCGAGCGGCTCACGCATAGCCGCGAGGCTCAGCGCGACGCGGCGGAAGACTCGGACGACGAGCCGCAGCCACCTGCTTCGGCGCACGCATCAGAAGCCGATGCCGCAACGGAATCACCTGAAGCGCGGGGAGCCGACGAGGCCGACGAGCCTTCGGCCGGCCGCCACGCTTAGAGACCCGTACCGACTCACGGGGTCGAGTTTGGCGGTCGCCGTGTCGGCCATCCCCGGTCCAAATCCATATTGACGGGTGCAAGCGGCGGCTGCACCGCGTAAGATCATTACAATTCCGACGGTCCAGCAGACGACACCGTTCGGAAAGGGCAATCCGGGAGACACTTATGACCGTAGGCATCGACGCCAGGCAACCGCAGTGGTTTTACGATTTTGTCTCGCCGTTCACCTACCTGTTGCTTGAGCAACATGACAAGTGGCCGGGTTTCGACTTCGCGTTCACGCCGGTCGTGCTGAACGAGCTGTATCGCCACTGGGGCCAGCGGCCCGCTTATAGCGTGCCCGCCAAACGCACCTTCCTGTACCGCCACGCGCTGTTTCGCGCGGACCAGCTCGGCATTCCGTTCAAGATGCCGCCGGCCCATCCGTTTGACTCGATGAAACCGCTCCTGCTCGCCACCGCGGCGAAGGGCGACATCAGCTTCGTCCGCGAGATCTTCCGTTTTATCTGGCGCGAAGGCCGCGATCCGTCGAGCAATGGCGCATTCGCCGAACTGTGCGAGCGTGTCGGCATGCCGGACGGCCCGGAGCTGATCAAGGACGAAGAAGTGAAGGCGCAGTTGCAGCGCAACACTACGGATGCAATCGGTCTGGGCGTCTACGGCGTGCCGACCTTCCGTCTGAACGATCAATTGTTCTGGGGTGAAGACGCGTTGCCCATGGTGCTGTATTGCGCGCGCACGCCGAACTGGCTCGACTCGAAGGAAGTGAAGCGGATCAGTTCGCTGCCTTCCGGCCTTGCCGACGATTAAAGCGAAAGCAAGACGTAATATTCGTGCAAACAGGCGCGCCGTGCCTGTGCTTGCACAGGCCTTTTCGGACGTGATGGCGTCAAAAAGGCCGTCCTGATGCCGGCCATACCGCGCCTGCTATGCCGCCACACCGCAAACGGGCCTAAGGTTATAACCTTTGCGCCCCGCTCTCGCGATCTGGCTCGCGGGCGGCTCCGTACGACGCTTCATCCGGACCCGACCTGCTTGCATCGCCTCGCCTAAACCATGGACGATTCCGCCGCTTCCCTCGATATCTGGCTCGTGCGCGTGCTGCGCACGCTGATCGTCGAGCGCAGCGTCACACAAACCGCGCTGCGTCTGAATCAGACCCAGCCCGCCATCAGCACCGCGCTGCGCAAACTGCGCGAGACGCTGAACGATCCGATCCTCGTGCGCGGCAAGTCGGGCATGGTGCCGACCGAATACGGCGAATCCTTGCTGGCCTCGGCGCAACGCGTGCTGCGCGAAGTCGATTTCGTTGCGACGCCGCACGGCGACTTCGATGCCGGCCGCTCGCGCCGGACCTTCCGCGTGGCGGCGCCGGATTATCTGAACGACTTCTTCATGCCCACCGTGATCGCGCAGTTTCGCGAAGCGGCGCCGCATGCGCGTCTGGAGATCGATTCGTTGAGCCCGATGCTCGACCATTCGGCCGCGCTCGATGCCGGTGAACTCGATCTGGTGATCGGCAACTGGCCGAAGCCCGATCCGCGTTTCGAGCGCAGTGACCTGTTCTCCGATACGGTGGTATGCCTGATGCGCGCCGATCATCCGCTCGCCCGCACGCCGATGACGCGCGAAGCGTATCTCGCCGCACCGCATCTCGCACCGACGCCTTATAGCGGCGCTAGCGGCGGCGCCGTCGACATCGGGTTCGCGAGAGCCCGCGCCGAGCGGCGCATCGTCACCACGCTGCCCTACTTCGGCCTCGTGCCGCAAACGCTGCTGCAATCGGATCTGATCTTCACGACCACGCGCCGTTTCGCGATGCACTATGCGAGCATCCTGCCGCTCGCCGTAGTCGAAGTGCCGATTCCGTTTCCGCGCATCAAGTGCTATCAGTTGTGGCATCCGCAGCCGGATCGGCCGAGCGATGTCGGCTGGCTGCGTACGCTGATGTCGCAAGTGTCGGATGAATTGATCGCGCAGAAGGTGCGGCGCGCGAAACGGCCGGCGAAAAAAGAAACGTCAGCCGCGGAGGGCTGACGTTGTGGTGTGGTGCTTGACGGCTCGATGTTGCGTTTGAAGGCTCTCTCCGCCTAGACGCTCGCGCAAAGCTTCTGCATTGCCGCCTGAGCCGCGGCTTGACGTGAACGGATCTGCAGCAACTCGGCACACACCGCGACCGCGATTGCCGAAGGCGCTTTATCCACAATGCCGGTCACGCCGATCGGGCACGTCATCTCCACCAGCCGATCCAGATCCACGCCTCGATCCAGCAAACGACGCTCGAATTTCACGCGCTTTGTCTTCGATCCGATCATGCCGAAGTAGGTGAAATCGCGCCGCCGCATGATGCGCGCGGCGAGCGAAAAGTCGAGCGCGTGGTTATGGGTCATCACGAGGAAATACGCGCCGGGCGGCGCAGTGTCGACGATCGCTTCGGGCGTGTCGGTCGCTTCGATCTGCACGTTGGCCGGGGTTTCGTCGGGGAACAGTTCGTCGCGCTCATCGACCCACTGGACGACGCACGGCAAGCTGCCCAGCAGCGTGACGAGCGCATGGCCGACGTGCCCCGCGCCGAACAGCACGATGTGCATCGGCGCCGGACGCGGCGCTTGCACGGCGCTGCGCCGGCCGATCTGAACGGAAGAGAAGTCGTTCATGGCGATCATTCCAGTGAGTTTCGATATTTGCACGATTGTCCTTAGCTAGCCAGTTGCGCTTTACTGCCGCGCCGCCGCGGTTGCCGCCCGCACTGCGCCGACTGCCTTCAAGATTTCCTCGCTGGTCGCGGGCGCATTCAGCGGCGGATTGACCTTGTGGTCACCCACGGCCGACACCGCATCGCGCACGGCAAAGAACACCGAGAACGGCAGCAGCAGCGGCGGCTCGCCGGTCGCCTTCGAACGGTGGATGCTGTCCTCCGCATTGCGGTTCTTGAACAGACGCACACGGAAATCGGGCGGCGTATCGTTGACGGTCGGAATCTTGTAGGTCGACGGCGCGTGCGTCATCAGCTTGCCGCCCGCGTTCCACCACAGTTCTTCGGTCGTGAGCCAACCCATGCCCTGGATGAACGCGCCTTCGACCTGACCGACGTCGAGCGCCGGGTTCAGCGATGCGCCCACGTCATGCAAAGCGTCCGCGCGCAGCACGCGCATTTCGCCGGTCAGCGTGTCGATCACCACTTCCGACACGGCTGCGCCGTACGAGTAGTAGTAAAACGGTCGGCCTTGCAGCTTCGATTGATCCCAGTAGAGTTTCGGCGTTGCGTAGAAGCCGTCCGACCAGAGCTGGACACGCGCGATGTAGGCCTTCGCGATCACTTCTTCGAACGGCACGATCATCTCGCCGACCACTACGCGGTCGTGCACGAAACGCACTTCCGAAGCGGCCACCTGCCCCGCGCCGAAACGCTCGGCAGCGAAGGCCGACAGACGTTCGCGCAACTGGCGCGCGGCGTCTTGCGCAGCCTTGCCGTTCAGGTCCGAACCGGTCGATGCAGCGGTCGCCGACGTATTGGCAATCTTGCTCGTATCGGTCGCCGTGACGCGGATGCGGTTAAAGCCGATGCCCAATTCATGCGCCACGACCTGCGCGACCTTGGTGTTCAAACCCTGGCCCATTTCGGTGCCGCCGTGGTTCACCAGCACCGAACCATCGGTGTAGATGTGCACCAGCGCGCCGGCCTGGTTAAAGTGGGTCACGTTGAACGCGATGCCGAACTTGACCGGCGTGAGCGCCAGGCCCTTCTTCAGCACTTCGTTGTTCGCGTTGAACTCGTTGATCGCTGCACGGCGCGCGCGGTATTCACTGGTCGCTTCGAGTTCGTCGATCAGTTCGTGAATGACGTTGTCTTCGACCACCTGACCATACGGCGTCTGGTTGCGCTCGGTCTTGCCGTACAGATTGCGGCGGCGCACGTCGAGCGAATCTTCGCCCACCGAACGCGCGACGTTGTCCATGATGTACTCGATCGCGAACGCGCCTTGCGGACCGCCGAAGCCCCGGAACGCGGTGTTCGATTGCGTGTTGGTCTTGCCGCAGAAGCCGTCGATCGTGACGTCGGACAACCAGTACGCGTTGTCGAAGTGGCACAGCGCGCGCGTCATCACCGGACCGGACAGGTCGGCGGAGAAGCCGCAACGCGAGGTCATGTCGACCGTCACGCCGTCGATCACGCCCTTGTCGTCGTAGCCCACTTCGTACGTGTAATGGAAATCGTGGCGCTTGCCCGTGACCATCATGTCGTCGTCGCGGTCCGGACGCAGCTTGACCGGGCACAGCAGCTTCCATGCAGCCAGCGCCGCGCAGCACGCGAACAGACCCGATTGCGATTCCTTGCCGCCGAAACCGCCGCCCATGCGGCGGCATTCGATCAGCACGTTGTGCGACGCCACGCCCAAGGCGTGCGCGACCATGTGCTGCATTTCGGTCGGGTGCTGCGTCGAACAGTAGACGTGCATGCCGTCGTCGTCTTTCGGTACCGCGTACGAAATCTGGCCTTCCAGATAGAACTGCTCCTGGCCGCCGAGCAGCATTTCGCCGGCTTCGCGACGCGCCGCGCGGGCGATCTTCGTATCGGCTTCGCCGCGCGCGAGTTTCATCGGCGGCAAGACGTGCTGGTTCGCGGCGCGGGCCTGTTGCGCGGTGAGGATGGCCGGCAGTTCTTCGTAGACGATTTCGGCGCGGCGCGCAGCGAGGCGCGCGATGTCATGCGAGGTCGCGACCACGATGAACATCGGCTGGCCGACGTATTGCACGACACCGTCGGCGAGAATCGGATCGTCGCCGTGGATGATCGGACCCACGTCGTTGACGCCGGGGATATCGCCCGCGGTGAAGATCGCGACCACGCCGGGCGTGGCGCGCACTTTGTCGAGCGCCATCGAGACGATCTTCGCGTGCGCTTTCGGCGACAGGCCGAGCGCGGCGTGCAGCGTGCCGGCGAGCGTCGGGATGTCGTCGGTGTAGGTGGCGCGGCCACTCACGTGCAGATGCGCGGACTCGTGCGGGCGCGAGATGTGGACCTGGGTAAAGTCGTCGAGCTCCTTGAGGTCTTTCAGGAACGGTTCGGCTTGCTGATTCATTGTGGTGTTCTCCGTATCCTTGTGGCGTCTCAGGCGCTCGCGCCGACAGGTGCGCAGGCAGCGGCGACTGCACGAACATCCAGTGCGCTCTTGGGCAGCGGATTGTTCGGACGCGTTTCGAGCCAGAAGCGGTACAAGGTGTTCTTCGCTGCTTCGAGGCGGTAGTTGCTGGTCGCGCGCATGTCGCTAAGCGGCGCGTAGTCGTTGCCGAGCGCGAGCATCGCGGCCTGTGCGGTAGCTTCGTGCCATTCGGCGTCGCGCAGCACGGCTTCAGCGTGCGTCGCGCGCTTCGAAGTGGCGGCCATGCCGCCGAACGCAATGCGCGGCTCGCGGATCACGTTGCCGTCGGCGATGAAGGAAAACGCGGCGCACACGGCCGAGATGTCCGAGTCGAAACGCTTCGACAGTTTGTAGGTGCGGAACTGCAGATTCTTGCGCGCGCCGGTACGGGTCGGCACCTTGAGGCCGACGACGAACTCATGCTCCGCCATATCCTTCCTCTGATACGCGAGGTACAGATCCTCGAGCGGCATTTCACGTTCGATCTCGCCGCCGCGCACGATCACGCGCGCGCCGAGTGCGATCAGGCCGGGCATCGAATCGCCGATCGGCGAGCCGTTGGCGATATTGCCGCCGAGCGTGCCGGCATTGCGAATCGGCAGCGACGCGAAGCGCTGCCACATTTCGGTGAGTTCTGGATATTGCTTGGCGATCTCCGTGTAAGCCTTTTCGACGCTCACGCCCGCGCCGATCTCGATCCAGTCGTCGTTGGTTTCGAGCTTCTGCAATTCGGCGATCTGCCCGACATACACGATGTTGCCGAGCTCGCGCATCATCTTGGTGACCCACAGACCGATGTCCGTGCTGCCGGCGAGAATACGCGCGGCCGGTTCGGCTTCCTTGATCTTCGCGAGCGCCGCGACCGTGCGCGGCGCGTCGAACTGCTGGCCGGCGTGCTGGTAGTGAAAGGTGTCCTTGCGCTCGAGCGTGGCGAGTGCGTTCGACAGCGCTTCGATATTGACCGGTGCTTTCGGCGCGGGCGCTTCGAACATGCGCACGGCCGCATCGACGATCGGACGATAGCCGGTGCAGCGGCACAGATTGCCCGTCAGCGCATTGCTGATCTCGTCACGCGACGGCACGGATTTATTTGCGCAGCTATGTTCGTGACCGTGCTTTTCGTACAGCGACCACATTGACATCACGAAACCAGGCGTGCAGAAGCCGCATTGCGAACCGTGGCACTCGACCATCGCTTCCTGCACCGGATGCAGCGAGCCGTCCGGCTGACGCAGGTCCTCGACGGTGAAGAGCGCTTTGCCGTCCAGCGTCGGCACGAACTGGATGCAGGCGTTGACCGCCTTGAAGTCGACGCCGCCCGCCTCGTTACGCTCGCCGATCACGACCGTGCACGCGCCGCAGTCGCCTTCGGCGCAGCCTTCCTTGGTGCCGGTGCAATGCACGTCTTCGCGCAAATACTGCAGGACGGTGCGGGTGACGGGCGCATCCTTGATCTCACGGATCGCGTTGCGGTGATAGAAGCGAATCGGCTCAGTCATGTCTCGTTACTCTCAATGTTCTGTGTCCGTTGGGACGTGCTGCGATGATGGTTCGAAAACTATCACCATCAATAAATACAACCCATAGCGGGGATCGCATGCGGGACATATTCGCGAAACGATATAGAGATGGGTTTGGGGGTCGGTTGGCTTATGTTGATCTGGCTGTTTTGCCACATTTTTTGCGTAATTATAGTTTTTTGGCCATCCACAGCTAAAGTCCATTCATCCAGTTGGCATCGAAAGACCACTCGTGCAGGGTGAAAACTGACCACTATATCGATCCGGCACCGTTATTTAACCGCCGAAATTATTAAGCAACCCCTGCAAGGGAATCGGTTCCATGGGAAAATCACGCCTTCCCGCCGTTTTCAAGTCTCGTTTTCCCCATGTCCACCGACTCAGCGACACCGCGCAGCGAATTTGCGACGACCATGCAGATCATTCCGGTCGTCTTTTTCACGTTTCTTTGCTATCTGACGATCGGAATTCCGCTCGCGGTGCTGCCTGGCTACGTCCACGATGACCTGGGTTACAGCGCGATTCTGGCCGGCGCGGCGATCAGTGTTCAGTACCTGGCGACGTTGGCATCGCGACCGCTCGCCGGCCGTTCGGCCGACACGTTAGGGCCGAAGCGGACGGTCACGATCGGCCTGCTGGGTTGCGGCGCGAGCGGGGTCTTGTTGCTGCTGGCCGTGTTGTGCGGGCGCTGGCCGGTGGTGAGTCTGGGGCTGCTGGTGTGCAGCCGTCTCGTACTCGGCTTCGGCGAAAGCCTGTGCGGTACTGGCGCGATTTTGTGGGGCATCGGCCGGGTGGGTACGAGCAACAATGCGCGGGTGATTTCGTGGAACGGTATCGCGACATACGGCGCGCTCGCGATTGGCGCGCCGCTTGGCGTCGCGATTGCGCACACGATCGGGTTTGCCGCGTTGGGCGTTCTGGTGATTTTGCTGGCGGCGCTCGGGTTTTATCTGGCGCGGCCTATCGCGCCGGTGCCGATCGTGCATGGTGAGCGGATGTCGTATCGGAGCGTGTTCACGCGGGTGCTGCCGCATGGGATCGGGTTGGCGCTGGGCTCGGCCGGCTTTGGGTCGATTGCGACGTTTATCACGCTGTTTTATGCCGCGCGGCATTGGCCCAATGCGGCTTTGTCGCTGACTGTTTTTGGCACGCTGTTTATCGGTGCGCGGTTGTTATTCGCTAATACGATCAAGGCTTACGGTGGGTTCCGGGTCGCGATTGCTTCGTTTTCGTTTGAATGTGCCGGGTTGTTGATGTTGTGGTTGGCGCCTGAGCCGCATATTGCCCTCGCGGGGGCGGCGTTGACCGGGTTTGGGTTTGCTTTGGTGTTTCCTGCTCTTGGTGTTGAGGCGGTCGGGCTTGTGCCGCCCGCTAGCCGGGGGGCGGCTTTGTCGGCTTATTCTGTGTTTCTTGATCTTTCTCTGGGGATTACGGGGCCGTTGGCCGGGTATATCGCTGGGGAGTTTGGTTATGCGCAGGTGTTTTTGTTTGCGGCGGTCGCTTCCGCGATGGCAGTCGTGCTGTCGACGATGATGTATTTACGGAATTCTCGGGCGCCGAATGCGCCTGCGGCTACTTGATTTTTTTGCCTTCGCGGCGCTTGTTGTCAGTGTTCTTAGCGCTTTGGCCTTTCCTTGATTTGTTAGTGGTCTATTAGTGTTGCCCCTGTGCGGGG
>NZ_JALPRH010000049.1:0-20157 GCF_030464795.1 Paraburkholderia sp. SECH2
TAATAGACCACTAACAAAACAAGGAAAGGCCAAAGCCCCAAGAACACTGACAAAACGCCGAGCAGGCAAACAACACGAAGAAAAAGCCCCAAAACAAGCAAAAGCGACCCCGCGGGGCAGGCCGAATCCTATCCTTAGGGGGTATCCCCCGCCTTGACAACCAACCCAAACCACAACCATAATCGCCCTGAACGTTCGCTAATCGAATCCATGTTCATATATCGAACAAATCGGAAGTGAACAAACGCAAGAGCAAGCCCCGGCCCGGAGACCGTCCCGCACAAGCCCCTGCCTGCAAAGGCAAAGAGCCTGGCGATACGCAGCGCCCCAAAAGGAAATTCGACATGATCAACAAGATTTTCGAGTCACTTCAGTCGGCCGTCGCCGATGTCCACGACGGCGCGACCGTCATGATCGGCGGCTTCGGCACGGCCGGCATGCCGTCCGAGTTGATCGACGCGCTCATCGAACAGGGCGCGCGCGAACTCACCATCGTCAACAACAACGCCGGTAACGGCGACATCGGCCTCGCGGCGCTGCTCAACGCCAAACGCGTGCGCAAAATCATCTGCTCGTTCCCGCGCCAAAGCGATTCATATGTGTTCGACGCGCTTTATCGCGCCGGTGAAATCGAACTCGAACTGGTGCCGCAAGGCAACCTCGCGGAACGTATTCGCGCAGCAGGCGCGGGCATCGGCGGGTTCTTCACGCCCACTGGTTATGGCACCAAACTCGCCGAAGGCAAGGAAACCCGTCTGATCGACGGCAAGCACTACGTGCTGGAGTCGCCGCTGCATGCGGACTTCGCGCTGATCAAAGCGTTCAAGGGCGACCGCTGGGGCAATCTGGTCTATCGCAAGACTGCGCGCAACTTCGGTCCGATCATGGCGAGCGCGGCGAAAACGGCCATCGTGCAGGTGTCGAAAGTGGTGCCGCTCGGTGAACTCGATCCGGAAAACATCATCACGCCCGGCATCTTCGTGCAACGCGTGATCGAAGTGCCGCAAGCTGCGCATCAAGCCGAACTTGCATCCGCGAACGCCGCCTGAGGAGACCGACATGAAAAAACTGACCCGCGATGAAATGGCTAAGCGCGTTGCCCAGGATATCCCTGAAGGCGCTTACGTGAACCTCGGCATCGGCGTGCCGACGCTGGTGGCCAACCACCTTGGCGCCGACAAGGAAATCTTCCTGCACAGCGAAAACGGCCTGCTCGGCATGGGCCCGGCCCCCGCGAAAGGCGAGGAAGACGACGAACTGATCAACGCCGGCAAGCAGCACGTCACGCTGCTTACGGGCGGTGCCTACTTCCATCACTCGGATTCGTTCGCGATGATGCGCGGCGGCCATCTGGATTTCTGCGTGCTCGGCGCGTTCCAGGTGTCGGCGAAGGGCGACCTGGCGAACTGGCACACCGGCGCGCCTGACGCAATTCCGGCTGTCGGCGGCGCCATGGACCTCGCAATCGGCGCGAAGCAGGTCTACGTCATGATGGAACACCTGACCAAACAGGGCGAAAGCAAGATCGCAGCGGAATGCACGTACCCGGTCACGGGCGTGAACTGCGTCGACCGCATCTATACGGACCTGGCGATGATCGACGTCACCGACAAGGGCCTCGTCGTGCGCGAAATCTTCTCGGACATCGACTTCGATGCGTTGCACAAACTGACCGGCGTCCCGCTGATCGACGGCACCCAGGCGGCTCGCGCGGCCTAAGCACGGGCGCGGCGGCTGTCCGTACGAAGGCCCGTGGCGAAGTCAAACCGCTGGCCGGGCGATGGCAATGCGTATGCCGCGCATCGTGCTGCCACCAATGTGCGCGTGCGCAACGTGCTGTCGCCGATGCGCACGCCGTGCAGCGTGCAGTGTGCAGCCGCCAATACGCGGGCCGCGCAAACCGTGCAGCCGCCACTGTCCGCAGCGCTCATGAGGCAAACTTCATGCGCGTGACCCGATGTCACGAGGCCACGTTGCAAGAGCGAGCCTGCGCAGCGGCATTCGAAGCAGAATGCACCGCATCGCCGTGTGCGGTACGCTCTCGGTAGAAAGCGCCAGGGGCGCGCCTCGCAGCACGCCCAGATCGCCGCGGCGAAACCTTCACTTCCGACACCCTCATCGACGCCATCATGCTCGACTCCAGCGCCCGTCTGACCGGCCTTCTTTGCGGCACACAGCCGATGAACGACATCTGGGCGCCGCGTGCCACGCTGCAACGGATGCTCGATGTCGAAGCAGCGCTCGCGCGCGCTTCGGCTGCTCATAACGTGATTCCGCGCAGCGCGGTGGCCGCGATCGAGGGCGCCTGCCAGGCCGATCAACTCGACGCCGATGCACTCGCGCGCGACGCGGCGCTCGGCGGCAACCTTGCGATTCCCCTCGTCAAACAACTCACCGCACGTATCAAAGCGGCGGACCCCGAAGCGTCGAAGTACGTGCATTGGGGCGCGACAAGCCAGGACATCATCGATACGGCAACGGTGCTGCAATTGCGCGACACCTTCGACCTGCTCGACAGCGGCTTGCAAGCGACATGCGATGCCGTAGCGAAACTCGCGGCCACCCATCGCGCGACGCCGATGATCGGCCGCACCTGGTTGCAGCAGGCGTTGCCCATCACGCTCGGCTTGAAGTTCGCGCAATGGCTCGACGCGTTGCTGCGTCATCGTGAGCGGCTCGATGCGTTGCGCGCGCGTGTGCTGGTGCTGCAATTCGGCGGCGCAGCGGGCACGCTGGCGAGTCTGCGTGACGCGGCGCCGCAAGTGACGCAATCATTGGCGCAAGAACTCAAGCTCACTGTGCCCACCTTGCCGTGGCACACACAGCGCGATCGCATCGCTGAAACAGCGGCGCTGTTCGGCATGTTGATTGGCACACTCGGCAAGATCGCGCGCGATATCTCGCTGCAGATGCAAACCGAAATCGATGAGCTGGCCGAGCCCGCCGCGGCAGGCAAGGGCGGTTCGTCGACAATGCCGCACAAGCGCAACCCGGTCGGCTGCGCCGCGGTGCTGACGGCAGCAACACGTGCGCCGGGGCTGGTGGCCACGGTGTTCGCCGGCATGGTGCAGGAGCACGAGCGCGCGCTTGGCGGCTGGCAAGCCGAGTGGGACGCGTTGCCGGATCTCGCGCGCCTTGCAGGCGGCGCGCTCGCCAACATCGAACAGATCGCCGCGGGTCTCAACGTGAATGTCCCGCGCCTTGCCGCCAATCTCAACGTCACGCACGGATTGATTCTTGGCGAAGCTGTGATGCTTGCACTAGGCGACAGCATCGGTCGGCTCGATGCGCATCATCTGGTCGAGCGCGCATCCAAGGCGGCAATCGCCGAGCGCAAGACGCTCTTCGACGTGCTCTCGGCGGACCCCGCCGTGACCGAACATCTTTCGCTTGAGCGCCTCATGCAACTGCTCGATCCCGCTCAATACGTCGGCCAGGCACACGCTTATGTGGACGCCGCGCTGGCACTTCATCACGCGCGCGCGAGGCGCGCTACTTCCAAGGAGTAACCGGCATGCCCTACGCTGCAGTCAACGGTACCGAGCTGCATTATCGAATCGACGGTGACCGTCACGGCAATGCACCGTGGATCGTGTTGTCGAATTCGCTCGGCAGCGATCTGTCGATGTGGACGCCGCAAGTGGCGGCGCTGTCCAAACACTTCCGCGTGCTGCGCTACGACACGCGCGGTCATGGTCACTCGGAAGCGCCGAAGGGTCCGTACACGATCGAACAACTGACCGGCGACGTGCTCGGCCTGATGGATACGCTGAAGATCGCGCGCGCGAATTTCTGCGGTCTGTCGATGGGCGGCCTCACCGGCGTCGCGTTGGCCGCACGTCACGCGAATCGTCTCGAACGCGTCGTGCTGTGCAATACGGCGGCACGTATCGGTTCGCCTGAAGTGTGGGTGCCGCGCGCCGCGAAAGCCCGTACGGAAGGCATGCTCGCGCTGGCCGACGCGGTATTGCCGCGCTGGTTCACCGCCGACTACATCGAACGTGAGCCGGTGGTTCTGGCAATGATTCGCGACGTGTTCGTGCATACCGACAAGGAAGGCTACGCATCGAATTGCGACGCGATCGACGCAGCAGATCTGCGCCCCGAAGCCCCCGGCATCAAGGTGCCCGCGCTGGTGATCAGCGGTACCCACGATCTGGCCGCAACGCCGGCACAAGGCCGCGAACTGGCGCAAGCGATTCCGGGCGCGCGTTACGTCGAACTGGATGCCTCGCATATTTCCAACATCGAGCAGGTCGAGGCCTTCACGAAAACTGTGCTCGACTTCCTGACGGAGCAGAAATGAACGACGAAGACCGTTACGAAGCCGGACTCGGAGTGCGCCGCGCGGTGCTGGGCAGCGCGCACGTCGACCGGTCGCTTGCGAACCGCACCGAGTTGACGGAGGAGTTCCAGAACTTTATTACCCGCTATGCGTGGGGCGAAATCTGGACGCGTGACGGCTTGCCGCGTCACACGCGCAGCCTGCTAACCATCGCGATGATGGTTGCGCTCAATCGCAGCGAAGAACTCGCATTGCACTTGCGCGCCGCGAAGAACAACGGCGTGACGCGCGAGCAGATCAAGGAAGTGCTGCTGCAAACCGCAATCTATTGTGGCGTGCCGGCGGCCAATTCGGCCTTCCACCTGGCCGATAAACTGTTCCGCGACGACGACGCCGCAGCGGCAAAGCCGTAACGACGTTCGGCTACGGGTGCGGCGTGTAACCACGCCGTCCCGCGAATCCTGCTTACGCCGAAACGAAGCAGCTCAAAACGCGACGCGGAGCCTGAAGCGTACGTCAGACGAAACGCGCTTCAGGCCGTGCTGCTTACATCCATCACGACCGTGTCCACCGGCGACTGCAAGCGCACGGCGCGCAACACCGTGTCCTTGATGACCTCGCGCCAATGCGCGAGTGCGGCCTTGTCCATCAGCGGTTCACCGAGAAACGCCCCGAGCGTGTACTGATTGGCGTTATAGAAATAACCGAGCGACGCGATTATCAGATACACGTCACGCGCTTTGACGTCGGCGCGAAAGACGTTTTGTACCTTGCCCGCGTCCAGCAACTTCTGCACGACCGAAATCGCATAGCCCGAAATCTCCTTCAGCTTTGACGATTTTTTCGCGTGCTTGCCCTGATGCAGGTTCTCGCTCGACAGTAGGGTGACGAACTCGGGGTGATCGAGGTAATACTGCCAGACGAATTCGACCATCTGCTCGAGACCATGCACGGGATCGTCCAGATCGAGATCGAGCTTGCTTTCGGCCTCGTTGAACTGCGTGTAGATGGTCTCCAGAACTTCGACAAACAATTGCTCCTTGCTGCCGAAGTAGTAATAGATCATCCGGTCGTGCGAACGCGCGGCCTTCGAAATACTTTCGACCCGGCCGCTTGCATAGCCTTGCTTTGCAAAGACCTTGATTGCCGCTTTGAGAATCTTGGCGCGCGTGTCTTGCGCCTGTTTCGCTCGGATGCCGATAGCGCCCGGCTTGCGGGCAGCAGTGGGACTCATGGCGGTCTCGGATCTCTTTGTTAGCGTCAGGTTGAACGGCATGCGCCGTAGCCGCTTGGTGCGCTCAGGTATGGCGCGCCTTCATCATACAGCCCATATCATGCGCAACGAAATGCCCTGCAAAGTCATGTGCTTCGGCGTAGATTGATTCGTAATTCCTGCGGGGATGCCGCGCCGCAGCATTCAGACGGGTACCGGGAAACTGCGGGGAAACCACCGGGAAACTCGTTGCGCAGTCTATTTTGATCGAGTAGATTTCAAGCAAGTTTGGTGTAGTGGATGCTACACGAACGGTGAGTGGCCGCAACATGAAAAAAGCGGGTCACGCAAAAGTGCCTTTAAACAGGGACTATTTGTCAGCCGGGCAGGACCGATTGTAATGTCGTCGTATGGAACCCCACCATGACAGAACATACGAAGGTCGATTTCGGTGCGGAGCGCGTCGACGGCGAAACCGCCTCGACGCCGGGTCCGACCGTGCTTGAGAAAGCGGCGCCGCGCAGCGAGCGAATGGCGTCGAACAAGATCGAATGCAATGCGTGTCCGGTGTTGTGCCAGATTTCCGAAGGCCGCACCGGCGCGTGCGATCGTTATGCGAATGCGGACGGGCGGTTGATTCGCGTGGACCCTGTGGTGTTTCTTTCACGCGCCGCGGTTTCGCCTGAAGCGATCACTAGCAATGCGGATACCACGGTCGAATTTGGTGCATCGTCCGAGGTGCGCGATCCCGTCGCGGAACAGGCGCTGTTCGTAACCGGCGTTGGCGCATCGTCCACGTATCCCGACTACAAGCCCGCACCGTTCATCGTTTCCTCGAAGTTGGACGACGTCGATATGGTCACGGTCGTCACCGAGGGCATTTTCAGCTATTGCAGCTTCAAGGTGAAGATCGATACCGACCGCTTTCTCGGGCCGGAGCAATCGAACGTGCGTTGCCATGGCGAGATCGTCGGCCATGTGACCACGGCGGAGTACGGCTCGCAGATGCTGAGTCTCGGCGGTGTCCACCATCTGACGGGCGGCAGCAAGAAGGAAGGCCGCGTGACGTGCGACATGATGCTCGCGCTCGGCAACAAGGAAGCGGTGGAGTTGACCATCGATGGCGGTGCGAGTCTGGTGATTCGTGCGGGGGCGGCACCGATTGTCGATGGCGTCGAAGAACAGCGTATGCGGGTGGGTTGTGGGTCGGCCACCATCGGCATCTTTGCGAAGCAATGGTTCGGTCACGCAGACGAAGTGGTGGTGGTCGACGATCACATCACCGGCGTGCTTACAGAACACCAGGCGGGCCGCTGCCTTGGCATGACGCCCTCAGGTCTGAAGATTCGCGGACGCAAGTCGACGCCCGGCCGTTATTTCCAGGTGGCGAATCCCGGCACCGGCTGGGGCGGCACCGACATTCAGGACCCGCTGGCGATTGTCGAAAGCTTCGATCCTGCGGTGGCGAAACCGGGCATGCGCTTGCTGATGGTGTCGACCACCGGCGAACACGCGCAGTGGTATGAACTCGATCAGAACCTCGTGCCGCGCATTGCAGCCATGCCGGACGCCGTGCGCAGCACGGTCGAACGAATCGGCGAGAACTGCGAGCCGTCGCTTGCTACGGTACTGTTTCTCGGCGGCGCGGGCGGCAGCCTGCGAGCGGGGGCCACGGAGAACCCGGTCCTGCTCACCCGCGCAATCAAACAGAGGCTGGTGAACGTAACATGTGGTGGCGCGCCAACCTATGTGTGGCCAGGTGGTGGCATCACCGTGATGGTGGATGTCTCGCGCATGCCCGATCGATCGTTCGGCACGGTGCCCACACCCGCGATCGTCGCGCCGATCGAATTCACCATGACATATGACGCGTATCGCGATCTCGGCGGCCATCTCGACGCGGTGCGTTCACTGGAAAGCGTGCTGGCGAATGGACCGGAACATACAGAAGGGGCACCGCTCGCGCGCAGGACTATCGCGCGTTATCCCGACAATCCGTGGCCGCCGGCCATGCCGCCAATGCCAGGCTAACGGCGGCGGCGCCACCGGCACAATCGACACGACGAACGCGACGCACACGATGAACCCAACCCGAACCCGGCTCGACGCGGCCCGCTGGCATTGGCAGCACGGCCCGATCGATCTGATCCTCAGCGCGGACGGCGAGCCTTCGGCCGTGCAGGCTGCTTACGAGGCGTGCTGGACGCGTTTTGTGGACGTATTGCCCGAGTTGGTCGGCGAGTTGAAGCTGCTTCGGCAGCCTGTGCCGAGCGACGCGGCGCATAGCGATTGCACGTTGAAGGGCGCTGTGGCCCGGCGCATGTGGAGCGCGTGTTATCCGCACCGCGTGCGGTATATCACGCCGATGGCGGCTGTTGCAGGCAGCGTCGCGGCCGAATTGATCACGGCGTTTGCACGCGAAGGCATCTCGCGCGCCTTCATCAACAACGGCGGTGACATCGCACTCTATTTGACTGAAGGGCAGCAGTACCGCGTGGGTGTGTTCGCCGATCTGGCGGCGTTCTCCGGTGAGAAGGCGCCAGGCGATCTGGCTTTGGACGCAAACTTGATGCTCAACGCCGCCATGCCGATTCGCGGCGTCGCGACAAGCGGCTGGCGCGGCCGCAGCTTCAGCTTGGGGATCGCCGACAGCGTGACCGTGCTCGCCCGCAATGCCGCCGCCGCTGATGCCGCCGCCACGATGATCGCCAACGCAGTCGATCTGGAGCATGCGGGCATCGTGCGCAGGCCGGCTTCCTCGTTGAAGGACGATAGCGATCTCGGTGACCTGCTCGTGACCGTCGACGTGCCGTCCTTGCCGCAAACGCTGATCGATTTCGCGCTGGCACGCGGTGTCGACGCCGCGCAGCGTTTGCACGAACAAGGTTTGATCGAAGGCGCCGCGCTGTTCCTGCAAGGTCGGGCGCGCGTGACCGGTGGTACCTATGAGAATGGCGCGTTATTTACGCAGCGCGCCCGGATAACAACGGAGGCTCCGTGTTCGAAATACGCCGCGTGCTGACGCACGTCGAAGACATTTTCCATGAGTTCGGTCCTGCGCCCGCGCAGCCGCTCAGGCGCGGCGCGATTGCCGCGGTGATGACGAATCCGTTCGCCGGCCGCTACGAAGCCAGAATCGAACACGCCATGGAAGCGCTCAAGCCGATCGGCTTCGACATGGCGCAACGGCTGCTGGCGGCGATGGCCGTGCCGCACGCGGTGATCGAAAGCTACGGTAAGGGTGCAATCATCGGCTCGCGCGGAGAACTCGAGCACGGCGCGTTGTGGCATGTCCCCGGCGGCTATGCGATGCGCGAACTGTTGGAGAAAAACGGCGTGCCGACCAACGCGATCGTGCCGTCGACGAAGAAAGTCGGCGCGCCTTCCACCGCGCTCGATGTGCCGCTGACGCATGTCAACGCGAGCTACGTGCGCAGCCATTTCGATGCGATCGAAGTGCGCGTGCCCGGCGCGCCCGCCGCGGATGAACTGGTGTATATCCTCGTGATGAGCACGGGCCAGCGCGTGCATGCGCGCGTCGGCGGCCTGGCGAAAGAGGCGATTGTGGGCAAGGACGGCTTGCGCTGAGCGGCGCGTGATCCACGCAATGCGCTGAAGCGATTAAGTTGAACACTAGGCAGAACATGCATCGAAACCCGGAGATCGAAATGGCAATCAAGCTTCGCAAGCTGGTCGTGCAGGTCGATGAAACACGCATTGAAATGGGGCAGGCCATCGAGCCGCCGACACGCCGTGCAGTCGCGATTGCGGTGATCGATAATCCTTACGCGGGCCGCTATGAGGCCAAGCTCGACGCGCTGATCGAAGCCGGTGAGGAACTGGGCGCGTTGCTCGGCAACAAGTGCGTCGAAGCCTTAGGTATTAAACCGGGCGACGCGCAAAGCTACGGCAAGGCGGCGATCGTCGGCGAAGCGGGTGAACTCGAACATGCGGCGGCGATCCTGCACCCCAAGCTCGGTGCTCCGCTGCGGGTAGCAGTCGAGAAGGGCGCGGCGCTGGTGCCGTCGGCGAAAAAAATGGGTACGCTTGGCACCGCGATCGATGTCCCGCTGGGACACAAGGACGCGGCCTTCGTGCGCAGCCATTTCGATGCAATCGAAGCGCGCGTGTCGGACGCGCCGCGCGCCAACGAAATTGTCGTGGCGGTCGCGGTGACGGCTTCCGGCCGGCCGTTACCGCGTATCGGCGGCTTGCAGGTGAGTGAGATCAAAGGCGAAGACGGTTTGCGCTGAGTTACTTTAAGGGTCGCGATGCTTTCGAATTTGCTGGTACAGCTGGTCAACGGACTCGCCGACGCGTCGACGCTGTTTCTCGTCGCCGCCGGTTTGTCGCTGATCTTCGGCGTGACGCGCATCGTCAACTTCGCGCACGGCTCGTTCTATATGTTCGGCGTCTATGTCGCGTATAGCATCGCGAGCCGTTTCGGCCATACGGCGGGCGGGTTCTGGCTGTCGGTACTGGCTGCGGCGCTGGTGGTTGCGGTGCTTGGCGCGCTGGTCGAAATGATCGTGTTACGCCGCATCTACCAGGCACCCGAGTTGTTTCATCTACTGGCGACATTCGCGCTGGTGCTGATCTTTCGCGACGCCGCGCTGTGGCTGTGGGGCCCGGAAGATCTGTTCGGACCGCGTGCGCCGCATCTGGCTGGCGCAGTTAATTTTCTCGGCCATCCGCTGCCGACCTACGATATCGCGCTGATCGTGATCGGGCCGGTGGTGTTGCTGCTGCTCTGGTATGCGTTGACGCGTACCCGTTGGGGCACGCTGGTGCGCGCCGCGACGCAGGATCGCGAGATGCTCGGCGCACTCGGCATCAATCAGGCGTGGCTGTTCAGCGGCGTGTTTTTCGTCGGCGCGTTTCTCGCCGGCCTGGGCGGCGCGTTGCAAGGGCCCCGGATGTCGGCGAATCTGTCGTTGGATCTGGAGACTATCGGCAATGCGTTTGTCGTCGTGGTGGTCGGCGGCATGGGGTCGATTCCGGGTGCGTTCGTCGCGGCGTTGCTGATCGCCGAGATCAAGGCGCTGTGTATCGGCATCGGTCATGTGTCGGTGTTCGGTATCGATCTGTCGTTGAGCCGCTTTACGCTGGTTGCGGAATTTGTCGTGATGGCAGTGGTGCTGGTGGTGCGGCCTTGGGGTTTGCTAGGGAAGGCGAGCGCTGCAGTGCGTGGCATGGCCGCGCCTGAAGCGCCATTGCGGCCTGCAGGCAAGCGCCTGAAGTGGCTGGCGGCAATCGCGTTGTTGGCGCTGGTGCTCGCGCCGCTTGCTGCTAATGCGTTTCCCTACATGCCTGTGCTGCTGGTTGAGATCCTGATCGCCGTATTGTTCGCGACGAGTCTTCATTTCATCATGGGCCCTGGCGGCATGCATTCTTTCGGCCACGCGGCGTACTTCGGTTTGGGCGCATACGGCGCCGCGCTGTTTCTCAAAGTTTTGAATCTACCGATGGAAGCGGCGTTGCTGCTCGGCCCCTTGCTTGCCGTGGCAGGCGCGCTCGTGTTCGGCTGGTTCTGCGTACGTCTCTCAGGCGTCTACCTCGCGATGCTGACGCTCGCGTTCGCGCAGATCGTCTGGTCGGTCGTGTTCCAGTGGGACGACGTGACGGGCGGCAGTAACGGCATTCTCGGCTTGTGGCCGTCGAACTGGTTGGCGTCGCCGGTCGCTTTTTACTATCTGACGCTCGTCTGCGCTGTGATCGGCGTGTGGCTGTTGCGCAAGATGCTGTTCTCGCCGCTTGGCTACGCGATGCGGGCGTCGCGTGATTCTGTGTTGCGGGCCGAGGCGATCGGCATCGACGTGAAACGCGTGCAGTGGGCGGCTTTCGTCGTCGCGTCATTGTTTTGTGGCCTCGCCGGATCGCTTTATGCCTTCTCCAAGGGGACGATTTCGCCGGAGGTGATCAGCGTCAGCCGCTCAGTAGATGGCCTCGTGATGGTGCTGCTTGGCGGCCTGCAGACGTTGACTGGCCCGATCGTCGGCGCAGCCGTGTTCACGTGGCTGCAGGACACCGTCGCGCGGCAAACCGATTATTGGCAGGCATTGCTGGGCTTCGCGATCTTGCTGCTGGTGATCGCGTTTCCGCAGGGCATCGTCGGTTTCATTCGCGAGCGTTTCGGCGACGATACGGTGGATAAGGCGGAAGAGCGTACTCCATCGCCATCGCAAGGTACGGCGATCAAGGAGGGGCTATGAGCTTGCTGCGCGTCTCCGGCCTCTCCAAATCATTCGGCGGCCTGAAAGCGGTCGACGATGTTTCCTTCGATCTCGAAGCCGGCCAACTATTGGCGCTGCTGGGTCCGAACGGCGCGGGCAAGTCGACCTGCTTCAACATGGTCAACGGGCAACTACAGCCGTCGTCCGGTTCGATTCGTCTCGACGATCATGAACTGGTCGGCATGCGGCCGCGCGATATCTGGCGGCTGGGCGTCGGCCGCACGTTTCAGATTGCCGCGACCTTCAATTCGATGACCGTGCTCGAGAATGTGCAGATGGCGCTGGTCTCGCGTGAACGGAAGACTTTTGGTCTCTGGAAACCCGCAGGCTCGCGCTATGCCGATGAAGCCATGACCCTGCTCGAACAGGTCGGCATGGGCGCCGATGCGAACCGCGCCTGCGGCGTGCTTGCATACGGCGACGTCAAACGCGTTGAACTCGCTATCGCATTGGCAAACCGGCCGAAGCTACTACTGATGGACGAGCCCACTGCCGGTATGGCGCCAAAGGAGCGCAACGAACTGATGGCGCTCACCAAGCGGCTCGTCACCGAACACCAAATCGGCGTGCTGTTTACCGAGCACAGCATGGACGTTGTATTCGCGTACGCCGATCGCATGATTGTGCTCGCGCGCGGCAAGTTGATCGCCGAGGGCGACGCCGAAACGATCCGCAGCGACGCACGCGTGCAGGAAGTTTATTTCGGCACCGGCAAGACCTTCCAGCCACGCGCGCCGCTGTATGAAGCGGCGGGCGGCCATCAAGGACAAGGAGCGCTGCAATGAGCGAGCCGATGCTGAAAGTCGCCGGCCTCAATGCGTTCTATGGCCGCGCGCACATTCTGTTCGACGTCGGCCTCGAAGTCGGCCGCGGCGAAGTGGTCGCGCTGATGGGCCGCAACGGCGCGGGCAAATCGACGACGATGAAAGCGGTGATGGGTTTGCTGCCGCGACGTCAGGGAGAGGTCCGTTTTCGCGGGCAAAACATCGCGGCGTTGCCGCCGTATCGGATCGCACGCATGGGCATGGGTTTCGTCCCTGAAGATCGCCGCGTGTTCTCCGATCTGACCGTGATGGAGAACCTCGATACAGGCCGTCAGCCGCCACGCGAAGGCGCGCCTGAGTGGACGCCGGAAAAGTTGTTCCGCCTGTTCCCCAATCTCGGTGAAATGCCAAAACGCCCCGGCGGCCAGATGAGCGGCGGCGAGCAGCAGATGCTTACCGTCTCGCGCACGCTGATGGGCAATCCGTATCTGGTGCTGCTCGACGAACCGTCCGAGGGCGTCGCGCCCGTGATCGTCGAGCAGATGGCCAACATGATTCTCGAACTCAAGCGCGAAGGGCTGTCGATTCTATTGTCGGAGCAGAATCTGCATTTCGCCGAGCTGGTCAGCGACCGCGCGTACGTCCTCGAAAAAGGGCAGATCCGCTTCAGCGGCACGATCGGCGAACTCGCAAAGAACGAAACGGTCAGGCGCGCTTATCTGAGCGTGTGATTCCATTGGCGCCGCATGCGTGCAGGGTGTGCACGCATGCGACGCCGGGCAGTCGGTGCGAAAGGAGAAGCAGATGGCAGCAGAGACGTTGACAGGCTTGTCGGGCAAGGTCGCGGTAACGAACATCGGTTTGCTGTTATCCGGCGACATCGACCAGCCGATTCTCGACGCGGACACGCTGGTGATCGACGACGGCGTGATCGTCGCGATCGGCCGGGAGAAAGATTGCGACCTCGAAGGTGCGCGGACCACGGTCGACTGTAAAGGCACCACGGTCGCGCCAGGCCTGATCGATTCGCACGTGCATCCGGTGTTCGGCGATTGGACGCCGCGCCAGAATCAGATGGGCTGGATCGAATCGAATCTGAACGGCGGCGTGACGACGATGATTTCCGCCGGCGAAGTGCATTTGCCCGGCCGTCCGAAAGACGTGGTCGGCGTCAAGGCGCTTGCCATTACCGCTCAACGTTCGTTCGAAGGGATGCGTGGCGCGGGTGTCGGTGGTGGTGTGAAAGTCATGGCGGGTGCGCCGGTGATCGAGAAGGGCATGGTCGAGGAGGACTTCAAGGAGCTCTCGGAAGCGGGCGTGAAGCTGCTCGGCGAAGTGGGACTCGGCAGCGTCAAAGGCGGCGAGGAAGCGGCGCAGATGGTCGCCTGGGCCCGCAAGTACGGTATTCAAAGCACAATTCACACGGGCGGCCCGTCGATTCCCGGCTCGGGCCTGATCGATCGGGACGTGGTGCTCGCCGCCGATGCGGACGTGATCGGCCACATCAATGGCGGCCATACGTCGCTCTCCTATCGGCACGTATGCGACCTGTGCGAACAATCGAGCCGCGCGCTAGAGATCGTTCACAACGGCAACGAACGCATTGCGCTGCTCACCGCACGTCATGCGATCGAGTTGAAGTGTCCACATCGGATCATTCTCGGCACCGATAGTCCGGCGGGTTCCGGCGTGCAGCCGCTCGGCATTTTGCGGATGATTGCGTTGATCTCCAGTCTCGCCGATGTCCCCGCGGAAATCGCCTTCTGCTTCGCGACCGGCAATACCGCGCGGCAACGCAATCTGCGGCAAGGACTGATTGAAGTGGGCCGTCCCGCTGACCTCGTCTTCATGGACCGCGCGCAGCACACGGCTGCCGATACTCTGCTTGAGAGCGTGCAACTCGGCGATATTCCTGGTGTCGGCATGGTGATGATCGACGGCTTGATCCGCTGCCGGCGCAGCCGCAATACGCCACCGGCGACCGAAGTGCCGGTGGTGCTTTGAACGCGCGCCGCACGGCGTGGCCGGCATTGTCATGAACCGCCCGGCGCCACTTGCGCTGCACGTGAACGGTGTGACGCATCTCGTCAACGCCGCTGTGGACACGCCCCTGCTTTACCTGCTGCGTAACGACCTCGCGCTAAACGGTCCGAAGTTCGGCTGCGGACTTGGCGAGTGTGGCGCGTGTACGGTCCTGCTCGACGGCATGCCGACGCGTTCGTGCGTGACGACCGCGAAGGTTGCCTTGGGGCGTGAGATCACTACGCTCGAAGGATTGGGCACGCGTGTCGCACTGCATCCGGTGCAGCAGGCGTTTATCGAAGAACAGGCCGCGCAGTGCGGCTATTGCCTGAACGGCATGATCATGACCGCCAAAGCGTTGCTCGATCGCGATCCGCATCCGAGCGTCGAGACGATCCGGCGGGAACTGTCGCGCAACTTGTGCCGGTGCGGCACGCATGTCGAGATCGTGCGCGCGGTGCAGCGCGCGGCCGAACTGCTCGCTGCGCAAGCCTCCGTGCGTGAAGGAGTGCGCGCATGACCGGGCCGGATTTCAGCGTCGATCGACGTTCCGCGCCGCTGTCACGACGGCAGCTCTATGATGCGCAGAGCGTGCTCATCATCACGCGGCCGCCGCAGGCGCCGGTGAAGCCTGCGATCGGTCAGCCGGGGTCGCGTTCGTCGTTCGTGCCGACCGAGGCGGACATGTTTCTCGTGGTGCGTGACGACGGCAGCGTGGTGGCGTTCAACGGCCACGTCGATCTCGGCACCGGCATCGGCACCGCGCTCGCGCAGATCGTTGCGGAAGAACTGGATGTGCCGTTGACGCGTGTGTCGGTCGTACTCGGCCACACCAGCGAGGCGCCGAATCAGGGGCCGACGATTGCAAGCGCGACGATCCAGATATCGGCGGTGCCACTCCGCCATGCAGCGGCGCAAGCGCGTCAGTTCCTTCTGGCGGAAGCAGCCGCACGTTTGAACGTCAGCACAGAGCAGCTCGACGTACGAGACGGCGTGGTTTTCACGCGAGACGGCGGGACGGAAAAGAGCATTGCCTACGGTGAATTGATCACCGGGCGGCGCATCGAATTGGACCTTGCGACCGATGCGCCTTTGAAATCACCTGACGCGTACAAGATCGTCGGCAAGAGCACGCCGCGTGTCGATATTCCGGCGAAGGCGACCGGTGAATTGAGTTTCGTGCATGACGTGCGTGTGCCTGGCATGCTGCATGGGCGTGTTGTTCGTCCACCTTATGCCGGTGTCGCGCAGGGCGACTTCATGGGCAACAGCCTGCTGCATGTCGATGAAGCTTCAGTTGGCGATTTGCCTGGAATCGTCAAGGTCGTGGTGATCCGCGATTTTGTCGGCATCGTGGCCGAACGCGAAGAGGTCGCGCAGCAGGCGGTGAAGCGCTTGCATGTGCAATGGAAAGCGGTAGAGGGTTTGCCCGCGCTCGAAACCAGTGAAGAAGTGGAAGCTGCGCTAAGAGCGAATCCGGCCAATCGGCGCGATCTGGTGATCGAAGGTGACGTTGACGCAGTACTCGCGCAAGACCCTGCCCGAACGCTGGAACGCACCTACGTATGGCCGTTTCAGATGCATGCGTCGATTGGACCGTCGTGCGCGGTGGCCGACTACCGGGATGCGAAGCTGAAAGTCTGGTCGGGCACGCAGAACCCGCATTCGTTGCGTGCGGATCTCGCCTTGCTGATGGCGCTGGACGAAGCGCACATCGAAATCGTGCGCATGGACGCAGCGGGTTGCTACGGCCGCAATTGTGCGGACGATGTCGCCGCCGACGCCGCGCTGCTATCGCGCGCAACCGGCAGTCCGGTGCGCGTGCAACTATCGCGTGAAGACGAGCATGCATGGGAGCCAAAAGGCGCTGCGCAATTGATGGACGTGCGCGGCGCTTTAGATGCCGAAGGCGAGCTCGCCGCGTACGACTTCGCGACGCGCTATCCATCGAACGACGCCCCCACGTTGGCGTTGCTGCTTACCGGCGCCATTTCCGCGCAGCCGCAGGTATTCGAAATGGGTGACCGCACATCCGTGCCGCCATACGACTACCGGACCATGCGCATTGTTTGCGACGACACGCCGCCGATCGTGCGCGCGTCCTGGCTGCGGGGCGTGTCGGCCTTGCCGAACACCTTCGCGCATGAATCCTTTATCGACGAACTCGCGGCTGAGGCGGGCGTAGATCCGGTCGAGTTTCGTTTGAAGCATCTGACCGATCCGCGTGCGATCGATCTCGTGAAGGCCGTGGCTGAGAAAGCTGGCTGGCAGCCTCGTAGCATCGCCTTGAAGGATGATCAGGAAGAGGGCGACGTTGCGCGTGGTCGAGGCTTTGCCTACGCCCGCTACGTGCACAGCAAATTCCCGGGCTTCGGCGCGGCATGGTCCGCATGGGTCGCCGACATCGAAGTCAATCGCAAGAGCGGCGAGCTTGCGGTGACGCGTGTGGTGGTCGGCCAGGATACCGGCACCATGGTGAATCCTGACGGCGTGCGTCATCAGATACACGGCAACGTGATTCAGGCGACCAGCCGTGCGCTGAAAGAACGTGTGACGTTCGGCGATAACGCGGTCACGAGTCAGGAATGGGGCGCGTATCCGATTCTGACGTTCCGCGAAGTGCCGGTGATCGACGTCGTGATGATGCCGCGGCACGGCGAGCCGCCGATGGGCACAGGCGAATCGGCGTCGCTGCCTGGCGCCGCGGCGATCGCCAACGCGCTGTACGACGCGACAGGTGTGCGTTTTCGCAGACCGCCGTTCACCCCGGAGACGATTCGCGCAGCGCTCGCCGATGCGCAAGCGGAAGAAGCGGCGGCGCGCAAAAAGAAGCGCTGGCGGCTCGGTTTTCTCGGCGCAATTGCGGCGGGCGCTGCCGGCTGGCTAGGCGCATTGGCTTTGACGCCGCAAGCCATGGCGCCGATTACGCCGCCACTCGCGAGCGCGTTTGCGCCTGAGTTGGTGGCGCGCGGCAAACTGCTGGCGGCGCTGGGCAATTGCGCGGTTTGCCATACCGCGCACAACGGCGTGCCGAATGCCGGCGGCAAACCGCTCGATACGCCCTTCGGCACCATCTACAGCACCAACATCACGCCTGATGGACAGACGGGGATCGGCACATGGTCGCTCGACGCATTCGTGCGGGCGATGCGGCAAGGCATCAGCCGCGACGGCCATCATTTGTATCCCGCGTTCCCGTACACGTCGTTCAGGAACACGTCCGACGACGATCTGAAAGCGCTCTACGCGTATCTGATGGCGCAAACGCCGGTGCGTTCCAGGCCGCCGGAAACGAAGCTGGCCTTTCCATTCAGCGTGCGTCCCTTGATGGCCGCATGGAACGGGCTTTTCCTCGGACGCAATACGTTTACCGCCAGTGGGACGCAAAGTGCGCAATGGAACCGCGGGGCGTATCTCGTGAACAGCCTCGGCCACTGCAGCGCATGCCATACCCCGCGTAATGCATTCGGTGCCGAGAAAACCGGCGCCGCGTTCATGGGCGGCGGCATGGCGGAAGGCTGGGAGGCGCCCGCGCTATCGACGCTGTCCAACGCGCCCGTACCCTGGAGCGAAGACGAACTGTTCAGCTATCTGCGCTACGGTCATGCGCCGCTGCATGGCGTCGCGGCCGGGCCAATGGCGCCGGTTGTCAACGATCTGGTGGCGTTGCCCAACAGCGACATTCGTGCGATGGCCACCTATCTGGCGTCTTTGAATCCTCTCGAGCCCAATACGGATCCTGCGGCGATGGCGCGTCAATACGAGCAGGCCAGCACGATTACGGGCACCGCAACAGGTCTTGGTGCGCGTCTTTTCGACGGTGCGTGCGCAGCCTGTCATCACACGGGCAGTGGACCGCAATTGTTCGGTGCGCATCCTTCGCTGGCGCTTAACACGAATCTGCATAGCACGACGCCTGATAATCTGATTCGCGTGATTCTCGATGGTATCGGCTCGCCTGCACGGCCCGAACTCGGTACGATGCCGGCTTACCGTGACAGTTTCAACGACGCCCAGGTCGCCGAACTCGTGACCTACCTGCGTCAGCAATTCGCCGGCGGCAAGCCGGCATGGCAGGACGTCACGGCGAGCGTTGCGAGAATTCGCGCGACGCCGCAGGCAGAGTGAAATCGCGAAACGTTTTGCATGACTCGCAGCATCGCTCGTAGCACCACTGGCAGCACAATTCGCAATACGGTTCGCCGAACGAATCGCCAAACGCTTCAACGCTTGATAAAAACGACCGCATTCCCGCAATCCTTTTGATAACGGAGAAACGCATGACCACGCGCGCAGGATGGATCTCTCGCCTCACGGTTTCAACGGTTCTATCGCTCGCGGCCGTCGGCGCGAGTGCACAGCAGACCATCAAGGTCGGTGAAATCAACAGCTACAAGGCGCAGCCGGCCTTTCTCGGGCCTTACAAGAACGGCTGGAATCTTGCGCTCGAGCAGGTGAACGCGGCGGGCGGCGTACTCGGCAAACAGCTTGAAGTGGTGTCGCGCGACGACAACGGCAATCCGGGCGACACCATCCGCGTCGCGCAGGAGTTGATTGCACGCGAGCAGGTGCAATTGCTGTTCGGCGGCTTCCTGTCGAACACGGGTCTCGCATTAACCGACTTCGCGAAGCAGAAGAAGATTTTCTTCCTCGCGGCCGAACCGTTGACTGACAAGATCGTTTGGGCCGACGGCAACAAATATACGTACCGTCTGCGTCCTTCGACGTATATGCAGGTGGCGATGCTGGTGCCGGAGGCGGTGAAGCTGAAGAAGAAGCGTTGGGCGCTTGTGTATCCGAACTACGAGTACGGGCAATCGGCGGTGGCGACGTTCAAGAAGCTGATGACGGCGGCGCAGCCGGACGTGGAGTTTGTCGCCGAGCAGGCGACGCCGCTGGGCAATGTCGATGCGGGCGCGGTGTCGCAGGCGATCGCCGACGCGAAGCCGGATGCGATTTTCAACGTGCTGTTTGGCGCCGATCTCGGCAAGTTTGTGCGCGAGGGCAATACGCGCGGGCTGTTCAAGGATCGCAGCGTGGTGTCGTTGCTGACGGGCGAGCCGGACTATCTCGATCCGTTGGGAGCGGAGGCGCCGACGGGCTGGATCGTGACGGGGTACCCGTGGTATTCGATCGATACGGCTGCGAACAAGAAGTTTGTCGATGCGTATCAGGCGAAGTATCACGATTATCCGCGACTGGGGTCAGTCGTTGGGTATTCGGCGTTGATGTCGATCGCGGCGGGGATCAAGAAGGCTGGATCTACCGATCCGGATAAGCTCGCCGCCGCGTTCAAGGGGCTAGGGGTGGAGACGCCCTTCGGGCCGATTACTTATCGGGGGCAGGATAATCAGTCGACCATGGGCGCTTTTGTTGGGGTTACCGGTCTTAAGGACGGTAAGGGGGTGATGACTTCTTATCGTTACATCGATGGGGGGAGTGTGCAGCCTTCGGATGCGGAGGTTAAGAAGTTGAGGCCGGCTGAATAGTAGGTAGTAGGGCTTTTTGCCTTTTGCGGCGGCATTGGCCGTGTTCCTGGGGCTTTGGGCTTTCCTTGTTCTGGCTTTGGTGCCTTTCCTTGCATTGTTAGTGGTCTATTAGTGTTGCCCCTGTGCGGGGCGGCACTGTAGTGGTCAAGTA